>JBAWFQ010000101.1:0-27311 GCA_049592035.1 Terriglobales bacterium
GCCGACGCCCATGATGGCTGCATTTGGCTGGTTAATGATGGGCAAACCGAAGACTGCTCCAAATTGACCAGGGTTAGTGATGGTGAAGGTTGCACCCTCGACGTCGGTGGGCAGGAGCTTTTTTGTACGGGCGCGCTCGCCAAGATCGGTGATGCCACGCTGCAGTCCGAGGAAGTTGAGTTCGTCGGCGCTTTTGAGCACGGGAACGATGAGTCCCCAATCGAGCGCAACGGCGATACCCGCGTTGACGTGCTTATGGTAGCGGAGGCCATCGCCTTCGAGAGAGCTGTTTGCAATTGGAAATTGTTGCAGGGCGATGATGGCGGCACGCACGAAAAAGGGCATGAAGGTGAGACGCGTGCCGTAGCGCTGCTCAAAGCCGTTCCTCAGTTTGTTACGCAAATTGACGATGCGAGTCATATCCACCTCGAACATGCAGTGGACGTGAGCGCTGGTTCGGCGGGATTCGATCATGCGCTGGGCAATGATCTTGCGCATTTGAGACATGGGTACAAGGTCGCCAGGAATCACTGCAGGTGCAGGGGTTGGGGCTGGGCGGGGTGCGGGTGTGGCCACGGGAACCGTTGCGCGGTGTTCGACGAAATCGAGTATGTCTTGCTTGGTGACGCGGCCGCCGGTACCAGTGCCATTTACTTTTGCGAGATCCACATTGTGCTCGCGGGCGAGCTTTCGGACGAGCGGGGACGAGCGGATGTCGGAAGCTTCTTCCTCTTCGTCCTCTTTTTCTTTTTGCGGAGCGATGGCGCCGGACTGGGGAGCGGGAGCTTCGTTAGCTTCTTTTTTGGAGGGCGCGGGAGCGGCGGGAGTAGGAGCAGCGGCCTTGGCGGGGGCGGAAGCGCCATCGCCGTCGCCAATGACACCGACGACGGTGTTGACCTGAACGGTATTGCCTTCGGAAACTTTGATTTCCTGAAGGACTCCGCTAGCGGGCGCGGGGATTTCGGCGTCGACCTTGTCGGTAGAAATCTCGAACAAGGGTTCGTCGCGTTGGACTTTTTCGCCGGCTTTTTTCAGCCACTTGGTGATGGTTCCTTCGAAGATGGATTCGCCCATCTGGGGCATGACTACGTCAGTCGGCATAGTTCCCTTTCCATGATCCCTGCGCAAACGGCGGGGTTAGAGCAAATAAACATTATAGCGAAGGTGAGAGCAGTAGTACTCGAGCAGTCGCGAGTGGCACGATTTCAGGTTTCCGGCAGGGAGTGACTTCGCCCTAAAACATCCCCCACCCGAGGGAGTGCCGGAATCACTGCGGGTTCACGGAGCAAGCAGCGATGAAGAAGTTATTGGCGGTCGTAATTTTTTGTTTGCCAGCCTTCGGGCAAGCAATCTATTCGGGTCCCGGATCGTATTCCGGGGCAGGTCAGTGGAACTTGATCAGTGGCGGCGGTGGCATCGGGGCCGGGCTACCGATCAACTGGGTGGACTCGGGAGATATCTGCTCTACGAGTTCATACGACAACACGGTTTACGTCGATGGTGGCTCGGGAACGGGTCACTATGCCGAAACTCCAGCCGGCTTAGTGGGGGCTCTCCAAGCTTGGGCGAGTGCTCCAGATCAGTGGTGGCACATCATTGTGCCGGCGGGTGCGTTGCTGCATGGGTCCACTTACGACTCTAACAACTCCCTTGTCACGCTTCCCGCCAAGACAGGGGCGACGAAGTGTGCGGTTGTGGAGTCTTCCTCTCCTCCGACGGCCAACCAGATTTTGTGCTCGCACGGGTTACCTGGGTACGGCGGCACACGCAATCCTGGTTGCACGAACGACATCGCTTCTTTGTGGACGCTGCGCATGGACAGCGCCCCGATTAGCGGCTATCGGGCGATCTACGCCTGCGGGGGCAACAATATGACCTATGGGAACACGTCCTGTTTCTCGGGAGGTTCCCCGAATCCGGCGAACCACATCCTGCTGCGGGACATGGAAGTGACCGTCGCACCGGGAGCGTACCAGAGCGGGAAGGGCGTCAACGCGGCGCAGTTGATTAAGTTTGACAGTGGACCGCAGTATCTGGGTATTGAGTACAGTTACCTCCACGGATGGGATCCTGGTGATTCGGGTCAACCCGCCGGAGCATGTAGTGAGACTTCGACATATCCAACGATTCCCTATGGCGATGGCGGATGGCTGCTGACGGGCGGTGTGACGGCAACGGGCGCGACGGTGACACAAGCCGCGGGCGACCACTTCGGCATGACGTTTTCCGATGGCACGCATTCCTCCGGTTATCCGCAGGCCGTGGCCGGGCAGTCCAATCAACTGCTGATTAACGGCGTGGGGTACACGATCACGAATCACGATCCGGCTGCGACCGACAGTGTACTGACCGTTTCTCCGGCGCCGCCGACACTTCCTTCGCCGGCAACGATTACGGCGACTTCCATCACGAGCGATGTGCTGACAGTTACGGCCACCAACAGCTTTAGCGCCGGCAATCTGGTTTACCTGTCGGGCACGGCGGAGTCATACCTTAACGGTCAAACCGTGGCCGTTCTGTCGACCGGCCTGTCATCGACGCAGTTTGAGGCCACTTTCACTGCCGCGAATGAGACTAACTCGTCGGAGAAGTCGGGGGCGACGGTCTCCATCGCCTTTTCTCTGCTGAATCCCACGACCAAGTATGCCAACGGATGTGGGGATGACGTTGATGAGGGAGTTGGGTTCGGCGCGACGGAAAGCTGGTTCCAGTGGAACTATATCGAGAAGATTCACTGGTGGGCTTCGGAATCGCACGCATTTTCGTTTGGGTTCTCGAACGGGCCGGATAAGATCGCGCATAACTGGATGGAAGGTGGGTCGAATACGCTATTCAGCGGCGGCGCCGCAGTGGATACCAAAGGCGGTCCCGCTAATGACGTGGAAATCAGAGGGAACTTCCTTGGCCGCGACCTGGGCTACAGGTTCCTGACTGGAAGTGCGGGCAACAGTCCGGCACCTCCGTTTGGATGCGGGCCGATGGAAACCCCGGCCTCGAACAATACCTGCCCGATGTGATGGGCGATCAAGAACAGTTTGGAACTGAAACTTGGCAACCGGGTTCTGGTGGATGGGAACATCATTTGCTGCTCGTGGGCCGACGCTCAATCCGGCTTCGTCATTGTCAGTAATCCTCGATCGACTTCGGGCGGGACGGACGGTGGAATCTACAACCAATCGACTGGCCAGCCGTTGACGGTTATCGCCAACGTCACGCTTACGGACAACTGGATCAGCAACTCTCCGCAAGGAATGGAACTGGGAACGCGATCGCTTGGACCCGGCGATGGTGGAGGATTATCGCAGCCGGAGGATTATCTTGCGATCTCGAATAACGTATGGTCGAACGTGGGTGACACGAATCAGTGGAATAGTCCTGGCGGCGAACTGATTGACTGGGGCGGATATGGCGCCAACGATTTCTCGTGCGCGATGAGCCGCGATGCGAGTGGTGTAGCGACTGCCTCGTGCTCTCCGATTCTGCTTGCCAATGGCGGTACGGGCGGAGCGGGGAATCCCCCAGTGCCCGTCTGCGGAGCCGGCTGTGGACTGATGAACAACGCAATCAGTGTTTCCAGTGTGAATAACTCGGGCGGCGTCGTCACAGTGAAGTTCGGCGGTTCGCGGCAAGATCCGTATGTGGGACAGAATGTCACAGTGTATGCCCCGAGCGCCTATGCAGGAACATTTGCGGTCACTGGTGTTTACAACAATGGCGTTAATACGCTCTGCTCATCACCAGACAACTCGCAGCCGCAGCCGTGCGTAAGGTCGGACGGCACGTTCGGGGATTCACTGACTTACTCCGACTCTTCCGCTCCGGCTGGAAGCCTGTGTTCCAGCGCATCCGCTTGCAATACGGCTGGCGTCGCGATCGTCATTCCGACGCTGGCTTTCAAGATGCTGGACATGAGTCCGGGGGATGCGGTCTACACGCCCTATTGTTGGAATACCTCGACGAACTCGGAAGACACGAGCTACGAAGTTGGGGCTACGAGCATCGTTCAGGCGGCGAGTTCGGCCTCACCGACCTCGCTCGTCATCTCCTTCCCGAACGCCGGTTCGGTCGACTCCTCTGGCAATACGATTTGTGAACTGGAAAATGATTCAGGGCATCCCTACGGCAGCATCTTCGCCAACAATACGGTGCTGACGCCAACCGGAGAGGCGATTGTTTCCGGAGGCACGTATCGGCAGCACTATAACAATTACTTGACACATAATGTTTTTGCGGCCCCCGCGGGGACTGGCAGCTTCGCGATCACCTGCTCTCACATCACGGGTGAAGGCAACGTCGCATTGAGCCAGTGCTGGGATACGGGAAGCCTGAACGAATACGACAACCTGATCGTAAATCAATCAAGCAATCCGCCAACGGTGCTCTGCTCGGGTAGCAGTTGTTGGAACGAAGTGTGGCCGAGCGGAAGCACGCCTGCGGATTTGTCCCCGAATGCAGATTGTTCGGCAGGTCCGGTTTCCAGTTGCATGGGATGGACGGGGTTCACCGTGACTGGAGGCAACGGGCTGACTTTTCCAGGGGGCGCCTGTACCTACGATGGATCGAACCCCCTGAATTGCCCACTTATGGGAGCCCCGTGGTCCAGTAATTTTGCACTCAGCGATCTCGTCCCCCTTAGCGGCTCGTCGTATACAACCGAGGGAGTGAACGTGCCGAGTATGGTCACGGCGTTCACGCAGACGGAATACGTCTGCCCGAGCGGCGGTAACTGCGGGATACACGGGCCGTACCCCGATAACTAGCGAATGCCAGACACGGACAATGCACACATCTCATCTTAGTCAACACTTTACGCTCGAAGAGCTGACTTACTCTGCAACGGCCGAACGTATTGGTCTCGACAACACACCAACTTCAGCGGTTTTGGCCAACCTGAGACTTGTAGCGGCGGTGATGGAAACAATTAGAGTGCTCGTCGGCGGCAAACCCATTGTCGTGCACAGTGGTTACCGTTCAGTACAAGTAAACCGAGCGCTAGGCGGAGTGGGGACGAGCGCCCATTGCCAAGGCCTGGCGTGCGACTTTGTCTGTCCTGGCTTCGGTACCCCCATAGAAGTGGCGCTGGCCATCTTGAAATCCGACATCGAATACGACCAACTTATTCTCGAGTATGGATGGGTACATGTAGGCTTGCCGCAAGTGGGGTCCGTATTCCGCAGGGAGGCCCTGACGAAACGTTCGCCGGGAGCAGCCTATGTATCGGGAATCATGGCGTTATGAGATCCCAGAAGACGTCTTATTAGAAGCTAGTCAACTAATCTAATCGTAACAGGCCGACCGAAACTGTACATCAACGTTCCCCCGCCCTGCCGCCATCAGGAGGTACTATTATGAAAAAGTACGCTGCTTATCTACCTACAGTTGTGTTACTGCTCACCTCGGTTGCAAACGCCGCCACGCCGGCGATTGCGGCCTTCTGGATGAATCACGCTGCCTTCGCAGCGATCTTTGCGCCGTTGGCTGTTATCGTGGCGCACTGGCTGCCTTCGCCATCCGAGACCGTCAGCCCAAGGAAGTAAGTCACTGTCGAAAGCATATAGGAGAAATACTTTATGAGGAAGGTTCTTATTGTCGTGCTGTCTCTCGCTTTATCATCCACCGCTTGTTCGACCGCTTGGGTGTCGACGCTTGACTCCATACTGGCCGCTGCGGCGCCGGCGCTAATCAATATTTTACAGATTGTCTCGGTCGCGAACAGCGAGCCGATGAACTCGACTCTCGCGGCGAAAATCGATGACGATGCAGTGGCAATAAAGACGCTGGCTGCTGACTTTGCCAAAGATGGCGGGTCGAATGCCTGTACCATTTTGCAGAACGCCGTCGCCACCTATCAAGTTGATCAGGCTCTTGTATTGCAGTTGGCACAGGTGAAAGATTCGAACACGCAGACAAAGATCGCGCTGCTTGCGGATCTTGTGTCTGGAACGATAGGAGCGATTACGGCCGTGATTCCTGCTTGTCAGCCGTCAACCGCTTCACCCAAGAGCGCCGACGTGGAGCGTCTCCTCAAGCTGGGAAACTTCGTGGCGAGTTACAACGTCATTCTTACGGCCAGGACCGGGAACGCTCCCGTGGACGCCGCTACTCCGAAGTTAGTCATTCACCAGCACTCGAAAGTGGCTCGATATGTCTCGTTAGGCGTCCTGAAATAAATGGGCAACTTACTTACAGTGACCGACTGTGCACGAACCGAGGACGCCTTAGGCGTTTTGAATCGAAAGGATAGCAATTGATGAAACGCAAGTTTGGCGCGCTTCGCGATGTTCACGATGTTCGAGATCGGATGTACCGCGCTGCCCCGCCGCCGCGCCCGGCGGTGCTCCAGGTGGATCTGCGAGAGTGGGGAGGACCGGTCAAGGATCAGGGCGAAGAAGGCAGTTGCACTGGACACGCCTTCTCATCAGCGCGCGAGTGGATCGCGCGGAAGTATGAGAAGAACTCGCCGATCCTAAGTCCGCAATGCCTGTATGCCGAGGAATTACTCGCCAGCAATGATTTTCCGAAGGATGAGGGGGCGATGCCGCGTACCGCCTGCCAAGTGCTGACTGCGGTCGGTTGCTGCGAGACGGCGCTGTATCCCTATATCGCGGGCCAGATCACAAAGCCAACACCGGCGCAGATTGCGAACGCGCTGAAGTATAAGACGGGTGCTTATCACCGCATCGGAGGGTTATCGGATTTTCTGTGCTGCCTGGCGGATGCTACGCCGTGGCCCGCTCTAGTCGGCTTCACTGTCTATGACTCATTCATGTCAGACCAGGTGGCGGAGAGCGGCATCATGCCGGTACCGAAATCTGGAGAGCAGCAACAGGGTGGCCACGAAGTACTCTGTCTCGGTTACGACTTCGCGAAACAGTTGGCGCTTATCCAGAACAGTTGGGGCGATGATTGGGGACAGCGCGGCTACTTCTGGATGCCGTTTGAAGTGATCGCATCGCCCGATACCGACCTGTGGATCGTGCATACGGGCGGACCATGGAAGTAAATCATGAGATGCTTGTCTAACACGATGTAGCGCGTGGCAATTCTTGCACAATGCACTTTCTGGCTCTTGCCCATCGGTCTCGAATCCTTTGGTGGTTCCTACCATCTAAGAATTTGACAAAAACCATTCGAGGCAGAAACGATGACACAAATGCAGGATGCCGCCGCGCACCCAACCAAAGTCTCCAGCGAAGCATTAGACCAGTTATTTCGGCAAGCCCGCACGCATAATGCGTGGCTACCGGCACGCGTGCCCCTCGCCGTGCTACGCGAAGCTTATGAACTTGCGCGCTGGGGACCGACCAGCGCGAATTCCTCTCCTGCGCGTTTCCTATTCCTCGAAAGCGAAGCGGCCAAGGCGCGGCTTCTGCCGGCATTGGCTCCGCTCAATGTCGAAAAAACCAAGGCAGCACCAGTCACCGCAATTATTGCCTGGGATACCGAGTTTCACGAGAAGCTTCCCAAGCTATTTCCCCATGCCGACATGCGTTCCTATTTCGTGGGGAAACCGGCATTGATCGAGGAGACGGCGTTCCGCAACAGTTCACTGCAAGGGGCTTACTTCATGCTCGCGGCTCGAGCCGTGGGACTTGATTGTGGCCCGATGTCGGGCTTCGATGCGGCGAAGGTGAATGCCGAATTCTTTCCTGATGGCAAATGGAAAGTGAACTCTCTTTGCAATCTGGGCTATGGCGATCACACCAAGCTTTTCCCGCGCAGCCCCCGTCTTGAATTTGAGGAGGCGTGCCGGGTGCTTTGAGCCGGAAGCGGCGGACCGCGTGTTAGGTTGTTGCTGGTGGAGAGAGTAGGGCTGAACTGGGCGAGCGTCGGTCTCTCTCCACCAGTCTTAATTCCTTGGTTTCGCTTCGATTTTTTTCTCGACCTTGGCCCAAGTATCCTTCAGCGCGACGGTGCGGTTGAAGACTGGACGCCCGGGCTTTGAATCCGGGTCCACACAGAAATATCCCAGACGCTCGAACTGATAGCGAGCCTCGATCGGCGCATTCGCCAGCGATGGTTCCAGCTTGGCGTTAGCAATCACCTCCAGCGAATTCGGATTCAAGTTCGCCGTGAATTCCTGGCCTTCTTCAACTTGATTGGGGTCTTCCTTGACGAATAGCTTGTCGTAGTTCCGCACTTCGGCGTCGAGGGCGTGCTCGGCTGAGACCCAGTGGATGGTAGATTTCACTTTGCGCCCATCCGGAGCGTTGCCGCCGCGCGTGGCCGGGTCGTACGTACAATGCACCTCGACCACTTCTCCCTTGTCGTTCTTGACCACGCTCTTTGCGGTAATGAAGTAGCCGTAACGCAGCCGAACCTCGCGACCGGGAGACAGGCGGTAATACTGCTTGGGGGGATCTTCGCGGTAATCATCCTGCTCGATGTAGAGCACCTTGGAGAATGGCACTTTGCGCTTCCCGGCACTTTCGTCCTCGGGATTATTGACCGCATCGACTTCGTCAACTTGACCTTCGGGATAATTGTCGATCACGACCTTCAATGGTCGCAGGACCGCCATCACGCGTGGTGCGCGCTTGTTCAGATCTTCGCGGACGAAATGTTCTAGCATGGCAAAGTCGAGCGTGCCATTCGTTTTTGAAACTCCGATGGCCGCGCAGAAATTGCGAATCGCCTCGGGCGTGTAGCCGCGGCGGCGAATGCCGGAGAGCGTGGGCATGCGGGGGTCGTCCCAGCCGGTGACGTGCTTTTCCTGCACTAAAGTCAGAAGCTTGCGCTTGCTGAGCAGGGTGTAGGTCAGGCTGAGGCGATCGAACTCCATTTGTTGGGACGGAAAAATTCCGAGTTGCTGGATGAACCAGTTGTAGAGCGGGCGATGATCCTCGAATTCGAGAGTGCAGATCGAATGAGTGACGTGCTCGATGGAATCCGACTGCCCGTGGGCGTAGTCGTACATGGGATAGAGGCACCACTTGCCGCCGGTGCGGTTATGCTCGGCGTGCAGGATGCGGTACATGACGGGATCGCGCAGGTTGAGGTTCGGAGACGCCATGTCGATTTTGGCGCGCAGTACGCGGGATCCGTCGGGGAATTCGCCATTGCGCATACGCTCGAAAAGGTCGAGGTTTTCTTCAATTGCGCGGTTGCGATGCGGGCTTTCTTTGCCGGGCTCAGTGAGCGTGCCGCGATACTTGCGAATTTCTTCCGCGCTTAGATCGTCGACGTAGGCTTTGCCCTCTTTGATGAGCTTGATGGCCCATTCGTAGAGTTGATCGAAGTAGTCGGAAGCATAGTAGAGGCCGTCCCACTCGAAACCCAGCCAGCGAACATCTTTCAAAATCGAGTCGACATACTCCTGCTCTTCTTTTTCGGGGTTGGTGTCGTCGAAACGCAGATTGGTCTTGCCGCCGAACTCGTCGGCTAATCCAAAGTTGAGGCAGATGGACTTGGCATGACCGATGTGCAGGTAGCCGTTGGGCTCGGGAGGAAAGCGGGTCTGGATAACGGCGTCGCCATACTTCTTCGTTTTCAGATCCTCAATAACAATGTCGCGGATGAAATTCGAGGGGCGAGCCTCGCTAGGCGAACTCGCTGTGGATTCGCTGGATTTAGATTTAGACGAAGATAAGTTCGTAGTACTCATACTCCTTGTATTCTATATGGGTAAAGTGGATTCGCGGCGGCTGGGCGCTTCCCCACTGGACTTGCCCCGCCGGGCAATTTCGCGGCTAGGCACGGATGCCCGGTTCTCCGCTACTCATTCAATCTCCCATGGCAAATTGCGTGCAATGCGGTCGTCGACTTCCGGGCCTCAGCTTTGGCAAGAAGCTTTGCCAGTGGTGCGTGATGAACGAAGCTGCGAAGCGGGGCGAAGATATTCCCATCCAGCGCGTTGAGCCGGCGCCATGGGCGCGGCAGCAGTCCAGTTCGATGGTAGTGACGCAGGCGATTTTCGGCATCAATGTTGCGGTGTTCGCCGCCATGTGCCTGGCGGGCGTCTCCATGCTCGACAATCCGTCGGGGCAGGACCTGGTGCACTGGGGAGCCAATTTCGGCCCGCTTACCATCAGTGGCCAGTGGTGGCGGCTGCTGACTTGCGTTTTCGTTCACGGCGGGCTGTTGCACATCGGGTTCAACATGTGGTGTCTGTGGAGCCTGGGCAGGCTTGCGGAATCGGTCTACGGGCACTGGACATTTGCCGCCGTGTATCTGATCTGCGGGCTGAGCGCGAGCCTGGGGAGCGTGATTTGGAATCCCGTGATCTTGAGCGTGGGCGCGTCGGGCGCGATTTTTGGGATTGCCGGGGCTTTGATCGCATCGTTTTATCTGGGGGAGTTCTCGCTGCCGAGAGCCGCGATGAGTGGCATGCTGCGCAGCGTTGTAGCATTTGTCGGATACAACCTTTTTTTTGGGGCGGTGATTTCGCACGTCGATAACGCGGCGCACATCGGCGGGCTGCTCATGGGTTTGCTGCTCGGTGCGCTGATCGCAAAGGTCGCGCCGGCGCAGGGCGACTTTTTGCGGCGGATTGCGGTGCTGCTGGTTGGAGTTCTGGTCGTCGCGGGTGGAGTGATGTGGTTGCAGCGCTCCCATGCCTACATGCTGCATGGACAAAACGGAGTCGACCTTCTCGGGCAGGGTAAGACCGATGAAGGGATTGCGGAGTTGCAGAAGTCGGTGCGACTGCAGCCCAATTTTGCGCCCGCCCACGCGGCCCTGGCGCGTGCCTACATCGCGAAGCATGATTTCGAAAACGCGGCGGTGGAGATGCAGCGCGTAATTGCGCTGAATCCGCGGAGCGAAGATGCGTATTACCGGCTGGGGCTGATTTATCTGGAGCTGAAGCAACCCGCAAAAGCACAAGATACTTTTGCCCGATTGCTCAAACTCAATCCCAACAGCGCCGATGGACATGCCGGACTCGCCGACGCATTTGCGGATCAGCACCGGAATCTCGATGCGTTGGACGAGTACAAACGGGTGGCGGCGCTCGACTCCGGTTATCAGGGCGTGAATTACAACATGGGCGTCATGCAGGCGCGGCTCAAGCGCTATGACGATGCCATCGCATCGTTGCTGAAGCAGCGGCAAGCGGCGGACGATGCCGACAACGAAAATCTGCTGGCCGATGTCTACGACGAAAAAGGAATGAAGACTGACGCGGCGGACGCGCGGCAGAAGGCGCAGCAGTTCCCGAACTCCCACTAGGACGGTGCGCCGTCTCTCAACTTCTTGATCGCCTGATCGATGCGCGCTAACGTCGTTCCTTTCCCGAGAACCTGGAGCGTCTCGAATAACGGCGGGGCATTTTTGCGTCCGCAGACGGAGACCCGGATCGGCTGGAACATTTGTCCGGCTTTTACATCCATCGTCTGGGCGGCGCCGCGTAGCGCCTGATCCAAAGGATCGTGGGTGAATTCCGTTTGCGCCAGGACTTCTTTTGCTCGGGTTAATACCTTGAGCGCCATGGCGGCGTCTCCCTTTTGGGGAATTAATTCGGCGGGGTCGTAGGGCGGGAGTTGTTCAACGAAGAAAAAATCGGCGGCCGTTAAAACGTCGCGCAGAAGTTTGATTCGCTCTTGGATCAGCGGCGTAATCGCGTGCATTTTCTCGGGCGCAACCGCGAATCCGGCGGCGTGAACAACGGGAAGCAGGCGCGCGCTGAGGTCATCGATCGAAAGCTCACGGATGTGTTCAGCATTCAGCCAGACGGCTTTAGGGTCGAAGGTTTCGTCGGGGGTTGCGGCCGGTTCCTTGAAATTAATGACCGCGTTGGCGCGGTTGATGCCCTCGAGCGAAAAGGCGTCGGTGAGTTCCTGTCGCGTCATCTTTTCGCGGTCGTCTTTCGGCGACCAGCCGAGCAGGCATAGAAAGTTGATAAAGGCTTCGGGAAGGAATCCGGCGTCGCGATAAGTTGTGACGCTGACGACCGGCCCGTGGCGGCGTTTGGAGAGCTTCGATCCGTCGGGAGCAACCAGCAGTGGAAGATGCGCAAACTGCGGCGGCTTCGCGCCCGCGCCTTCGAAAATGAGCACGTGCTTGTAAGTGTTCGAGAGATGGTCTTGGCCGCGGATGATGTGGCTGATACGCAAATCGATGTCATCGGCGCAGGAGGCGAGGTGGTAGGTGGGCATGCCGTCGGAGCGGAGGAGCGCGAAGTCTTCGATGTCGTCCGCGGATTTGATTTGCATGCCATAGACCGCGTCAGTGAAGCGAACTTGTGCGTCGGTGCCTCGGGGAACTCGAAAGCGGAGCGCGAAAGGCTCTCCGGCGGCGGCTCGGCGGTCGCTCTCGGCGCGGGAGAGTTCGCACATGCCGGCATTAAAGAGCCAGGTTTGATTGGCGCCGGATTTTTCACTGTCGCCGGCGTGGGCGGGAGTAAAGTCGCGGTAAGCTAGACCCTTCTGAAAGATGGCGTCGGCAATGTGGCGATGCAGGGCCAGCCGCTCGGATTGCTTGTATTCCTCATCCCATCCGAGATCGAGCCAGCGCAGACCGTCGAAGATCGAATTGACGGAGGCGTCGGTATTGCGCTCGACGTCGGTATCATCGAGGCGGAGGACCATGGTTCCACGGTTGTGACGGGCGTAGAGCCAATTGAAAATGAAAGTGCGGGCACTGCCGACATGCAGAAAACCGGTGGGAGACGGCGCAAATCGAACGCGAAGCATAACGTTTGAGTATAGCGGGATTGCAGTCTAGGCTCTAGGTGCGCACTGACGAAATTTCCTCCGCTGCACTTATATTGGCTCTGTCTCACCAGGGAAAGAGCGAAGGCCGCGTCCCTGCACCAAAAGCAGACTGGTTACCAGGAGGTTACTGAGGTAACGCCTGGGCAGAAGATGGCTCTAGCGCCATTGCATCTCAAAAGAAGATACTTTTTCGAAACGCGGTGCCCAGGGCGGAACCTGCCGGAAGTCGCCTGTTGTTTCAGTCGGTCTGGTATGACAGGATTAGCCAACCACAGTTTCATCCGGGACGCAGATGCGATGGAGTAGTCCAGGGATTGTCAATCGGATTGTCAATCGATGAATAACGTTGCCACAGGCTTGGTGCTGATTCCTGGGGCCGTAGCCCTGCTGGTGCTTTTCGTCTTTACCTACCTGTACGAGCAAAACCGTCACAGCTATTTTCGGGCATGGCAACTGGCGTGGGCGGCTTACACGCTGCACTACGCGTTGAAGGCGATCGAACATTCTTACGGCCCTTCTCCGTTATTGTTTTTGCTGAGTTCCCTGCTGCTGGTGGCGATGGCGATTAGCATTTTTGTGTCTACTCGCCTGATGAAGGAACCGTTTCATCTGAAGTGGTATGACGTAGCCTTGACGGTGGCTGGAGTGCTGCTGGCCTGCATCAGCTTGCGCGCTCACATGGTTGGTGGCGTATTCAGCGAAACCGCGGCTCCGCCGCCAATTTATTTGCGCATGGAAATCGCGCTAGCCGCCACTCTGCTTTATTGCTCGTTTCATTATTACCGATATGCTTTTCGCAGGAATTCCGTAGCCTTCCGTACGCTTTCTTTGTCGCTGGCCCTGTGGGCAGCGCTCATGGGCGCTGGGCAACTCAGTCAACCGTTCGTCGACGTTGTTGGCCAACTGGGAGGTTTTCTGGCGCCGATTCCCCAGATGTTGCTGGCCCTCGCCATGGTGATGGTGCTATTTGAGAACGAGCGCAATGCTGTGCAGGAAAATGCCTTGGCCTTCTCGACCCTGGGCAACGACCCCCGCCGATTGCTGTCCGCAAGCGACCTGGTCCCCAGCTTGCAAACTTTTGTGGAAAGGTTAGTGGCGCCCCTGCCATCGCGGCGCGCCATCTTTTTTGTTTCCCAACAGTGGCGCGGCACGGTGCCCTCGGTACAAAAAGGCTTTTCCGCGGAGTTTCTGGAGAAACTGCAAAAGACGCAGGCCGGGGACTACATCGCCGAACTGGCCTACAGACGCGGAGGAGTGGTCACCTTCCGGAATCTTCGGGAACTGGAAGAGCCTTTGCCGGCGCTTTCGGGAGGGAAATTCGAGGCCTGCAAGCAGACCCTGCTGGCGGCGGGAATCACTGACCTGATGGCAGTGAGCCTGCAAACGCGGGAGCACAACTTCGGAGTGCTTTTGTTTCCGCACGCGGAACGGCGGATGTTCGGCTCTTCGAATTTGCGGCTGCTGATCGGGTTGGCTCTACAGATCGCCCTGACGCTGGAAAATTATGTAGTCATGCACGAAGCACAGCGCCGCACCAAGGAGTACGAACTGCTCACCGAGATCGGGCAGGCCATCAGTTCTCATCTCAACCAGGACGAAGTGCTGCGCACGGTGCAGGTGGAACTCGGCCAGATTTTCGACACCAGCAATTTCTACATCGCGTTTCAGGAAGAAGATGAGATCCGTTTCGAGCTGGAGATCGAAGGTAGCACGATTCTTCCCAAGCGCTCGCGCAAGGCCGGCAACGGATTTACCGAGTACATTCTCAGGACGGGAGAGCCATTGCTGATCGAATCCGATCTGGAGCAGATGCGGTCAAAGCTGGGAGTGGATTTCGTGCCGCCGCGGCCGGCGCGGTCGTTCTGCGCCGTGCCTATCTTCCTCGGCGGCAGACCTGCTGGAGTCATGGCTGCGCTGAGCACGGAACGGGAATCGCAGTTCCAGGCGAGGGATCTTGAGGTGATGCAAACCGCTGCCGGCCAACTCGGGGTGGCCATCGAAAACGCGCGCCTGTTTACCGAGGAGCAGCGCCGCGCCCGGCATCTCGCGTTTTTGAACAGCATTTCGAAGATGGCGATCTCCAGTGAAGACGCCGAGCAAATGATGGCCAACATCGTGCGCGAGATTCAGAAAAACTTCCGCTACGATCACATCGGCATCGGCATCATGGACTATGCCACCAAGGATATTGAGATCAAAGCTGAGGCGGGAACGACCTCCAAGAGCCTGGGGCGCCGTATCGCGGTGGGCAGCGGCGTTCTCGGAAAGGTGGCGCGTACCGGGGCCAGCGCTCTGGTGCAAAACGCCGGTCCAGGACACCTCGCCGGCGTGTTGCCGGAGTCGCGCGCGGTGCTCTGTCTGCCGATCAGCTATGGCGAGACGCTGCTGGGCGTGCTCAACGTGGAGAGCCGCGATGAGAATGCGTTTGCGCCCCAGGATGTTCTGATCCTGAATACCCTGGCCGATCTTCTGGCGACGGCGTTACACAACTCCTTCGTGTTCCAAAAGCTGCAGCAGCAATCGATCACGGATGGGCTCACCGGCATCAAGACGAGACGCTTCTTCTGGGAGGCGCTGAGTTCGGAGTGGAAGCGCGCTTCCCGCTCGGGCCGGCCCTTCTCGGTGGTGCTGATCGACTTGGATAAATTCAAAGAGGTCAACGATTCCCTCGGCCACCTGGAGGGAGATCTGGTGCTGGCCCGCGTGGGCCGGCTGCTCGAACAGAAGTGCCGTCAGTCCAACGTGGTTGCCCGCTACGGCGGAGACGAATTCATCATTCTCATGCCCGAGACGGGCATCGAGCAGGCGCAGGTGCTGGCGGAGAGATTGCGCTTGTGGCTGGCTACCGATCCGATGCTGGAGGAGCACCATATCACTGGCAGTTTCGGTGTAGCCAGTTTCCCCATACACGGTTTTGCTATGGAGGACCTGATTCGCGTGGCGGATGAAGGCATGTACGTGTCCAAGCACGCGGGCGGGAACCAGGTTTCCACCTCCAATGCGTTCGACGAAGGTCCCGCCGTGCAGCGCCAGCTTCTCTCCGGTTATATCGAGGGATTTCTGCAACGCGAACATAACGGGCCCGAGCACCTCGAAGAATTGGTCACCACGCTGCGCAAGTTGTGCGGACACGAGGATGACGCAGATCAACGAGCGATGAAAGAGGCCATCGAAGCCCTGTCGCGCGCGGCAGAACTGAGAGAACGCTATACTCCGGGACATGGCGAACAATGTGGCCACTATGCCGGGATCATCGCTCGCGGACTCAACCTGTCCGCACAGGAAGTGGAAGACATCACGCTCGCTGGCCGCGTGCACGACGTGGGCAAACTGTTTATCCCAGAGCGAATCCTGAACAAGGCGGGAGCGCTGACCGAGGATGAGTACGCGGTGGTCAAGACCCATCCCCAGGTCGGCGCGGATGTGTTACGGGCAATTCCCGACATCGAGCGCGTCGCGCAGGCCATCGAATCCCATCATGAAGCCTTCGACGGCAGTGGCTATCCCTTAGGATTGAAGGGTGAGGTGATACCACTGTATGGCCGCATCCTCGCCGTCGCGGACGCCTACGCGAACATGACAAGCGACCGATCTTTCGCCCTCGCCAAAACCGATGAGCAAGCGATGGCGGAGCTGGAAAAGCTGAGTGGCACTCGCTTCGATGGCATGATCGTCCGTGTCTTTGCGCGCCTGCTCAAGATGGACAGGCCTCGCGTCTAGGGCGCGGAACCGAGCGGGTTTCGCATTCGCAATCACACGAACCTTCCCCCTTTTGGCCGGGTGGCCCATCCTTGCGCGCTTTTTTTGCGCAAGGATGGGATTCCACGGTAACGTCCGCCAAGGTTTTTGCACTTGCATTTGATTTTGCATTTGCTTTTGCCTTTGGGGGGCGCAGCGGCCTACCGCTGCGAGAGCCGTCGTATTTTCAGTAGCGGCTTTTAGCCGCTGAGGTAACGCTTTCAGCTGGGGAACTTGTTTTTCCGCAGCCTATAACTGGTGCCACCACGCGGACTCCCGCATATCATGGCTGGTGCTCGAAAGGACGTAGAATAGGGCGTGCAGAAGATCTGGAACAACGCGGATGCCGTGCCAAGTCGGGCGAGCGATACCCCAGTTTCCCCATCATCCGTTCTTGCACCGGCAAAACTGTTTCCTGCGAGTCTGAAGATTGGGAACGTTGAGATCGCTCCTGCCACGGTGCTTGCACCCATGGCCGGTGTCACCGACACCGTTTTCCGCCGCTTCATCAGGAGCCTCGGCGGATGCGGCCTGATCATGACCGAATTCACTTCGGCTGACGGAGTTCTGCGCGACCAGCGCGTCCGCGGCCGCTACCTGCACTTCTACGAAGATGAGCATCCGGTGTCGGCCCAGCTTTTCGGCAGCAGTCCAAACGTGTTGGCCGACGCGGCGCGCTTGGTGGAAGACCTCGGCTTCGATCTCGTCGATCTCAACCTCGGCTGTCCGGCGAAAAAAGTAGTGAAGTGCAATGGTGGCTCTGGGTTGCTGCGCGATCTGCCGCTGATCGGACAGATTTTTGAAGCCGTGCGCGCCGCCGTCAAGATTCCCTTCACCGTGAAATTCCGTGCAGGATGGAACGACGACGAAATCGTCTGCGTCGAACTGGCACGCATGGCCGAAAGCTGCGGCCTTGGCGCGGTTGCGCTGCACGCCCGCACGCGCGAGCAAGGCTATTGCGGAAACGCGCGCTGGGAATGGATCGCCTCCGTGAAGCAGGCCGTCAAGATTCCGGTGATTGGCAACGGCGACATCCGCTCGCCGGAAGACGCCTGCGCCATCGTCGCCCAAACCGGCTGCGATGCGGCGATGATCGGCAGGATGGCTCCCGCGAATCCGTGGATATTCCGCCAGATCGAGCAGTACGTCAGTCGCACCACTGCTCGCGTAGGGGCAGAAGCCCCCGTCTGCCCAGCGGAGCGAACCTCCGCAGAAAACGCTACAAGCAGCAAACCCTACGACGAACCCACTGAAGCCGACCGCTACCAGATGATCCGTACCTACTTTCAGATGCTGCTGGAAGAAGAAATGCCCGGAGCGGAAGGCAAGATGAAGCAGTTCGCCTCGTGGTTCACGCACGGCGTGCCCGGAGGCGCGGCGCTACGCAAGACAATCTACGAGGCGAGGAGCGGCGCTGAGATTTTGGGGCGGGTCGAACAATTCTTTGAAGCGAGGATGGCGGCCAATACGGCCGTCCCTACGTGAGTTTTGCCAGACCCAGTCTTCCCCGCTCGCCGCGTTCCACATATCCCCACGGTGTTTGGTCATCGTGCGTAAACACGGTCAACCATCTCTCCGGGATCGCCCACGCGTAATACTTTTTGCGGCTCTCGATGGTATCAAGCGGAAACAGATCGAACGCCATCACCCAGGTCAAGTCGAGATGAGCTGAGGTTGGAATCAAATCGGAAATGTAGCACGCCTTCTTCTTTTCTTTACCCCCGCCGCTCTCGATGATTACCGCCTGCATGTTCGCCGTGTGCCCAGGAAAAACTCTTACCGAAATGCCGGGAGTGATCTCCTGATCGCCGTTCAGTAACACCATCTGGCCGGTCTCGATTAGCGGATCGTAGTTCGGGCTCATGTAGCTGACCGCGTCGCGCTCCAGTTGCAGGCGGCCATGCTCCCACTCTTGCTGCTGCACGTAATACTTGGCGTTCGGAAACGTCGGCACCACTTGATCGCCACGCCGCACCGTATTCCAGCCGCAGTGGTCAAAATGCAAATGCGTGTTGATGACGATGTCGATGTCTTCGGGCGCCACGCCGGCGGCGTGCAGGTTGTCGAGCAACTTCGCCGGCTGTTTGTAGATCTGCACCAGTTTGTCAGGTAGTTTGTTGCCGATGCCAGTTTCGATCAGGATATTTTTTTTGCCGGTCCGCACAAGCAGCGAATTCAGTCCCGCGTCGAGCCGGTTCTGTTCGTCGGGCGCGACCTTCTTCGACCACATGGTTTTCGGCACGACGCCGAAAAACGCGCCGCCATCGAGGAAGTAGGTTCCGTCGGAGACGACGGTGAGTTCGAAATCGCCGAGAGTTGTACGATGCATAAACCAGCCTTCAGCTGTCAGTTTTCAGCGCTCAGTTAAATCTTTCATTCGACGAGTGGTGAATCTGCCGAGCTTCGCTCGGCTGGAAGGACGAGGGCGTCCGTCCCTACGTGGCCTCTGCCTATTTCAATTCCTTGTTCCAGAAATCGTCCATCATGTGGAACAACTGTGTGCGCGTGCCCGTCCCGCCAATACCATGTGTTTTGCCCGGATACACCATCAGCCGGAACTGCTTCTGTGCCCGGATGAGCGCGTCGGTCATCTGGATCGTATTCTGGAAATGCACATTGTCGTCACTGGTTCCGTGCACGAGCAACAGCGACCCGCGCAAGTTGCCCGCGGCGCTGACAATCGAATCGTCGTAGCCGCTGGCGTTTTCTTTTGGCAAACTCATGTAGCGCTCGGTGTAAATCGAATCGTAGTTGCGGCAACTGGTGACCGGCGCCACCGAGATTCCCGCCTTGAAGCGGTCGGAGTGTGTGAGCGCGTAGAGCGTCATGGAACCGCCGTTCGACCATCCCCAAATTGCGGTGCGACTGTGGTCGAGCTGCGGAAACTGCGCATACAACTGGTCGAGCGTCGTGAACTGGTCTTTCAGTTCGACTCCTCCAAACTGCAGGCGAGTTGCGGCCGAAAATTTCTTGCCGCGGTTCGGGGTGCCGCGATTATCGACAGAGAAAATCGCGAATCCTTCTCGTGCCAGAATCTGGTGAAACAGCGTGGTAGATCCACCCCAGGCATCCAGCACAGTTTGCCCTGCCGGACCACCATAGATGTAGACGATGAGCGGAATCTTGTGGTTCGGGTCCACATTGCGGGGCAGAATCAGATAGCCGTACAACACCGTGCCATCCTCGGCCTTGAATTCCAGAGGCTGCGGCGCGATTAGGTCATAATCCGCCACGCTGCGCGGTTCCCAAGTTTTCTGACAAGCGCCGCCCGGCGCACATACCGAGATGCGCGGCGGCGTGAGTGCCGCGGAATGCGTCTCCACAAAATGCCTACCATCATCCGCGAAGCTGGCAGTATAGTTCCCGTTCTCCGAGGAAAGGCTCTGCACACCAGAGCCGTCCAGGTTCGCGGAGAAGAGCTTTTCCTGCCGCGGATCGCCTTTATTGGCGGTGAAGAAAACCGCGCCCGAGGCTTCGTCTACTCCGTCGATCGCGATTACCTCGTAGTCTCCGCTTTCGAGTTGGCGTTCGAGTTTGGCATCGGCCGCCAGCGGGTCAGGAGCATTGAAACTGTAGAGATAAATATGAGTGTGGCCGTCGCGCCAACTGGTCCACAGAAAGCGGTCGCCAGATTTCAGAATGCGGAAATCGTCGTTGACGTTGACCCATGCATCCGGAGCCGATTCCGTCAGCACTTTGCGCGACTTGCCCGACTTCGTGTCGATGAAATAAAGGTCCAGCACATCCTGCTTGCGATTCAAGATTTCAGCCCAGGCCCAGCCTTCGCGAATCCAGCCGAAGCGCGGCAAATATGTGTCATCGTCTTCGGTGAGCTTGATCCAGTGCACTTTGCCGCCGTTGCTGCCCACCACTCCCAGACGCACGCTGGGATTTGGATCGCCCGCCTTGGGATATTTTTCCTCGTCCACGTGGGGATGCGTCGGCAACCAGTCGGTAATGGGATAAGTCGGCACGCGGGTCTCGTCCATTTGCAGAAAAAGAATTTCGCGACCTTCTGGCGACCAGAAGAAGTTGCTGCGCACGGCCAATTCTTCGGCGTAAACCCAGTCGACTTCTCCGTTCAGAATGTTGTCCTCTTTCTCTGTGTCGCCATCCTTATCCTTATCTTTGTCTTTATCCTTTTTTCTCTCTTTCTCCTCGCGCGTAAGCGGACGCTCGCCCGTTTCCTCCGAAACCGGATGCACATAGAGGTTGTGCTTGCGCACATACACGAGCCGCGCGCCGTCCGGCGAAAACT
Organism: Terriglobales bacterium; assembly: GCA_049592035.1. Lineage (GTDB taxonomy): Bacteria > Acidobacteriota > Terriglobia > Terriglobales > Acidobacteriaceae > Acidiflorens. Next base: position 20,650 of record JBAWFQ010000101.1, read on the forward strand.
TCGGGTCTTCGCTCGGGTCCGGAGACGAAGTGAGCTGCACCGCCGTTCCCGTATCGAGGCTGTAATACCACAACTGTCCCTGCGAATCGAAAAGCAGGTGTTTGGAATCGGGTGACCAGGTATAAGCGGCAACGTGATACCTCATCACGCGCTCCTTCTCGCGCTCGTCATGAATTTTGCTTGTGGGAGGAGCGAGTTGCGCCAGTTTGGCTTCGCTGACCAGGATTTTCTTCTCGCCCGTCGTCGCGTCCACGTACCAGAGTTCGCCGTGTTCGCCAGCGTCGTCGCGCTGCACGAAAGATACTTTGGTGCCGTCCGGACTCCACTTGATCGTCTCTGGAGCGCGGCCGGTAACTCCGCCCTCCGCGAAAATCTGTTCAATCGTGAGTTGCTTGGGCGCGGCCGGCGCAGCGTTCTGGGCGCGGCCAACGGAGAGCAGAACCAGGAGGTTGACAGTGAAGACGAAGAAAAGTTTTTTCACGAATGCGCTCCAATTCAGCGTGAGGTGTGACCCAACACCGCGCTAGTGTTCAAACTGGAAAGTGTACAACGTGGAAGGAGTTCGCGTCAGAAAGAGAAGCATGGATCGCCCAGTTGTTCGTGGATAGGCTGGCGCCCGTCGCCCACCGCAGCACTTTCATAAAGGTTCGGGTCAAACCGGCAGAATGGCCTTCATTTCCGCGCGCACGGGATGTTCCGCTTCATACGCTGCGATCTGCGCCTCGTGTTCGAGCGTAAGTCCGATATCGTCCAGTCCATGCAGCAGACAATGACGCGAGAATTCATCCATAGTAAACGTCGCGGCAAATCCTCGTCCGTCGTCCACCCGCGAATTTTCGAGGTCGACTGTCAGTTGGTAATTTTCGATCTCCTTCGCCCTGTGCATGATCTCTGCCACCTGCGCTTCGTTGAGCCGCACCGTCAGCAGGCCATTCTTCAGGCTGTTGTTGGCGAAGATGTCGGCAAATGACGATGCGATGACCACCCGGAAACCAAAATCGGCCAGCGCCCAGACAGCATGCTCGCGCGACGACCCGCAGCCGAAGTTTTTCCCTGCAACAAGAATGGAAGCCCTCGCGTAGCGCGGCTGGTCAAGCACAAAATCGCCCGTTGCTTGTTTGTGCTCTTTTCCGTCACACACAAAGCGCCAATCGTAGAACAAGAATTGGCCAAACCCCGTGCGCTCGATGCGTTTCAAAAACTGCTTGGGGATAATCTGGTCAGTGTCGACATTAACTTTGTCGAGCGGGACAACGACGCCAGTGTGCTTGCGAAACGGTTGCATAATTGTCTTCTCGGTTCAGTTAAATCGCCAATTCCTAATATCGGTAAAATGACCGGCAATCGCGGCCGCTGCCGCCATCATGGGGCTCACCAGGTGTGTACGTCCACCGCGCCCCTGCCGTCCTTCGAAATTGCGGTTGCTGGTCGATGCGCAGCGCTCTCCCGGCTGCAGGATGTCGGGATTCATGCCGAGGCACATCGAGCATCCCGACTCGCGCCATTCGAATCCCGCATCCAGAAAAATGCGGTGCAATCCCTCCTGTTCGGCTGCGCGCTTGATGGCTTGCGAGCCCGGCACCACCATGGCGCGAACTTTTGGATTTACGCGTTGCCCTTTCGCCACGCGCGCCGCCTCCCGCAGATCTTCAATGCGGGAGTTGGTGCACGATCCGATGAATACACGATCCACGGCGATGTTTTCGATCGGTGTTCCGGGATCGAGGCCCATATAGGCGAGCGCCTGTTCGGCCGCGCGCCGATCCGCTTCTTGCGCGAAACTTTTTAACTCGGGAACGCGCGCGTTCACGGCCACCACCATCCCGGGATTTGTCCCCCAGGTCACGAACGGCGCCAGCGATGACGCGTCAACCTCAACTATCCGATCGAATTTGGCTCCGGAATCAGTGGCCAGCGTTCGCCAATACCCAACTGCTGCTTCCCAGTCTTTTCCTTTAGGTGCAAAGCGCCGGCCGCTGGCATATGCGAACGTCGTATCATCGGGCGCGATCAGCCCCGCTCGTGCGCCCGCCTCGATGCTCATATTGCACAGCGTCATGCGGGCTTCCATCGACAACCCGCGCACCGTGTCACCCGCATACTCGATCACATATCCGGTGGCGCCGTCAGTTCCGATCCGTCCGATAATTCCGAGTGCCAGATCCTTAGATGTCACGCCTTCCGCCAGCTTTCCGCTCACGTGGATCTGTATCGTCTTTGGTTTTTTCTGCGGCAGGCATTGCGTTGCCAAGACGTGTTCCACTTCCGACGTTCCAATGCCAAACGCCAGCGATCCGAACGCGCCGTGCGTCGAGGTGTGACTGTCGCCGCAGACGATTGTCATCCCCGGAAGCGTAATGCCCAGTTCCGGGCCGATGACGTGCACAATTCCCTGTTCCGCCGAGTCCATATCAAACAATGGAACGCCAAACTCGCGGCAATTTTTCTGCAGCGCCTCAATCTGCTTCGCCGCAATTGGGTCGGTGATCGGCAAACCCCGCGGAGTCGTCGGGATGTTGTGGTCGACCGTGGCCACCGTGCGCAGAGGCCGGCGAACCTTTCTTCCCGAGACACGTAGGCCGTCGAAGGCCTGCGGCGACGTGACTTCATGCACCAGGTGCAAATCGATATAGAGCAGCGCCGACTGCCCCTCCGGAGCAGCCACCACGTGCGCATCCCAAATCTTCTCAAATAGAGTTCGAGGAGACATATCTCCAGCTTCGCCCCGAGGCAGCAGGGGCTGTTCGATAGTCTACCAATGCACCCGCCTCGAAGTCCTGATCGCGGCGCTTTTTTCACTCCGCGCTTAATAGACAATCCAGAGCTGCAATGGCCGCAACCATCTGCAAAGAGATATCGGCTTGACGGGCGAGAACCATTCACGTCCCACGAGCAAACGTCGATCTTTCCAGTTATCATTCAATCAGCCGAGCAAGGGAAAACGCCGCATGGTCAACGACAAACGCATTGCAGTCGTACTCCCCGCTTACAATGCGGAAAAGACGCTGGAAGCGACGGTTCGGGAAATACCCGACCTGGTCGATATCCGCATTCTTGTCGACGACCACAGTTCCGACCGTACCCTCGAAGTCGCGCACCAACTTGGCTTGCAGACCTTCGCTCATAACCGCAACTACGGGTACGGCCGCAATCAGCAGACCTGCTACCGCGAAGCTTTGGCCGCCGGCGCCGATGTGGTCATCATGGTACATCCCGATTACCAGTACACGCCCCTGCTGGTAACCGCCATGGCGAGCATGGTTGCGTACGGCGTCTATGATGTTGTTCTCGGTTCTCGCATCATCGGCGGCACCGCGTTGCGCGGAGGCATGCCGCTATATAAGTACGTCGCCAACCGTCTGCTTACCGCTTTTGAGAACCTGTTCCTGCGCGTCAAGTTGTCGGAGTATCACACCGGTTATCGCGCTTTCAGCCGCGACGTACTCACCCGCTTGCCTTTGCGGGAGAACAGCGACGATTTCGTATTCGACAACCAGATGCTCGCCCAATGCGTCTATTTCGGTTTTCGCATTGGCGAAGTTTCCTGCCCCACCAAGTATTTCGAGGAAGCGTCCTCCATTAATTTCCGCCGCAGCGTGCAATATGGCCTCGGAGTTCTCGCAACTACTCTGCAGTTCGCGCTTCAGCGCGCCGGTATCGTCCGCAACCCCATCTTCAGCGAAAATGGAAAAACACTCGAGGACGGTTCGGAACCGTACTACGAGGGAGGATTGCCCACCACGTCCCCACGGCGTTAACCACCCCTGTTGAAACTTAGATTCCGGGATTCAACGATTCCCGGATTCGCCGAGTAGCGCCGGCATCTTGCCGGCTGTCCCGAGGGCGCCTCGCCCTCGGCGCCGCAGGCTTGGAAACGGGATTAAATGGCACCCCTTGGCTTAGAATTAAGAGGAAGAGCCAGCGGCGCTGCGCGGACATCATATATGGCATCGAACTCAATCTCACGAAGCCGAGCCGTGGTTCTGCTGAGCGGTGGCATGGATTCCTGCGTGTGTGCGGCGCTGGCGACCCGCGACCGCCAAGCCGCTGCCGTCCATGTCAGCTACGGACAGCGCACCGAACAGCGCGAAAGGCGTGCCTTTGAAAGCATCTGCGACCGGCTCCAAATTCGGGACCGATTGCTCGTGCGCAACGAAGCGTTGCGCGCCATCGGTGGATCGGCCCTCACCGATTCCAGCATTGCCGTTCCCGAAGCGCCGGCCATCGGAGCCAGCATTCCCGTCAACGTGCCCGTGACGTACGTCCCTTTCCGCAATGCGCATTTTCTCGCCGTCGCCGTCAGTTGGGCGGAAGTGCTGGGAGCCGAAGAAGTCTACATTGGAGCGGTTGAGCCTGATAGTTCCGGTTACCCCGATTGCCGTCCGGAGTATTATCGAGCGTTTAATGAGGTTGTGAAAACGGGCACCCGCGAAGGAACCATCCGGGTGGTGACACCGCTGATCGCGATGCGCAAGGCCGAAATTGTGACGCTTGGCCTTGAACTGGGTGCCCCATTCGATTTAACGTGGTCATGCTATCAGCGCGAGGATCGTGCCTGCGGGGTCTGCGACAGCTGTGTGCTCCGCCTGCGCGCCTTTCGCGAAGTGGGCGCGGAAGATCCCATTCCCTACGAGGAGCCCGCCGCTCGACTGAGCTAATTGGTGCTGTCATAAAAGGTCTTAAAATTTAGATGCAATGCCGGGAGGCACAATCATGAGGAAATATTTCATCCTTCCCCTGCTGCTGGTTCTTGCCCTGGGGCTGATCGCTCCACTCGCGTTCGCGCAAATCACGGGCAGCGTGAAGGGAGTTTGCAAAGACGACGACGGCAAGCCAATCGCCGGCGCCCAAGTAGAGTGGGTTTCGACCGACACCGGCCACAAGTACACCATCAAAACCAATAACAAGGGCGAATATTTTTCGCTCGGCATCAACCCTGGCCGCTACGACGTCACGCTCTACAAAGATGGCAAGCAACTCTTCTACTTCAAGGGCATTCAGGTGACCGTGGACGAAATCACCCAGGACTTCGACTTGAAGAAAGAGCACTCCAACCCTGCCGTGCAGGGAATGACGCCAGAACAAGCCGCGAAGGCGAACGAAGCCGCCGCGAAATACGCCTCCGAAAAGAAGACGGTTGGCACGCTTAACGAAAAGCTTAGCGCCGCCAAGGCAGCTTCCGATGCGGGAGATTACGAAACCGCAATCGCTACGTTGACTGAAGCCAACCAGATCGACAGCACCCGCGATCTGGTCTGGTTCAAACTGGCCGATGCTTACCGCATGTCGGCTCCAAAGCAAACCGATGCCGCTGAAAAGCAAAAGCGCTTCGAGATGGCCGCCGCCGATTACCAGAAGGCAATCGACCTGCGCACCGCTTCGGAAACGGCCCAGAAAGAGGCCGACAATAATCAGAAGTTGGCTGCTTACTACAACAATCTTGCCGAGGTTTATTCGAGGGCGGGCAAGATCGACGATGCTGTGACCAACTACAACAAGGCTGCAAGTCTGGATCCGGCGCATGCCGGATCGTATCTATTCAACACGGGCGCAGTCTTAACCAACGCGGGCAAGGCGGATGAGGCCATTGCGGTATGGGACAAAGTGATTGCCGCCGATCCAACCAAAGCCGAAGCGTACTACCAGAAGGGCTTGAACTTGCTCGCCAAAATGACGGTCGGAAAGGACGGCAAGACAGTTGCGCCTGAAGGTACAGCTGCGGCCTTCCAGAAGTATCTTGAACTGGCTCCCACAGGCCGCTACGCCCAGAATGCCAAAGATCTGCTGGCTAGCATCGGAGCGCCCGTAGAAACGGGCTTCGGAACCAAGAAAAAAGCGAAGTAATCGGGACATTTCAGTACTCAGTACTCAGTTGCCAGTACCCAGTTCTCAACGCCCTTGGTTTTTCTGGGTACTGAGTACTGGGTACTGTCTTCGTCTTCAGTTACCTAGGTCTATGACCTACTTGTCCTTCGCTCTTCCTCGCATTCGCGCTACATTCATGGCATAGACTCCTCGTCCTGAGAATTCTCCCCTGTGGCGTCAATACTGATCATTATTGTTATCGTCGGGAGCGTGTGGAATGGCGGCTACGGGGAATTCCCCGATTGCGATTGCCTTTGAGGGCATCAGCGGAACGGACTCGATCCCGACTCCGGTTTTGCTGGCCGGAATGTTGCGCACCTCCGAGAAGGTCAGCGATCTGATGTTTTCGCCGGGCCGTCCACCACAGGTCGAAATTCACGGTCAACTTATCGCCGTCGAAATCACCGGGAGCAAAACTCTTTCAGCGGATGACACGCGACGAATCGCGGCCGATCTGATCGGCAACAATAAACAGGCGATCAACACGCTGCGCGAGCAGGGCTCGTGCGACGTCTCCTACGGATTGCCAGGAATGGCGCGGTTCCGCGTCAACGTTTTTATTCAGCGCGGAAGTTGCGCGGTCGTGATGCGCGTCATTCCGACTGTTATTCCGACTTTTCAGTCGCTGCATCTTCCCGCGCAATTGGAGGAGGCTGCGCAAGTCCGCAACGGAATTATTCTGGTGACCGGCGGAACCGGATCGGGCAAGTCCTCGACGCTGGCTGCTTTGATTGACCGCATTAACAGCCAGTATTGCTATCACGTTCTGACGGTCGAAGATCCGATTGAGTTTCTGC
>JBAWFQ010000102.1:0-10947 GCA_049592035.1 Terriglobales bacterium
TTCGCAATGGCGTCGATCCCGCATGGCACTTGTATCCGGTTCGGCTAAATCTCGAAATGTTCTCGGTGAATCGCGGAGAAATCTTTCGCGCGCTGCGGGCGGAGAATATCGGCGTCAACGTTCACTACATTCCGGTGCACCAACATCCCTACTACCGCGAGCGATTCAAGTCTCAGGGAAACTATCCTGTGGCCGAAGACGCGTACGAACGGCTGATCAGCCTGCCTATGTTCCATTCCATGACGGCGCAGGACGTCGAAGACGTGATCCACGCCGTGACCAAGATCGTGGATTACTACGGAAAGGCATCGGACGCAGCAGTCGGTCGCGCCTGTATGCCCATTGCTCAACCCAGGTGGGAAGAAACATGAGGGTCGTTGCCATCATCCAGGCGCGCATGGGCAGCACCCGTCTGCCCGGGAAGGTGCTCAAGGACCTGGGCGGCGAAACGGTTCTGGCCAGGGTCGTGAAGCGCACCCGCCGCGCCACGCTGCTCGACGAGGTTGTCGTCGCCACCTCTGTCCTTCCGGCGGACGATGCCATCGTCCGCGAGTGCGAAGCTCTGAAAGTAGCCTGTTTCCGCGGTGACGAACTGGACGTGCTGGATCGTTACTACGGCGCAGCTCAGAAATTTGCCGCTGACGCCATTGTACGGATCACGTCCGACTGTCCCCTGATCGATCCGGAACTGATTGATGCCACAATTCGCTCCAGTCTCGCCGAGCAAGCTGATTACGCTTCAAATGCACTGTTGGAGACTTATCCGCGTGGCTTGGGAGTTGAAGTATTTACCGCAGATGCCCTGGCGCGCGCCTGGAGTGCTGCCAAAGAAAACTATCAACGGACGCACGTTACTCCCTACTTGTACGAGAACCCTGAGTTGTTCAAATTGATCTCGGTCGCAGGAGAAGTGGATCACAGCAAGTATCGTTGGACTCTGGACACGAGCGAAGATTGGGAACTGATACGCGCGATTTATCAGCACTTCGGGAACCGTGATAGCTTCCGCTGGTTCGAGGTGCTGAACCTTATGGAAGCCCAACCGGAACTCGCCGCTCTAAATTCCCATGTGCGTCAGAAAGCTCTGCGCGAAGGTTAGGCGAGATGCGGGTTCCGCGTGTCGATAACCACTCCGCTGGCGGCGAGATGATTCAACCTGCGGTTAGCGTTGGCTGAGGTTATGATCGAAATGGAGAATCGTGATGCGCGAGTCGTCAGAGACCAAGAATCTTCCCGCAACCAAGCAAACTGAGACGTGGCGTGGAGAATTTGGCAGCCAATACAGTGAACGAAATCTGTACAACCCGCCCGACCTCGACAATCTGTACCAGCGCAACTACGGCGTCACCCGAACGGCGCTTAACCAGCGCTTTTTGGCGGAGATTCCGAGATCGGCATCGATTCTCGAAGTCGGGTGTAATCTCGGGAACCAGTTGATCCTTCTCCACGACATGGGATTTGAGAACCTCAGCGGAATCGAGATTCAGGGAGAAATCGTAAAGAGGGCTCAGTCCCGGGCTCCATGGGCTAGAGTGACCGAGGGCTCCGCACTCAAGATCCCTTTTCCCGACGCGAGTTTCGACCTGGTTTTCACCTCCGGACTTCTGATCCATATTGCTCCACAGGATCTTCCCGTTGCTATGAATGAGATCCATCGTTGTGCCAGGGGTTGGATTTGGGGATTCGAATACCATGCACCGGAGATGACGGAAGTTCCGTATCGGGGTCACACGGAGCTTCTCTGGAAGGCTGATTATGCGCGGCTCTATATAGAGACCTTCCCCGATCTGGAACTGGTTTCGGAGCAGAAACTGAGTTATTTAGAAAACGACAATGTGGACTCGGTCTTCCTTTTGCGTAGAAGATAGCGTGCCCACCAGATCTTGCCTCTGGGTCGAAGCCTCTTCCGCTGCGAGTGAAGAACGAGGCTTGGAGACTCACGAAAGTCGATGAACCCAGGCAAACTCCTGATTCGGGCTGACGCCAGTCCCGCCATAGGCACTGGCCATGTGATGCGCTGCCTGGCCCTGGCCCAGGCTTGGCGCGAGGTCGGTGGTCATGTCACTTTCGCCCTTGCCACGGGCAGAGAGGGAGTCGAACAACGCCTGCACTCGGAAGGCGCGTCGGTAGTCAGGGTCTCCGGTGAAATCGGTAGTCAAGAAGATGCAAGCGAGACGGCCAAACTGTGTAGGAGATACAGGGCGGATTGGCTGATTCTTGATGGCTTCCATTTTTCACAGAGCTATCGCGAAGTCGTGAAGACGGAGGCATGCCGTTTGTTGTTGTTGGACGATCACGGAGAGCGCGCTCCCTATCAGTGCGACGTGGTCCTTAACACCAACCCTTTTGCTGTTGATGCTATGTACCCACAACGCGCGGAGCAGACTCGTTTCCTGATCGGTCCTGAGTTTGCGCTATTGCGGCGCGAGTTCTTGCGGTTTGCGACGAGAACTCCCCATATTCCAGCGACGGCCCGCCGAGTGCTCGTCACTTTTGGAGGAGCCGATCCCCACAACGTGACCCTGCGGGTGATTGATGCCTTGCAGCAAATTAGTGATATTCAGCTCGATATCACGGTGGTGGTTGGGGCCAGCAACCCGCACCGCGCATCGCTGAGCGCTGCGCTCGAGAGATGCTCTCAGGTCGCGAGATTGTTGTCGAATGTGGAGAACATGCCTGAGCTGATGACGCAGGCGGATCTGGCGATTTCAGCGGGTGGTGGAACGTGCTATGAGTTAGCTATCATGCAAGTGCCGATGTTCCTCATCACCATGGCTGGCAATCACGAGCGGACGGTTGAAGCGTACAGCCGGGCAAAAGCGGCGTTTGCCGCCGGCTGGTTCGACGCATTAGGGCGAGAGTCCCTGACTGCTTCGTTACGGACCTTGATCTGCGATTCCAAGCTGCGGAAGGAACTCGTAGAGAACGCCAGGCGGATAATGGATGGGAGAGGTGCGCAGCGGGTCGTTGAAGCCATGCGCTCGATGCGCCTGGAGGAAGAGGAAAGGGTAACCACGTGATTGAACGAATCGCTTCATCCCCCGACGTGTCTGCCGTGCCTGACTCGAATCTCGAAACGGCAAGCCCTGCGCCAAGCGGCACCGACCCGGGGAAAACCGTGACCTCACTGCGAGATTTCCGTCCCGACGACATGGAAATGATTCGCCAGTGGCGCAACCTGCCGAAAGTGGCCGACTATATGTATACCGACCACGTGATTAGTCCGGAGGAACACGCTGCCTGGTTTGCGCGTGCACTGAAAAATCTCACTTGCAAATATTGGATCATTGTCTGTGATGGTGAAGATGTAGGCGTGGCCAATCTGTACGCAATCGACCAGATCAATCGCCGATGCTACTGGGGTTTCTACGTGGTTAGTCCCAACGTTGGGGGGAAGAGCGTAGGCATGCAAGCTGAATACGCGGTCCTGAACTACGTGTTCGACGATCTGAAGTTTGAGAAGCTCTGCTGCGAGGTCTTGTCGTTTAATCGCGGTGTGATTGAGATGCACCGCCGTTTCGGTTTTGTGCAAGAGGGATTGTTTCGGAAACATGTCTGGAAACGAGGCGCGTTCAACGACGTCGTTTGCCTCGCGATCCTGAAGGAAGAATGGGAGGCTCTGCGGCCGCAATGGCAAAGAGCGTTCTCCAGAAGGGAATCGTGATCTTGGTGTCGGGCGATGCGTGAATGGGTTCGATGGGAGGCGGGCAGTATGTTCCACTGGGAGGACGACTTCACGCCTCCACTGTGGTCATTTCCAGAGCCAGCCATCTATTACATGATGTGCCGGCATGCCATCGCGGCACTGTGCGCGGCGCAACCCAATCGGCCTGTGCTATGGCTGCCAACATTTTTCTGCCCTGAAGTTGCACGTTTCTGCGGCAATGTGGCGCTGATTCGCGAATATCGCGACGATTGCAGATGGCCGGAGCCCGACTGGAAAAGTTTGCAACCCGCTCCCAATGACCTTGTGCTCGCGGTCAACTACTTTGGTGTCCGCAGCATCGAACCTTGGCGCGACTGGATGGGGCGGCACGGCTGCATTTTGGTGGAAGATCATACGCAGGATCCATTTTCCGCTTGGGCGTTAGAGTCAGTGGCTAGTTATGCGGTGTGCTCGCTTCGCAAAACGCTTCCTGTTCCCGATGGCGCGATGCTGTGGTCGCCCCTTGGACTTCCTCTGCCAGCGGAGCCGGCTGCGGGCGACTGGCGAGGTAGCGTGCTGAAGTTCGGAGCCATGCTGTACAAACGGCATTATCTCGAAGGAACGGTCGCGGCCAACACCAAGCTACGCTTTCGCGAGTGGCAGTTGAAGGGGGAGCGAGAGCTGAGCGAGGCTCCGCTGTGTGCGATTTCCCCTATTTCTCAAGCCATGCTCTCTTCCGGTGTTCCGAAGCGGTGGCGCGAGCGGCGCGTGGAGAATGCCGGCCTGCTCCTCCAGGCATTAGCATCTTGGGATTTTGCCAAACCTACATTCCGGGAGTGGCCCGACGGCCATGCGCCGTTTGACGTGCCGTTTGTCTTTCCAAGTCGAAGCGAAAGAGATCATTGCCAGCACTTTCTGCAACAGCACGAAATTTTCTGTCCAGTCGAGTGGCCCTGCGATACACCAGATACTGTCGCGATCGATCTGTCCTCCCGAATTCTAAGTTTCCCGATTGACCATCGCTATACCCGCGGCGATATCGAGCGCATTGCCACTGCGGTTTTGGCGGCACAAAACTCTCAGGCGGTATCAGAGGGCGCCCTTGAATATTGAGACATCGGATACAACCGCAGCGGGTGACCGAAGGCAACTCCTGCTTTCTGGACACCAGCCGGTTTATCTGCCGGGCATCGTTCTATTCAACAAGATTGCGCTCAGTGACGTCTTCATGTTCGCGGGACACTGCCAGTACTCGAAAAAAAGCTGGCACTCGCGCAATCGCATTCGCCTCGCCGACCACGAACTCTGGCTTAGTATTCCGGTGAAAACCGCTGGGCGTTTCGATCAAGCCATCAATGCTACGTACATGGTGAATGACCTCTGGAAGCGCAAGCACTCGGGAAGCATTCGGCAGGCGTACCTGAAGTCGCCATTCTTCCATACCTATTATCCGGAGCTTGAACATCACTTGCGAACGCACAGTGGCAGCCTGGGGGATCTAAATATCTCTCTTGTCAAATTGATCTTACGCTGGCTGGATATCAGGACTCCCATCATCGACAGTCGCGACTACAACATCCGGGAAACCTCGACCGGTATGCTGATCTCCATGTGTCAGGCGATCGGCGCCGGGCGCTATCTTTCGAATGAAGGATCGAGGGCGTATGTTGATGAACAGCAGATGGCCGAAGCCGGGATCGAGCACTTCTGGCAAATATTCGAACATCCGATTTATCCACAGCCCGCAACCCCCTTCATGCCAAATTTGAGTGTCATCGATCTTCTCTTCAATGTCGGCCCGGAAGCACGCGAAGTTGTCCTTTCCTGCGGGAAAATTGTGCGGGGTAAATGTGTGCCGACAAGAACCGGTGCCGAATAGTCGAGCAAAACCACCGCGATGGGATACGTCTGCGGACTCACTTCTCCGCAGTGATCAACCAATCCGAGTTCAGAGCGCTGCGATTGCCGAACGTTGTCTCGGCCTTCTCGAAACTGACGTGCGAAAACCCAGCGAAGTATGCAGGCACGTCATCGGCGGCGAGGAAGTGCTGCGTGCTGTCAAGCTCGTTGGTCTCGCTGATGCTGAGTTGAAACGTATTGTGGCCGAGTCGCGTCCCCTTGCCGAAGCGGTAGTCGTCGGTAGTCCTCAAAACCACGAAAGCCTTGCCTCCGCGAACAAGAATTCTGTGTACTTCGGCAATCGCCTGCTTCATTTCCTTTGCAGTACCGTAGTAGAAAACTCCGAAACTTAAGACGGCGGCAAAACTGTAATCCCGAAAGGGAAGAGCCAGCATCGACGCCTGCGACAGAGTCGCCTGGAAACCCGTGGTGAGCAGCCGTTCGCGAGCGTGTTGCAGACCGACGAAGGAAATATCGACGCCCGAGGCTCCGAACCCCAGCTCGGCGACCAGTTTCGTGTGGCGGCCAGCCCCTAATCCAATATCGAGAAACCGCGCCGGATGATACTTCTCCAGCAACTCACGATTGGTCATCAGAAAACGGACAACATTATCGTTCGGATACAGCGGACGGAAACGGGGTTTTTGGTGAAGCTCGTCCCAGTGTGCGGTGGAATCGAACATGACAACAGCATAAAAGATCCGAGGCAAGATGTACGCATGTTGCAGGTCCTCCGGATCGCCGTTATCATCCACGTTGAAGTTGAGAAGCCTAACTCGGGAGTAAATTCTGTTCGCAGCAAAGTCTCTGCCGTCCATTAAACTCGCGCACCGCGAGGTCGGAAACGGCTGTCCCGTCTACATCGTGGCCGAGCTCTCCGCCAACCACAATCAGAATTTTGATCACGCCGTCCGCATTATTCACGCTGCCAAGGATGCCGGAGCGGATGCGGTCAAACTCCAGACCTACACCGCCGACACGATTACGCTGCGTAGCGATAAAGAATGTTTTCGAATTGCCGGCGGCACGCTGTGGGATGGGCGCACTCTTCACGATCTCTACCAGGAAGCATTTACGCCCTGGGACTGGCAGCCCAAGCTGAAGCAGATCGCGGACGAACTGGGGATGCAATTGTTCTCAAGCGCGTTCGACGCGAGCGCCGTCGACTTTCTCGAACAGATGAACGTTCCCGCCCACAAGGTAGCGTCGTTTGAACTCGTGGATATTGGCCTCATCCAGAAGATGGCTCGCACCGGCAAGCCGCTGATCATGTCGACGGGCATGGCCAGCGAAGCCGAAATTTCAGAAGCAATCGAAGCGGCGCATGGAGCGGGTGCCACTCAAATTGCGCTGTTGAAGTGCACGAGCGCTTACCCGGCGCCGCCGGAGGAAGCCAACCTGCGCACCATCCCGGAACTGGCGCGCCGTTTTGATTGCCCGGTGGGACTTTCCGATCACACCATGGGCATCGCGGTTCCAGTCGTCGCCGTGGCGTTGGGCGCATGCATCATTGAAAAACATCTTTGTCTGCGCCGCGCGGATGGCGGCCCCGACGGCGCCTTTTCACTTGAGCCCCAGGAATTCAAGGCGATGGTGGAAGCCGTGCGCACGGCCGAGAAAGCTCTCGGTGCGGTTCAGTTCGATTCCGGACCGCGCGAGGCCAACAGCCGCCGGTTCCGACGCTCGCTGTTTGTGGTGGAAGACATAAAAAAGGGCGAGCTGTTTACGGAACAGAACGTACGTTCAATTCGTCCAGCGGACGGACTGCACCCGCGGCACCTCAACGAAGTCCTGGGAAAGAGCGCAGCCTGCAATGTGGAGCGGGGAACGCCGCTGAGTTGGGCGCTGGTGGCAGATTAGGTCTCAGGTCCCAGGTCTGAGAAATTTCCAAGCCTGACACCTGACACCTGCTTTTATGCGAATCTTCCTCCTACATCCCGACGATGACTTCCACGGGTCGTGGGCGAGCGAGCACTGGGATTCGGTCATCGACCTGGGGAGAGCCCCAAAACCTTTCTACGACGAGCGGAGTGCGGCACTGGGCTGTCCGGTCTTCAGCATTTTCGACCTTGCCCTCGAGGTTGAAGACCTGCAAATTTGGCGTCAACTGCTTGCGCCAGGCATGGGACGGGTTGTGGATCGCTTCGGCATCGACTGGTGGGACGTGATTAGTCTCACGCTGCAGCAGCAATTACAGGAAGTCCGGCTCGCTCTTCGACTGGCCGATAAGCTCCGCGGATGTCATACGCTAACCGTAAGCCGTTCGTCGGTGACTGCAGAAGTTTTGCGACTCCAGCTGGGAACACCGCTGCAGGTGCTCAAACGCGGGCTGCGCAAGCGTCTGGTAGGCAATGTTCTGAATCGCGGTGTGGCGGCAGCGAACTTGAGCTTTGTGCAATTGCGGCAGGTGATGTATGACAAGTACGACCCGCACTATGTCTGGCGACGGAAGTTCGGGCGAACCCCTTCGCGGGCGTCTTCGCCGAAGTCGGAATCGATGCCGACGGTGCTGCTTCCCTCAGCCTATTTGAGTGTCACGAAAACCGCGCTCAGTTACGCGGCGATTTTGCCCGAGCAGAAATTTTTCCTGGTCCTTGCGCGTGAGTCGGCAGCCGTCTCGTCGGTTCCGGAAAATGTGGAAGTCGCGCGCCTGGCAAGCTTCGCCGCCAAGGGATGCGACGAAAGTGAATTGCTGAAACTTGACGGCAGCTGGAGCCAGATGGAGAAGTCGTTGCAAGAACATCCAGTATTCAATTTGGCAGTTGAAATCGGGATCCTGAAACAGGGGACGCATTGGTTACGCCGCGGACTGGCGGCACGCGACGCGTGGATCCGGGTTTTTGAGACGCGTCCCGTGATGAGTTGCCTCAGTGCCGACGATTCGAATCCTTACACGCGGATTCCTCTGCTGCTGGCGCGACAGCGCGAAATTCCTGCTATCGCTTGCCATCACGGAGCGCTCGACTGCTTTATGGCATTCAAAAATTCGAAGTTTTCAAATTATCTGGCCAAGGGCGAGATGGAACGTGACTATCTCGAGCGAATTTGCGGAATCGACCCCCGCCGGATTCGAATCGGTGCGCCCGCTCCTCCGCAAGAGGATGCCCCAGTCTGGTCTGAACACGCTCCCTGGATCACGTTTTTCACCGAGCCCTATGAATCGGGTCTCTGGCGAGCGGAGTCGATTTATCGAGAGATATTGCCGCGCCTGTGTGCGGTTGCCCGAGAGTCGGGCAAGACCGTGGTTTTGAAACTGCATCCCTTTGAAAGTCGCCGCCAGCGGCGAAGGTTAATCGCACGCATATTGAACTCGGACGACCAGAAGTTAGTGAGCCTGACGGATGCTCCACTATCTTCCGGGATTCTTGCCCAGACATGGTGCGCGGTGACCGTGGATTCGACCGTGGCTTGCGAATGTGCATTGGCCGGAATTCCCGCGTTCCTGTGCGGATGGTTGCGCAATGCTTACGCCGGATACGCTCCCCAATATGCGCGCTTCGGAGTGGGACGGATGCTGGAGTTTCCAGATGACTTGCTGCGCATCCCAGATATCGTGGGCAAAGCGACGCCCAACCCGGACACGGTGCTACGCTTGGTGCAGGCGATTACCCCGGAATTCCTGTCAGAAATCTTATGCGAGCCAGTGGCGCGCACCCAGCGAATATGATCACAGTCTTCACTCCATCGTTCGCGGATGAAGCGAACACAAATGCGCAGAACCTGACTGCGAAAGAAATCGTCAGCCGTCTGCCACCGGATCAATTCCGGGTCGTGATGTTGGGCGACGGCCCCCTCGATCCGCGGATTCGCGCTCGCAGCAACACAAAAATCCTGCGCTGGACGCGGCATGGAAACACGCCGCGATGGCTCGCTGGTGTGTTGCTCTCGAAAATCGACATCTACTTTTTCCCGCGCCAGGGTCCTCTGGATGCCCTATTCCTGTTTCTTAGGCATTCACTGGGGCTGCCCGTGGCGCTGGTGACTTATATCGTGATGGCTCTCGATGAAATCGATGTCGCGCCGACGCTGGCAAGATCGATTCGCGAAGCCGACTGTGTTGTCGGGAACTCGCGTTACGTGGCACAGACAGTCCAACACCGCTTCGGGGTTGCGGCCGGAACAATTTACAGCGGTATCAACCGGGAGTTGTTTCATCCGCCGATCAAGGCTCGTCGGCAGAAAGACCGATCAAAACTAGCCGTGCTGTATGCCGGCTCATTTCAGGCGCGCAAGAGAGTGGATGTCGTTATTCGCGAGGCGGCAAAATGGCCGGCGGTTGAGTTTCGTTTGGTGGGCAAGGGTGAAGAAGAAGAAAAGTGCCGGTCGCTGGTGAAGGAATTGAAGTGCCGCAATGTGACTTTCGTGGGCCATCTTTCGCAGCGCGAGTTAGCCGACGAAATGCGAAACGCGGACGTATTTCTTTTCCCCAGTGTGATAGAAGGTCATCCGCAGGTTCTCGGGCAAGCGGCAGCCTGTGGACTGCCGGCCGTGGCCATGGAGAAGTATCATCCCGACTATGTGGTCCACGGCGAGACGGGGTACTTGGTAAAATCGGAGGACGAAATCTCACGCAATCTGGGCTTGCTGCTGTCCGACGAAAATCTGCGGCTCAAGATGTCTGCCGCGGCGGCTCAGCATGCCCTGCAGTTCGACTGGGACAAAATTACGCAAGATTGGGAAAAGGTGTTTGTGGAGGCGGCCGGCAAACGTCGCAAAAAACATTAATGTGCGGAATCTATGGCGTGTATGACGGTGCTGGCGGCGTGGCTCAATACCGGATGTGGTTGGAAGAAGCGGGCCGGCTTCTCAAGCATCGTGGTCCCGATGGAAGTGCGTGCTTGTCGTGCATGGGCGGACGCTGCCTGCTTGGCCACTCCCGTCTAGCGATCATTGATCTGCCTGGTGGCGCCCAGCCCATTGGCAATGAAGATGAGACCATTTGGGTGATTCTGAATGGCGAAATCTACAACTACATCGAAATCCGCCAAAATTTGATTGCCAAAGGACACCGCTTTCGCACCCAAAGCGACACCGAAGTGCTGGTGCATCTCTACGAAGACAAGGGCTACTCTCTGCTCGACGATTTGGATGGGATGTTCGCCTTCGCCATAGTGGATGAGAAAAATGAACTGCTGTTTCTGGCCCGCGACCGCTTCGGAGAAAAGCCCTTGTACTACGCGCCCGTGAATAACGGTAGAGGATTAGTATTCGCCTCTGAGATGAAAGCCTTATTCCCCTTTCCTGGTCTGGACAACCATCTCGATGTGCCGGCGATCGCGCAGTTCCTGGCTGAGGGATATGTGCCGGCGCCGCGGACGCACCTTCAAGGTGTGCGCAAACTCATGGCGGGGGAGGCACTCTTGCTCGGTAAGGGCGCAGGACTGCGGACGTGGCGCTATTGG
>JBAWFQ010000103.1:0-3384 GCA_049592035.1 Terriglobales bacterium
GCCCGGACGCTACGCCGTGATCTCCGTTTCCGATACCGGCCACGGCATGGACAAAGAAACTCAGTCCCGCATCTTCGAGCCCTTCTTCACCACCAAGGAAAAAGGAAAAGGCACCGGTCTCGGCCTCTCCACCGTCTACGGCATCGTCAAGCAAAGCAATGGATATGTCTTCGCTCAAAGCGAGGTTGGGAAGGGAACGACCTTCTACGTCTATCTGCCGCGCGCGGAAGAAAACGCGGAAGAGCTAAGCCCGGCCAAGTCCCAGCCCAGCGAAGCCAGCGGCTGCGAAACCATCCTGCTGGTGGAAGACGAAGAATCGGTGCGCGAACTGGTGCGCCTGACTCTAACGGCACGCGGTTACAAAGTTCTCGAAGCCGAACATGGCGAAGCCGGTCTGCGCATAGCCGAGGCCTGTAAAGAACACATCGATATCCTCATTACCGACGTAGTCATGCCCGGCATCGGTGGCCGCGAACTAGCCAAAAGGCTGCTCGTTCTCCGTCCCGGCATCAGCGTTCTCTATCTTTCCGGCTACACTGAAGATGCCGTCGTCACTCAAGGCGCATCCGGTCCGGCAACCGCCTTCCTGCAGAAGCCCTTCACCTTGCAGAATCTAGCCAAAAAAGTCCGAGAAGTTCTGCGTTCCCGCCCCGCCCCCAAGGCAATAGCGAAATCAGCCGCGAACTGAACCTGTTGGTGGAGGGCCGGGCGTCACCGCCCGGCCACCACGCTGCCAGCCGGCGCAACTTTCCCCCAGTTCGCGAGTCCTATATTGTGGGAAGTGTGGGTTTTCGGCATCGGACGAATCCAAGTCCGCCTGCCGTGCGTAATTCAATAGGGTATGTAACCATGCTGATCGGCAAACCGGCGCCAATTCCGTCGTCTGAAATTACTCCCAAGTCGGCCTATCTAAACCGGCGCAGCTTCTTAACTGGAGCCGCCATCGCTGGAGCCGCTGCTATTACCGGCATCGCCTTCCGGAATCTAGCCGATCCCGAGCTCACCGTCCAAGCCAACGCAAAAATTGATGGCCTTCAAAAAAGTCCTTTCAGCACCACAGAAAAAGAAACTCCCTACAAAGATGTTACCAACTACAACAATTTCTACGAATTCTCCACCGACAAATACGAGCCTGCCGGACTGGCCAAAAATTTCAAAACCCGTCCCTGGACCGTGACCATCGACGGCCTGGTCAAGAAAAAGCAAGTTCTCGACGTCGACACCATCATCAAGATGGCCGCTCCCGAAGAGCGCATCTACCGTCATCGCTGCGTCGAAGGTTGGTCGATCGTAGTGCCCTGGGTAGGATTTTCCCTAAGCGAACTAATCAAGCGCACCGATCCGCTGCCCAAGGCAAAGTACGTCGAGTTCACCACCTTATACGATCCCAAACAAATGCCCGGCCAGCGCGACAACGTATTGGCTTGGCCTTACGTCGAAGGTCTTCGCATGGACGAAGCCATGCATCCACTAGCCCTGCTCTGTTTCGGAATGTACGGCGAGGTGCTCCCGAATCAAGATGGTGCTCCGCTCCGCATCGTAGTTCCCTGGAAATACGGCTTCAAAAGCGCCAAGTCGATCGTCCGCATCCGCTTCACCGATTCCCAGCCCTTGAACAGCTGGCAGCAGTCCAATGCCATGGAGTACGGTTTCTATTCAAACGTAAATCCAAACGTCGATCATCCCCGTTGGAGCCAAGCCAAGGAACGCCGCCTCGGTGAATTCCTAAAACGCCCAACCTTGATGTTCAACGGCTACGATCAGGTAGCCAGCCTCTATTCCGGCATGGACCTGAAAAAGAACTTTTGAAAGGCATTGCAGAAGTCAGAAGTAAGATTGCAGAAGTGAAATCTGATGGCCATAAGGGTCTTACTTCTGCAATCTGACTTTTGACTTCTGCATTCCAATGAACCGCCTACAGCTCACGAAAACGATCATCTTCCTCGCCGCTCTAATCCCGCTGGCCCGCCTGCTATGGAAGGCCCTCCACGACGGCCTGGGCGCCAATCCCATCGAAGTGATCACGCACTCGACCGGCGACTGGACGCTGATCTTTGTTCTAACCACGCTATCCATCACGCCCCTCCGCCAAATCACCCGCCAACACTGGCTGATCGGCCTCCGCCGCCTGGTCGGCCTTTTCGCATTCTTCTACGGAACCCTGCATTTCCTGACCTACATCTGGCTCGACAAGTTCTTCGATCTCCACGAGATGTTGAAAGACATCGAAAAGCGCCGATTCATCACCGCAGGTTTCGCCGCCTTCGTCCTGATGATTCCCCTCGCCCTGACCTCGACCGCCTGGTCGATCCGCCGCCTCGGCGGCAAAAACTGGCAGCGTCTGCACCGTCTCATCTATCTCACCGGAATCCTGGCCGTCGTGCATTACATCTGGCTGGTAAAAGCCGATCTCCGTAAGCCCCTCGAATACGCCGCAGTCCTCACCATCCTGCTAGCCTACCGAGTAGCAATCTGGGCCAAAGAAAAAGCCTCCGGAAATCGCCAGCATAACGCTAATCCAGTCCCTAGTCCGCGGCCAGCGGAATTCGAATAAAGCCGCAAGGAAGTGACAAGTAGACAAGCCCAGCTACCCGAAAATTTTTTCCACCGAAACTTTCCGCTACAATGCGGGTTAGCGCATCTTACGAAAAAGACAGGAGTGTCCTTATGAATCCCCCTACCTGCGCCCACTACGCCGGACGCCTGCTCACGGCTCTGGCGGCAATCGCAAGCATGTTGCTGGCAGCCGGCTGTGGCAACAACAACAATATTGGGTTCGTTGCGCCCCTCGGCGGCAACTTCAGCAAATCCAGCCTGAGCGGCACCTATGTGATGAGGCAGACGGGCTATTATGCAAACTCAATTACAGGAGCGGCCGTTCCATTCTCCGAGACCACCATTTTTTCCGCAAATGGCAACGGCTCGCTTACCATCCTCGAAGATGATGGAGGTCCTCAAAACGGCGGCCCCGAAAATCTTGCGGGATCCTACGCCATTTTGCGCGACGGCGAAGGCTCTCTGACTTTTAACTACACTTCCTTCCCAACCACTTACAACATCACCATGATCGACACCAATCACTTCTATGTGATGGAGGCCGACACCTTCGCGACATCGGCTGGTTACGGTATCCTGCAGTCCTCGACGGCCATTCCCTCCGGCACCTTCGTCTTCAAGTCGCACAACTTTGGCATCAGCTCGAGGGTTGGAGGAATTGCCATTGCCGGCGGCGTCTTCACGGGAACCCAGGATATTCTCACTCCCGTCGGCGGTACCAACGCGAGCCAGTCAATTACGGGTGCCCTGGGTGCGCCGAGCTCGACCGGTGTAGGCACGTTCTCTCTGACCGCCGCGACGGGAAGTTTCTCGGGTAATTACTACGTA
>JBAWFQ010000104.1:0-9787 GCA_049592035.1 Terriglobales bacterium
ACCCATTAGGCTTTTCCGCATGGCGGAACATAGCACACCGGATCTTTTTGCGAGTCGAGTCCCCGTTCATTCGGCATTGGTTCAAAAATCGGTTGCCACCATCACCAACCTTGCAGGTCGGCTTTCACCTATGGATGCTAGGAAACGGCAAAGAGTTTCGCAAGAGGAAAATGAAAAATAGATGGCAGAAAGTTTGCTAAGGGGTCGGGCTTCGAGTGCGCCGCTACACGCACCAATGCTAATGAAAGATGAATCTCAGGTTACGATCGATTTTGAAAGCGCACGAAAAAAATCAAGTTTGGCACTCGGCCTCACAGTTTTGCTGAAAAACTCAGGCGCTTTTGCTTTTTTGGCCGATGGGTGCACCACCTTTCGCGCTTTTCGAAAGGTGGGATTCCACGGTAGCGTCCGCCAAGGTGTGTTGCATTTGCGCTTGATTTTGGGTGGCGCGGCGATTCACCGCTGCGATATCCAGTCTCTTTTCAACGACGGCTTCAGCCGCTGAGGGTAAAGTGCGGGGCAATCTGTTCAGCCCGTGCGGCGCGTATCTTGCAGAACTTCGTCCAGCGCGCTTGCCAGTTTGCTCGCGCGCTGCTTCGTTTCCGGAGACGCCGCCTCCAGTCGCCGCTTCAGCAGATGATATTCGTCCGCAATGTTTAGCGCCGCCAGCACTGCCAGCCGCACCGAATCGACCGTCGCAGTCTGTTGCGACACGGCGCGCATCTTGCCATCCACATACTCGGCAAGCCGGAGAATGTAGTCCGCGTCCGATCCCCGGAGATTGTAAACCTGATCGAAGATTTCGACGCGCACGCTTCCGTTGGCGGCATTCGTCGACGGAGCGTTTGTCAATGCGTTGCTCGTCAATGCGTCCTTGGTCAACTCACCGGTCGAAGCTTGCTTGCTCGCAGTGACCATGTCACTCCTCGGCGGATCGCTTCCTGCCAGACAACAGTCGCTCGCCTGTTTACGGCCATTCAGCGTGCCGTCGTCATCCTGTTCGCCGTTGCCGTTCAGCTGGCCGCCTGCTCCTGCGTCAGGGTGTCCATCTGACTCAGCATTTTTTCCACGCGGCTGCGGATGTCTTCGCGATCTTTGCGCAGTTGCACCAGTTCGCGGCGCATCGATTCGTTCTCTTCTTCGCGCTCTTCCAGTTGCTCGCGCAGCCGCTGTAAGTCGCGCTCGGCCGTAGCCCGCGCCTCTTTCGCGGCCTTGTATAACTCTATGGTGCGATAAACCTTCTCTTCCAGCGCTTGAAAATCTTCAGCCGGAACCTCGGCAGATACCTCTTCCACGGTTTTCACGGACATGGACATCGACACTCGCTTTCGGGAATGAATCAGCGTTGAGGCGAAGTATAGCGCAGTTGGCTGTGGATTACGTCAGAAGTCGTGTCCTATCGTGATGCCAAACTTTGGAACCAAAGGTCGGCGCAAGAAACTCGGCGAGCAGTAGAATATCGTGTAGGCAAAAACCTAATGAGTACGTCGGTCCAGTTCATAGTGGGGACCCTGGCAGTCCTCGGTTATGTGATAGCGCCCGTCGTGCTGGTCTGGGGTTGGGCACGATGGGCCCAGCGGCCAAAATTGCGAACTGTATCGTCAGCTTTGTCGCTATTAGGCTTCATCCTTGCTTCCACTTCAGCACTTCTGGCCGTATCCGCGATAGTTTATGCGAGGATTCACGGGTTCAGGTTTTACGATCGATTGCTCCTCAGGATAATGGCCGTCGGAGTCGTGCTATCCCTCGGCGGATTCGTCCTCGGCATAAGCGGCGTTTGGAAGGTTAGTTCGCTACGATGGCACACACCGGTTTCGGCCCTTGCGATGCTAGCATTCTGGCTTCTTGCGGCGTCGATGGAATAATCACCTGCGATGGGTTTGCAACCTCTCCAGCCGTCGCCCTGCCTCGTCCAGTGTTTCAGGTTTCTTGCAGAAGGCGAAACGTACCTGTTGGGATCCGTCTTTCGGATGCTTGTAGAAGCTCGATCCCGGCACGCAAGCAATGCCGACTTCCTTCACCAGGTGAGCCGCGAACTCCACGTCGTTGGCAAAGCCGAATCCGCTGATGTCGGTCATCACGTAATACGCGCCCCGCGGACGATAACAGACGAAACCGGCTTTCTCCAGCGCCGGAATGAGATGATCGCGCCGCGTGCGGTACCGCTCGGCCAGTTCGCGATAGTAGCTGGCGGGCAAACTCAAGGCCACCGCTCCCGCTTCTTGAAGAGGCGCGGGCGCGCCCACGGTCAAAAAGTCATGCACCTTGCGGATCGCATTCGTGATGGCTGGCGGCGCAACCGCCCAGCCGACGCGCCATCCGGTGACGCTGTAGCTCTTGGATAGGCCGTTAATAGTGATGGTGCGTTCGCGCATGCCGTCGAGCCGCGCGATGGAAATGTGCTCCGAGCCATCGTAAAGAATGTGCTCGTAGATTTCGTCGGTGATGGCGAGCACGTTGTATTCGACGCAGAGGTCGCGAATCAGTTCCAGCTCTCTAAGGCTGAACACCTTGCCAGTCGGGTTGTTGGGCGTGTTCAGGATGATCGCCTTGGTATGGTGTGTCGCAGTCCGATGCTGAAAAGCTGCGCGCAATTCTTGTTCGTCGAATGTCCACTCGCCACCCGGTTCGCCGCGCGATGCCTCGGGCGGCCGCAAGCTAACGAAGCGCGGCTTGGCTCCGCTCAGAATCGAGTCTGGACCGTAGTTCTCGTAGAAGGGTTCGAAGACGACGACCTCGTCGCCCTTGTTGCACACTGCCAGCAGCGTGGCGATCATCGCTTCGGTCGAGCCGCAACACACCACAATTTCTTTCTCCGGATCGACGTCGATGCCTTGCCAGTCCCGCATCTGCCGCGCGATCGCCGTGCGCAGGCTCTTCGCGCCCCAGGTGATGGCGTACTGATTTACATCGGCGGCAATCGCCTCTTGCGCAGCGCGCTTGATCTCAGCGGGCGCGGAGAAATCGGGAAACCCTTGCGCCAGATTAACCGCGCCATATTGCATTGCCTGCCGGGTCATGTCGCGAATCACGGACTCGGTAAAATGCTCCACTTTGTCAGAAAGAAAGTGCTTGGCATGGGTCGAAACCTGAGTCATGGAAAGCAGCCTAGCACAAGAGATGCTTACGTAGGGACGGCCGCCCTCGGCCGTCCAGCGGGCGAAGCCCGCAGTGAACGGCAGCTCCAGCGTGGTTGCAGGTTGAGGGAGCAACGATTTTGAGAGCCGAGAGCCGAGAGCTGAGAGCTGAGAGCTTCTTTACTACGCCGCGAAGCCGCGCCAGTCGGCGATCTCTTTCAGACCTTCTCCTCGGGCATGCTCGAAGAGTCTGACTTTGTGGCGGGTATGTTCAAACTCGTGGATGTCGGCCCAGACCTCCGCCTGCCACGCTTGCTCGTGGGCCGCGGCCTCGCCGCAACTGGCACAGCGGGTGTGAAAGGTGACCCCGGGCTTCGCGACATACTGCCTCGACGCGAATGGTGCGTCCTGCAATTCGTGGTTCTGCAATTCAACGCTCTGCAATTCAACGAAGATGCAGCGCACTTCTTCAATCTCGTCGTCCGGGCTCAAGATGTGCTCGTAGCGCAGCAGGTATCCAAAGTGAAGTTTACGAGCTTCGACTTCCGCTTCCTCGCGGGTGTGGAACGGTCCGTATTCGGCTCGCAGTTGCTCGGTCGAGTCACACGCCATCCAGAAAACGTCTTTGTGAGCCATACCTACCCCAGTCTAGGTCTCAGGTCCTAGTCTCAGATCTCAGCGATCGGCACGAGACATGTCTGAGAGCTGATGACTTCTTGGTTCTGAAGCCATGAAGCGTCGAACCGGCGAAGCTAAACGAACCGATCCGCAGCTACCCGAGCAATTCGATTACCGAGATGTGGGCTTCCGGGGCAGTTTTCGAGTGAAAGCTTAGAAGTAATGCTTGTAGGCTAGTTGTCTGAAAACAAGCTGCTTAGCGGAGATACCCGGTGCGTCCCCGGCGGGTGAGAATCGCCGGGCACTTCGCCCAGTGTGAAATCTGTTTCCGTCGACGAGCAGAAGGTCTCGGGTCCAAGGTGTCAGTCCTCAGAAGAAGCGAAACCACTCCGGGGCGAGTTTCCTGAGACCCAACCGCTGACACCCAACACCTGAAACCTGTGATTTTGCTCAATGAGTACAGACACGCTGCTACAACTTTTGGGGCAATATCGGGAAACTCGTCAGATGAATCAACGAAAGCGTATCAGGCAAGAGGACGCAGGGCTTGCCAACCAGAAAAAGAACTCGTAGGGCCAACGACTTAGCCATGTATCACGCACAGCGGCACGGCGTGCTTCATGCTTATGACAAGATTTTATCTCCAGTATCAAATAGAAAAACGGGCCGCCGCCGATTCAAGACAGCGGGCCGTCGCCAATCAAGCAGAACCATTCATTGCTGCTGTGAAACCTCAACTGTCAAGTCCCCGGCAGCCCACCACGCATCGCCCCCCCCGTCACAGAACACCTGCGCGTACTTCGCCGGTGCTTGTGCCGACCATGACCCACCCGTAGGAGAGGTAAACTGGAACACCCCATTGGTAACGGGAAAGCTCACAAGGTAACAGGCGAATATATCAAGAGCTTTGACAGTGATTTCGCCGACGGTTCCGGTGTACTTGAATACCCCACCTTCCGGCCCCGTGTACTGCACGCTAATGCTCTCGCTGGTTATAGGCTCCCCAGCGCACTGCCCGTAGGAAAAACCACTTGCTGTTTCCAACGGTGCACACGGGTTATCAACCATATTCCCGTTATACAAGACGAAATCAACACCGTTTACAGGACCGCCGGCAGACCACCAATCGGAACGAAGAACCTGGCCGTTAGCAAGATAATTTGGAACTTGAGCAAATGCCGCAGGTGCGAGCAACGCGGCGAGAATAAGAGGGAAGGCAATTCTTCTCATTTGGAAATTTCCTTAACTGAATTGTTGCTACTTGCACTCGGCCCCTTCGACACTACCGCCGATCTGAATCGTTGCAGGGTATGCAAGGAAACCCGGAAGAACCCACTTAGGCCGGCCAACCTTCAGCCAAACGAAACGAACCACGGCAACCGCACCATTCTTCGGCAATGGTGCCTTGTAGAGCGCTTCGGTGGTAGCAAACGGCGGATGAGTGTTTTATCTCATTTCTACCGGGTTCCTCCGGAGGCCGCGGCCGCCGTTTTTCTTTCCGCCTCCGCGAAGGCGGCGCCCTCCTCGCTAACCGCGACGGTCCACCCTGTTGGCGGCTGGCCTAATCCATTCCCCACGTCCGCACGCGCGTTGCCCAGTTGCAGATGCCAGTTCGCGCCGCCGTGGCTGGCCACGTAAAGTGCGAGTTCGAGCCGGGTCCAGACTCCCAGCTTGTCAAAGGCCGTGCGCAGGTAGTTTTTGACTACCTGCTCGCTGGTGGTGAGCACACGGGCAATGTCTTTGTTGGTGAGACCCTGCCAGACCAGGGTGGCGACTTGAATTTCCTTGGCGGTTAGCCGATCACGGGGTTGCATGGTTGCACCTGCTCCTTGATGAACATGGCGGTGGCGAGTTTCACTCGCTTCCGGCCTTCTTTAATGCCTGCACGCAGAAAAAGTGTGCGCAGATGTTGTTTGACGGTGCGCGGGCTGATGTTCAAATGACTTGCGATTTCCTTGTTGCTGCATCCCTGCACGAGCAGACGTAGCACCTGCTGGTCACGCGGCGTTATCTTGATCTCATTAAGGTTAATCATGGGGTTTTTCGTCTGCTCCTCCAGTTCAGTCTTGGGGTCGCGACCCGCCATTCTCATAAGCACGCTGTTCGCCAAATATTCGCTTAGCACCAATACCCTGTAAATCCCTGCAGTTACGCCGCTGGCTCCGACTTTGCAGGTCTTCGTCTTAGACCGCTCTCATACAACGTTTCCACAATGGCCTCCTTTAACGGGAATTGGTCCCAAAATGCCTCCGTTTCGTCGTTTCGCGCTGCCCCGATTTGCACTACAATGGTGCCAACTCCCCCCACAGCCATGTCCTTGACGCGGCCCAAATTGGAGCAGTCTCACCCCACGCTGGATGAACAGTCCTTCCAGGGTTTGCTCTCCGCCGCCTTCACGATTCAGGAACATAACGATCAAGTAAAAAAGGCTCAACCAGCGCCGGTGCAATGGGAAGCCCGCGACGAAACCGAAACCAATCGCGTTTGCCTGCATTGTGGTGCTTCCAAGCCCGCCGAAGAATCGCTCTGTCCGAACTGCGGCCCCGACCAGTTTCGTCCGGGGGAACGCCTGCAGCACAATTGGGCTTCGATGTGGCTGATGAGCCAGGAAAGAGGCCTGTGGCCCGAGCGACCGGCCGGGGTCGAAGAGGGAACAGAAAAGGCTCGCGCAGAAACCTCCAAAGCCGCCCCGCCGCCTGCCAATGGGCGACGGATGCTGGCTCCTTTGGCGTCCCAATCGGCCAGCAACGGTCTTCTCGGCCTGACGAACGCAAAAACCGCAAAGACATTGAAAACGACGGAAGGCATCCGCGATCAAGCACTCGATCCATCGCTCGACCAAGCGCTCAATCCAGCGCAGGTTCCAGCCAAGGACAATGCCGCTTTCGACGATGCCGCGATCGACAAATCCGAAGCGCAAAACGAATGGACCGCGGAAGCATCAGCAGGCTGGGAGGATTCCCCAGGACAAGATTCAAACGGAGAAGAACTGGCACCGGGGGAGTCAGACCACATTATCGAGCCGCTCGAATTATCGGAAGGCATCGATTCTTCGCCAAGCGACGCCAGCAGTGACGCCACCGGCATCGGACGGCATTTCGCGGACTGGCGTGTGACCCTGCACTTTCATCGTGCGGACGTCTACTTGGGAGTGGCTGTCATGGTGGCTGTGTTCGCCCTGTTGTGGCCGGCGGCAAGTTCGCCGCGGCAGCCTACGCTAGGACTGCTGGACCGAGCACTGATCTCTCTGGGAATCGCAGAGGCCCCCGCGCCCGTGGCTCATATGCAAGGCGATCCAGGCATTGAGGTGTGGGTCGATCCGCATACCGCTCTCTACTACTGTCCTGGGGAAGAACAGTACGGCAAGACCGCCGACGGCCGCTTCACCAGCCAGCGCGATGCGGAGATGGACCGCTTCGAACCCGCCGGCCGCAGCGCCTGCGAGTAAGGGAACGGCTTTACAGCCTGCGGAAAAGCTCCGTTCTGTGGTTGTTTTTGGGTGGCGCAGCGGTTTACCGCTGCGATAAACGCCTTACTTCACTGCCGGCTTTAGCCGCTGAGGAGACGGTGTCGTTTCAAGCCAATCCACTATCGGGATCATTGCTGTAATGATTCCATGTCCGAAACGGGGTACAATCTTCCTCCGACGATGTTTATTTCAACGATCTCGTTTCAACGATCTTCGTTTCGCCAATCAATGCTCACCGGATCAATGCTCAGGGGATCAATGCTTAGACAGTTCGTATTTCGCCACTTCAAGCTCCGACGATCAACCTACTCATCCGTGGTTTTCTTTGCGCTCGCGGGAGCCATCGCTCTCGCCCTGCTTGCGAATGAGGCTACCGTAGCTCTTGCGCAAAGCAATCACCCGCCGCGTGCGAGCGAAAAGACGGGTGCCACGGCTGACGTTGCCCGGGGAAAGTATCTGGTCGAAAGCGTGGCCATGTGTGGCGAGTGCCACACCCCGCGCGACAGCAATGGAAATCCCGACCGTAGTCGATGGCTGCAGGGAGGACCTGTCCCCTACCTGCCGGCAAAGCCTGATTCGGATTGGCCGATCAATGCGCCGCGCATTGGTGGCACTCCACCCGCCAGCGACGCCGATATGGTCAAACTCCTGACCACCGGCATCTGGACCAACGGCAATCGCCTTCGCCTTCCGATGCCGCAGTTTCGCATGGACCGCAGCGATGCCGAAGCAGTGGTTGCCTATTTGAAGTCGGTTACTCCGAGACAGTAACCAGCAGATCCTGGCTGTAGAGACGGGGCTTGCCCCGTCTCCCTCGCCCGAGGGAGAGACGCGGCAAGCCCCGTTTCTACTCAACTCAATACACTTCACTCCGCAAGCGGGAGCATACGTCCGGTACGCACATAGCGGTCGTGCCAGCTCAGGCTCTCTTTGAGCAGGTGAGGAGTGTGTTTGCCGAAAGACAGGCGTTCCGCGCGCTCTTCGTAATCGCGCAGCAAGGGACGATAGTTCGGATGCGCGCAATTCTCGATGACGAGCTTGGCCCGTTGCCGCGGCGAAAGGCCCCGCAGATCGGCGAGACCCTGTTCAGTCACGATCACGGCGACGTCGTGTTCGGTGTGATCGACGTGCGACACCATGGGCACGATCGTCGTGATCGATCCCTTCTGTGCTGTCGACGGAGCCATGAAGATCGAGAGATATCCATTGCGCGCGAAGTCTCCCGACCCGCCAATTCCGTTCTGAATTCGCGATCCCATGACATGGGTGGAATTCACGTTGCCGTAGATATCGGCTTCAATCATGCCATTCATGCCGATCACGCCGAGGCGTCGGATCAGTTCCGAATGGTTGGAGATTTCCTGCGGACGAAGAACAATCTGCTTGCGGAAGCTTGCCATTTCGGCATTGACCTTCGCCAGCATCTTCGGACTGAGAGAAAACGCGGTAGCGGAGGCGCAAGTGACCTTGCCGCTGCGCAGGAGTTCGATCATGCCGTCCTGAATGACTTCTGTATAGGAAGTCAAATTCTCAAATTTCCCTTCCAGCAGACCGAGCAGCACGGCGTTGGCAATATTGCCCACGCCCGATTGCAGCGGCAGCAGGGAAGGGGGAACACGTCCGCTTTTTACTTCCCACGCCAGAAATTCCAGGATGTGGCCGGCAATGCGACGCGAGGCCTCGTCGGGTGGTTTGAAGTCGCTATTACGGTCCGGAGAATCAGTCAGCACGATGGCCGCGACCTTCTCCGGCGCAACCTTAAGATAAGGAGTGCCAATTCTCTGGCCCGGATGCACCAGCGGAATCGGCTGGCGATTGGGCGGCGGCTGCATTCCGTAATAGATATCGTGCATGCCCTCCAGTTCCGAAGGCTGCCAGGCATTCACTTCGAGAATCACCTTTTCTGCCTGGTCGATCCAGGTGCGGTTGTTGCCCAGCGAGGAACTTGGAACCAGTCGCCCGTCTTCGAGAATGGCCGTGACTTCGACGAGCGCCCAGTCCATCTTGCCGAGGAACCCATATTCCACGTACTGGGCAACGTGGCCAAGGTGGATGTCCATGTACTCCATCTCACCGGCATTGATCCTTTTGCGGGTCTCGGGATCGGACTGATACGGCAGCCGCAGCTGAATGCCGCCGGCCATGGCCAGCGCGCCATCCAACTCGGGCCCGGTGGAAGCACCGGTGAAGATGCTGACCTGACATTTTTCACCGCGCAGGTTGGCGTCAGAAATGCGACGAGCCAGGGCCATGGGTACGGCCTTTGGATAACCGGAGCCGGTAAATCCACTCATGCCGATGCGAGTGCCGAAGTTGATCAACGCCGCAGCTTCGTCGGCGCTCATGATGCGGTTTGCCAGGCTGGAATTCAAAACTCGAGTGTTGGAAGCAATCGAAGTGACCATGAATGGGATTCCTTATTAGAGTTAGCTTATA
Organism: Terriglobales bacterium; assembly: GCA_049592035.1. Taxonomy (GTDB): domain Bacteria; phylum Acidobacteriota; class Terriglobia; order Terriglobales; family Acidobacteriaceae; genus Acidiflorens. The sequence continues at coordinate 9,601 of JBAWFQ010000104.1, forward strand.
GTTGACGACCGGTGAATTGTAGCGTTCCCTTGATAGGCCGTGCTGTGACGCAGAGCACAGAATTTCGGTCAGAGACATCCCAGCAGGCTGCGGAAGAAGTCGATTTTGCGTTTGATTTTGGGTGGAGCAGCGCTTCAGCGCTGCGGTAAATGCATTGTTTTGAGTGTGGCTTTTGCCGCTGAGGTAA
>JBAWFQ010000105.1:0-2382 GCA_049592035.1 Terriglobales bacterium
CCTTCGACTTCCCCCTCGGCTTCGCTCGGGGCTTCGGCAAAAACGGGCAGGCTCCGGGGGCACAGGGGAAAAGCCACAGGGGAAAACCTACGCCCCGATTCATCCAGTGATGTCGGCGGTCTCGTCGTCCAGGGGCGGCAGTTTGCGATAGGCTTCGATAATCTTCGTGGCTTCGGGCGCGTCTTGTTCGCGCACTAGAAGCACGCTTCCGCCGACTCCGGGGAACGCATCTTGAACGGCGTCGAGGGATTTCAAATCCGACTGGATGCCGGCGGATTCCAGCAAGCCCTGCACCACGATGGCTTCGTTCTCCTGCTCGGTGTCGAAAATCTTGATGAGCTTTTCGTTGGGCTGGGGCTCGGGCTCGGGTTGAGACGAGGGATTGGTCGGCTGTGGCATGCGTCCTCCGTTAAATTGTCTCTCAATAGATTACGGCAGTCATTGTATCTCTGTCTCTGGGGTAACCAAGGTAGCGGGCCAAGTTGAGCTTGATTTGCCAGCGGAAGCTGGCACAATGGCGACTGGGGCGCAACGCTGGGGATCGGGTCAACATCCAATAAGCGCGGGGTGAGCATGGGAATTCAATGGGCCGAACCAGGCGGAGAACAGAACGAACGCATGGAGGAAACTCGCAGGCTGCGGCGCCTGCAGGTGATGATGAGTATGGTGATGTCAGTGCTCAGCCAGGATCCCGATCTGACGCTGGAAGAAGCGGCGGAGATGGCCGCCAATGCCCGGCGCGCCGCTCTGAATATGTTTCCCGACAAGGAACTCGCCTACGACATCATTTACCGGCCGCGGCTGCAGCGGCTGATCAATGAACGGTTTCGTCTGCAATAAGAGCGCAAGCGCCCTCTTACCATTTTGGTCCGATCTTTGGTCCGATCCTCGGTTCCGCCATTGACAATTGCTTGAGCTAGATAAGCTTGACGAAGTTTACCGTAATATCGCCATAGCGCTCATTGACTGCCTCCGCCTTGACCCCGCTCCAACTCGCGCACTAGACTCCATCCGGGGTGGTCCCATGGGCAAACTTATCTGGATTCTGTGTATTGCTGTGGCATTTTCCGGCATGGCCTTAGCCGACGAAGACCATCATCACGAGGAACTCACACAGCAACAACTGGGGACGGTGCATTTTCCTGTTTCGTGCACTCCGGAGGCGGAGAAGACTTTCGAAAAAGGGGTCGCGCTGCTGCATTCGTTCTGGTACGAAGAGTCGGAGAAGACTTTTCAGGACGCTGCGAAGCAGGACCCGAAGTGCGCCATGGCTTACTGGGGCGAGGCCATGAGTTTGTGGCATCAGCTTTGGAATCGTCCGGATGCGGCGACTATCAAGCAGGGCGCGGCCGAGTTGGAGCAGGCCGACGAACTTAGGGCTCCCACTGGGCGCGAGCGCGATTACATCCACGCGCTGCAGGCGTTCTATTCCAACAGTGCGAAAGCGGACCACGAAGCGCGCGCCCGGGCTTACTCGGCTGCCATGGAGAAGGTGTATAAGAAATATCCGGACGACCATGAGGCGGCTGCTTTCTATGCGCTGTCACTGCTCGCTTCAGAACCGGACGACGACACCACGTTTGCCAACCGCAAACAGGCGGGCGCGATTCTGGAGAAGTTGTTTGCCGAGGAGCCCAATCATCCTGGCGTCGCGCATTATTTGATTCACACTTATGACAAGCCGCAACTGGCGCAACTCGGATTGCCGGCGGCTCGGCGTTATGCGCAGATTGCCCCCGCCGCTCCGCATGCCTTGCACATGCCGTCGCACATCTTTGCTCGATTAGGACTCTGGCAGGATGACATCAATTCCAATCTGGCTTCTATCGCCGCGACGCGCAAGGCTACGGAGATGCACATGGGCGGCGAAGGCCACCAGTTCCACGCCATGGATTACCTCGTCTACGCCTATATGCAGAGCGGACGCGAGGCCGAGGCCCTCAAAGTAATTGAAGAAGTAAAGGCGATGCCGCCGATGAAGGATATGTATGGCATGGGATACGACCCTCGCACGAATGCGTTGGTGGCGTTTCCCGCGCGCTACGAGATGGAGATGCATCACTGGACAGAAGCCGCCGCTTTGATGCCGAATCCCGATGCCACCGGCGGAGACGGTTCGATTACGTATTGGGCGCGGGCGATTGGCGCAGCGCGCAGCGGCAACGTAGCGCAGGCCCGCGCCGATATCGAACACATCGCTGCGATTCACAAGAGTCTTATCGACCAAAAAAAGAAAAGTTTCGCAGAAGCGGTGGAACAGGATCGAAAAGAAGCCACAGCGTGGCTCGATCACGCCGAAGGCAGAAACGACGCAGCCATCGCGTCGCTGCACGCAATCGCCGAAAAGCAGGAAGCCTCCGGAGACGAATCCGATTACCAACC
>JBAWFQ010000106.1:0-35344 GCA_049592035.1 Terriglobales bacterium
GGCGCACGCCCGGATTGGTGTCGTTCTGCAACGCATACATCAACGCTTCCCGCACGCGCGCATCGTTGGAGGCCTGCGTCAACACGTCCACCGAATCCATCCGCACTCCCGAGTTGTAATTGTTGCGCGCCGCAAACAACAGCAATTGCTGGATGCGCTGGTCGTTCAGAGAGCCCTGCGCTTCCTGGGTTGAAACCGTGTCGTACTTGATGTTCACCTGGTTCGTTCCCGGCTCCTGCGTCACCGAGCGAATACCCGCAATCGCGGACGACTCGAGCGGTTGCGGTTGATTGCCGATGCCTGGCGCGGGCGAGTAAGTTCCCGCAATGTTGCTGCCGTGCCCGGCAAGAAAGTTATAGGTCGCGCCAATGCCGCCGCCAAATCCCACGATGAAGATCGCCGCTGCCAGCGCCGGCGCCATACGAATCTGCCGCAGCCAGATTGCCGGCTCAAGAATCAGACGATGCCAAAAGCTTCCCGGCCGAGCCGTTTCGAGCGCTTCCTGCAGGCGCATCCGCGAGGCCGCGAGCAGGTTCGGAGTCGGTTCCGCCACCGGCATTTCCGAGAGCATCGCGTGCAACTTGCGCGTCGCCTTCAACTCGGTGGCGCACTCCGGACACCGCCCCAAATGCTGCTCTACCTCGTAGCGAGCATCGTCCTCCAGCTCGTTGTAGACGTAAAACAGAATGTTTTGCCGTACCCAATCACATTTCATAAACGTACCCTTTCGCTGAGAAGCGCAAGCGGCTGATTCCTTGCCTCCGCCGTTGTGGCTTCGAGCTACGAGCTTCGAACTTCGAGCAAACCGACTGCTCGCGGCTCGCAGCTGCCTCTCATCGCATCTCCGCCAGCGCGGCGCGCAGTTTTTGCGTCGCGCGAAACAACGTATTCTTCGCCGTCTCTTCCGTCGTATTCAGCATCTCGCCCACCGTGCGCAACTTCAGCCCGTGATAATGCTTTAACTCAAACACCATCCGCTCGCGCGGCGTCAGGGCTGACAACGCGGTCCCAATCTTTCGTCCCAGCTCCCGCCGCATTAAATCGTGTTCCGGATTCGCTCCCGAGCGCGTATCGGCAAACTGCTCCAGGCGGCTGTACTCTTCGCCCGAGGAGTCCACAGCCACGGGAGCCTCTTCTTTACGCACATTGCGTTTCCGCAAATGATCGAGGCAGAGATTAGTGACGATCCGGTAGATCCACGTGTAGAAGGAACACTCAAACCGGAAACTGCCCAGATTCTTGTAAGCCTTGAGGAAGGCCTCCTGATAAACATCCTGGGCGTCGGATTCCGATCCGGTCAGGTGCAGCGCCAGCCGCAGCACCGACTGATCGTAATGGCGCACCAGTACCTCGAAGGCCGCGCGGTTGCCCTGCTGCGCCTCCCGGATCAGACTGGTGTCGTCAATGCGGTTACTCTGCGCCGCCAAAGAGCCCCTCATATTCCCATACAACGTGGGGAGCTGGTTCCCGCTGTCCTGTACCGCCCGTCTTGGTCCGTAACTTGGTCCGTAATTTTGTCCGTGACCAGGACGGTAATTCTCGCCAACCGGAATTGCCACTGCATAAGAATCGGCCGGCATTGTCTGTCTCTATCCCCTACAAGTGATCAAGTCCTTTTTTCTTGCCTTGCACAGAAATAGACGAGGCAGCAACCGGAACGTTAGCAGATTATCAGGAGTTGGCCCTTGGTTTGCTTGACAGTAGGAGACAGCAGTGAAGACATCGTCCCGGGGCATGTCGCTCGCGTAGGGACGGCAACTTACGATGGTCTAATGCGAATCAAACCGCATCCGCATTTCGTTCGTAGCCGCAAATCCCAGCTTTTCATACAGGGGCCGACCCTCATCGCTAGCGTGCAGATTGACCGAGCGCAAGCCACGCTCCTTGACCCACGCCAGGATAGTCAGCATGATTTGCCGCGCAATCCCGCGCTTGCGAAACTCCGGCTCCGTGTAAACATTCAGGATCACCGCTCGCTCGGCGCATGGGTCTTTGGGATTTGCCGGCCACGGAACCAGCAGCACTCCTCCGCCGCCACAGACGCGGCCCGAGTCGTCCAGCGCCAGCCAATGACGATACGATCCATCGGCCTGAGCCCGCGCCAGCCAGGGTCTTGAAACTTCCACCATGCGATCGAGTTCGTCGGCGGTGCCATCTCCCATGTCGCGAAACATCGACCGCCGGTGATAAAGAACGATCGCCGACTCGCCTGGCGCTGCTTCTCGAATCGTGATTTCCGCTCGCGTCTCATTCATGATGCGTATCCCATACAAATTGTCATCCTGAGCGAAGCGAGGACCTGCTCTATCCCCGCACTGCGCGCTGCCGTGTCTCCCCGGCTCTCAAAAGGTACAATAAAACCCAGCCGAGGCTAGCTGGATTTCATGTACGAAGTTACCGTCGAAGACACGTTCGCCGCCGGACACTACTTGCGCAACTACAAGGGCAAGTGTGAGAACCCGCACGGCCACAACTACAAGATTCGCGTGACCCTGGCCGGCGCCGAACTCGACAAGGCCGGACTGCTGCTCGATTTCAAAGATCTGAAAGACGTGATGAAGCACGCCATCGACCGTCTCGATCACCAGATGATCAACGACATCGAGCCCTTCACCGTCCTCAACCCCTCCGCCGAAAATCTCGCAAAATATTTTTACGACGAAACTAACACGCGCTTAAGCAGCGTGACTAACGGCCGGGTGAGGGTGAAAGACGTTACGGTTTTTGAGACCGACACGACCACGGCTCGCTACTCCGAGTAGCAATCGGGTGATCGGGCCATCGGAATGATCTAAAAGCTCTGGTTTTGAATTTCGATGACCCGATGGCCCGATGATCCGATCACCCGATGCATTCATGCAGGTAACCGAAATCTACAAATCGCTTCAGGGTGAATCAACGCACGCCGGCCTGCCGTGCGTCTTCGTGCGATTGACTGGATGTAATCTGCGCTGCTCCTGGTGCGATAGCGAGTTCAGTTTTTATGGTGGGCGAAAGATGACGCTGCAGGAAGTGCTCACCGAGGTCGCTCGTCTCAGTCCGACAGGCGGACTTGTTGAAATCACCGGCGGCGAACCTATGTTGCAGGAACGCGACGCGATCCCCCTGATGGAGCAACTTCTGGACGCCGACTATCAGGTGCTGCTCGAGACCAGCGGCGAACGACCACTGGCGCGGGTGCCGAAACAAGTCATCAAGATCGTCGACGTAAAGTGTCCACACTCCGGCGAGCCCAATACCTTCGCTCTCGAGAATCTGAGCGCTCTCCGGCCGCACGATGAACTCAAGTTCGTCCTGACCGACCGCATCGACTACGAATTTGCCCGCGACTTCGTCCTGAACCACGGGCTGGCTGAGCGCGTTCACGCCATTTTATTTTCTCCCGCGTTTGACAAAAGCGCCGCCGGAACGCGCGAGACATCGCACTGCCTGCTCGATCCGCAGGAGCTCGCGCAATGGATCCTAGCCGATAACGTCCCAGCGCGCCTCAGCCTGCAAATTCATAAATTGATTTGGGATCCCGCCGCCAAGGGCGTATAGATATCCGGCGAATTTTGTCATCCCTCGCTGCGCTCGGGATGACAGTTATTGAGTGTGGAATGCTATTGCTCCGTCACGCGCTAAGCGGTCTTCGCTGCGATCCGGTTCTCCGCGCGCAGATGCGCCACCACCAGTCGTATGTCGTCGAAGCTCACATACGGCGGCACTGCGTCTTTAATGTCTTTCAGCCGCTCGACTCCCTGCTTCAGGCACGCCGCCTCGATCAGCGGCTGCGCGTCGGGAGAAATCCATTTCGCATCCAGTTTCACTTGCCCGGTCTCGATCAAGCTCGCCACCGTGCACACGATGGTCGAAATCTGTCGCGCCCGGATCCGCGCAATCTCTTCGAAGGTGCGCCCTTCGTTCAATAGCCGCAGCGTCTGTTCCGCCGGTGCGGGCTCTTTGGCAACCGTTGGCGCAGCGCGCGCTCCATCGCCAAAATTCCGCAAAGCCTGAAGAATTTCCGCGCCGTACACGTCTGCTTTTTTTTCGCCAATTCCCGGCACCTGCTTCAACTCCGCAAAAGTTGCCGGACGCCGCCGGCACAACTCCTCCAGCGTGCTGTCGTGGAGAATAATGTACGCGGGCACTTTATTCTCGCGTGCCATATTGCGCCGCCATTCGCGCAAATACTCCGCCAGCATCGGATTGGCTTCCGCCGGCGCCGCGTCGCGTACCCGTGGTTTTTCGGACGACAGCATCGGGGTATAGAAGGAGGGCGTGGATGGAAACGATGCTTTGCGCGCCGCAACTTCGGGAAGGGCAACGGTCACGATCCCTTTCAGCCATTCCGGTTTTGCGCCGCAATTGTCGCAGCCTCCGCAGCTCTCCCATTTTGGAGTCTCGCCGAAGTGCAGGCAAATCGCCCGCTGGCGGCAGCCGCGAGAATCGGCGAACCGGCTGATCACGCGTTTCCGCCCGGCTGCGCGCTCGCGCTCCGCGTCATCCGAGATCTTACTGATGAAATATTCCAGCAGAATGTAGTCGCGTTTCTGCCAGAGCAGCACGCAATCCGCCGGACGCCCGTCCCGACCCGCGCGTCCCGCCTCCTGGTAGTACTGCTCGATCGACTGCGGCACCGACAGGTGAATCACCGCGCGTACTGCGGGTTTGTTGATGCCGAGCCCGAACGCGATCGTGCCCACCAGCACCCGCACTTCGTCCGACATCCATCGTTCCTGATTCTGCCGGCGCATCGACGACTCCATTTTCGCGTGATAGGGAATCGCCGCAATGCCGCTCTCCTCCAGGTATTCGACTGTCTCTTCCACCCGGCGAATCGTGGGCGAATACACGATCACGCTCTCGCCCGCATAGTGCCGCAAGCCACGGGCAAGCAATTCCATTTGCGTGCGCGCCTCGCACTCGTGCACTGCGTACGTCAAATTCTTGCGATGGAAACTGGCTATATAGAGATCGGGCTCGCGCATCTGCAGTTGTTTCAGAATGTCGTGCCGCACCTGCTGCGTCGCGCTCGCCGTAAACGCCGCAATAGGCAGCTTCGGAAAGCTGGTGCGCAACCGGCTAAGCTGGCGGTACTCCGGTCGAAACTCGTGTCCCCACTGCGAAATGCAATGCGCCTCATCGACGGCAAAGAAACCCACCGGCAGTCGGCTCAGCCACTCAAAAGTATTTCCCGCCGACAGCCGCTCCGGAGAGAGATAAAGCAGCCGATATTCGCCGCGCGCGGCTTTTTCCATCACCTGCCGTCGCTCCGCCGCGTTCTGAAAACTGTTGATGGCCGCCGCCGGGATGCCCATCTGCGCCAGTTGCGCCGCCTGGTCCTGCATGAGCGCGATCAGCGGAGAAACCACCACCGCCGTCTTCCCCGAAATCACGGCCGGAAGTTGGTAGCACAACGACTTCCCGCCTCCAGTCGGCATGACCACGCAAGTGTCGTGCGCGGCCAGCAGGCTGCGGATGACATTCTCCTGCTTGGGGCGAAACTCGTGGTATCCCCAATAGCGGCGCAGCACGTCGGCCAGGGTGGGATTCGCGGCTATTGTCGCTTCGGGCATTCTTTGGGCAGTATAGCCTTAGAGCTAGGGGCGAAGTCTGTGAGCGTTCGACATCCGATTTGTGATGAATAAAGAAATCACGTAGCGACGGCCGCCCCCGGCCGTCGGGCAGCACCAGAAACCCGTGGGCGAAAATGCAGGATCGAAAATGCGAAATCGAAAATGTAATGACTGATAAGCAAGTCATCGTAGGCGTAATCTCCGACACGCACGGCCTGCTGCGGCCGAAGGCCGTCGAGGCTCTGCGCGGATCCGACCGCATCCTCCACGCGGGAGACGTGGGCGCTGCCGAAATTCTGGAAGCGCTCGCGCAAATCGCACCCGTAAGCGCGATCCGCGGCAATGTTGACACCGGCGCGTGGGCGCGCGCTCTACCCCAAACCGAATCCATCGACGCCGGCGGCATTTCGCTCTACATGCTGCACGATCTCGGCCAACTCGACCTGAAGCCGGGAGCCGCCGGATTCCGTGTGGTGGTATACGGCCACAGCCATCGGCCGAAGATGGAAGAGAAAAACGGCGTCCTCTACTTCAATCCCGGAAGCGCGGGCCCGCGTCGATTTGACTTGCCGGTAAGTGTGGGAAGGCTGACGGTCGCAGCGGGAAAGGTGCGCGCAGAATTAGTGGAGTTGGAGATTTGACCGCAGCAAGAAAAAAGGCCGACTCGAAACGCCGGCCTTTTATTGATTCCAACTTTTCGCGGACAAGAGTGTCCGCGCCACATGAGCTACTTCTTGGGCGCGATTGCGTCCTTCGCGGCCTTCGCCACGCGGAATTTCACTACCGTTTTCGCCTTAATCTGAATCGGTTCGCCGGTTTGTGGATTGCGACCCATGCGGGCCTTGCGATGCGCCTTCACCAGACGGCCCAATCCGGGCACCACGAATACACCGTTTTTCTTTGTTTCTTTAATCGCCGTGTCGGCCAGGTGTTCCAGAAAAGCCGCAGCGGTCTTGTTGTTGAGTTCGAGCTTTTCGGCCAGGTGACGGGTGAGTTGAGTTTTGGTCATACCAGAAGCCATGAATTCCTCCTTCAGGAACTTACAAATTTGCTTGTATCCATGCGCATACTAACGCACTGCGCTGTGGAAAAGTAGCACTTTATGCAGATTTTATGCGGTTCCCAGAAAGGTACCCCGGCAAAATAGCCTTAAAACAGGGGTTTTGGACAGGTGAAAAGCGCCCAACGGAACCTTTTGCCGGGCAAAACCAAGCCCGAGTCTCAGCGCGATTGCAGTTTGCACGCATGGGACACGCAGTACCGGTTTCGCGCAAACCACCGATAACCGGCTTGGATCAGCCAGTTGAACCCCGGCAAACTGAACACGGCATAAAACGGCCACGCCCACCAGATGCGGCGCGTCACATACAAATAAACCTCAGCCCCGGAAATCAGCGGGTCGTTGGCCGTCAGCAAGTTGGCCGCCAACAATCGGATGTCGGTGATCAGTTCTTCATGCGGCATCCCGAGTTTCTCCGCGACCCACGGCTCATCCAGTGAAGCGATTTCGAATCCGTGCCGCGCCAGCGTTCCTGCCCAATACTTCACCCAACGCGAGCAGAAACCGCACTGCCCATCGTAGAGCACCACGCCAATAATCGCGCCTCGAGCCAGGCGCTCGACCGGCCCTGGGACTTCGGCGCTCGGCGGCATACTCACAATCTTTGCCCTCGCATCACGGTTACCGCCGATCCTTCCGCAAGAAACGCGGACTGCGGCTTGCCGCGAAGCACCTCCGCGATTTCTTTTCCGTAGAATTCTTCCCCATCGCCCTCAAATGCCGACTGGCGGCTCTGCCAGACGCTCCACGACGGGTGCGTCACACGATATTCCACGCAACCGCCGCCGGGCCGCGCCGCATATCCCCAATAATGCCCGGTAATAAACTGTTCCTCCGAACCCTCAGCGGGCAGTTCAGGATTGCCAGCGGTTTCAAGATTGATTTCGTTCCAGCGCTTCCCGCCCCGCCACCGGTATGCCACGCTTAGACCGTGATCGCCAACCGAGCGAATCTCGTGCGCCATGGGCAGGGCCACATAATTCTCGTTGTAGAAGGTACGAGCCACAAATGCAATCGCCCGGCGCGGAACCATCTCGCGAATGAAGACAACCCCTCTCCGGACCTCGGTGTCTGTTTGGTTGTCTGCCTGCCGACGGACGTAGAACCGCAGGTTCACTTCATCGAAGTTCGAGTGCATCGGAATCGGCAGCAGCCCGAACAATTTTGTACGCAGAAATCGAAACCCGACCAGACTGATAAACACTTTCCCATGCCAGCGATCGAGTTCGGTTCCGTCAGGAATGAAAGAAGCTAGAAGACGTGGGTCCGCTTCATAGTTCAACATGGCCAGGTGCCGCCATTCCGCGGTAAGAAAAACGCCGTTGCCGCCGTCCACACCCTTAGGATGGCTGGGCTGAAAAGTCCGATTCATTAGAAAACCGAGCGAAAGTGTTTTTGACTGAGAGCTGAGAGCTGACAGCTGAGAGCTGCCCTACGGATCGTACACCGCGCTGCCCATGCCGGCCTGTCGCGCGGCTTCCTGCAACTCGGCGAGACTCTTCTTTTGTTCTTCCAGTTGCTGCTTCATTTGCTCTACGCTCTGCTGCTTCTGCGCCTGGTGCTCGTTGTGCTGCAGGCCGTTGCTGTACAGGCTGGCGGTGACGTAGTGAATGGAGTCGTTGAGCTTGTTGATCTGAGCCTGCTGCGCCGCAATCCCATTTTTCCGCGACAATATCAGACTCTTCCATTGTTCCGCGGACATTCCGGCCGAAGGAACTGGCATCGGCGCCGGCGGCGTCTTACCCTCACTCTCCTCCGACATCGCTGTCGAATTCGCGGGAAGATCCTCGTTCGTAATCACCTTTGGCTTCGCCGTGGCGGCAGCCGCCTTGGCCTTCTGCTTCTCTCGATTCTCTTTCGCGACATCGCCCAGCGATTGGCTATACGCGACCGAACTCACTAACAGCGCGATGGACAGAATCCCTGGCACAATTCGGTGCATAAAACGTCTCCCCTGCAAGAACTAATCTTTTTCAAAATCCAAAGAAAGTCCACACCTGCCAGTCGCTACGGATCGTACACCGGGGTATGCAGGCCGGCGTGCCGCGCCGCTTCCTGCATCTGCTCGAGCTTTCTCCGGTTTTCGTTGAGGCGCTGCTGGATTTGCGATACCAGCAGCAGTTGGCGCGCCTGATAGGAGTTAACCGGCCCCTCGAACTGCGCGCTTCCGTTCTCGGCACGAATCGCCGCATGGATCTGGTCAATCCGCGCCTGCAGCGTCGCCACCTTATTTCTTTGCGCCGCGATTTGCCGTTTCCACTGACCCGCCGCGCGTTGCTCGGCCTGGCGTTGTTCGGCAAAATGATGGTCGGCAAAATGATGGTCGTCCGCGCGATTCTCAGCGGCTTTGTTGCTGGCCTCCGCGCTCGTTCCCGGCGTGGTTACACTCGGCTCCGGGTTCGGATCCTTGGGAAGGTCCTTGTTCGTGATCACTTTCGGCTTCGGCGTGGAGGACTGGTCGGAGGCGTTCTGTTTTTCCCGGTTCTCGCGAGCAATATCGCCCAGCGACTGCCCGTAGGCGGCCGCGCTCATCAACAGGGCGATAGCCAGCATCTTCCAGAACATTCGGTGCATAACTGTCTCTCCTGCTTGCTATGCCGAACTGTTCCTTCCATGGTAGCTTCGTTTGCCGCGGTCGCTAAGCTACCGCAGTAACTCTTACTCGAAACTAAAGTGCGCGCCCATCATGGCCAACCGGCCATCTTGAGCACCTTCTCCGCCGTCAGCCCGCTCTCTCGCAAATGCCGGATGCTCAGCGCATCGTGCCGTTTGGCAAGACGCGTCCCGGCCGCGTCCCGCACTAGTTCGCAATGGAAATAATCGGGCGCGGCATAATCACATTCGGTATAACCCAGCGCGCGCATCAACAGCAGTTGCCGCGCCGTCGACTTCAGTAAATCCGCGCCGCGCACGACTTCCGTAATCCGCATCGCCGCATCGTCGACCACGACCGCCAGTTGATAAGCGGGAACATCGTCGCGCCGCCAAACCAGGAAATCTCCGAAGTCACCGTCACAGCCCGCAACGTAGCGCTGCCGCCCCAGATTCAAGTCCACAAACTCGATCGGCTCGCCGTCCGGGACGCGAAACCGCCAGTTCACGCCGGCGGGCTCGGTGAACTCTACATCCTTGCGCCCACGACAGGTCCCTGGGTATACCGGCTCATCATCCGCATCATTCGGAGCGCTTGCCGACTGCGCCAGATCCTTGCGCGAACAAATGCACGGATACAGAAATCCGCCCTCGCGCAAGCGCCGCCAGGCATCGATATAGCGCGCCCGGCGCTCACTTTGCACGTAAGGGCCATACGGCCCGCCAGCGTCCGGCCCCTCGGTCCAGTGAATTCCGAGCCAGCGTAAGTCTTCGATCATGGCGCGAGCAAATTCCGCCCGCGAGCGCTGCGGATCCAGGTCCTCATTCCGCAGAATTAGAGTTCCCTGCTTGGCGATCGCACGTTGCGCCGCAATCCAGAAAGTCCGCGCATGACCAACATGCAACAGCCCCGTCGGCGATGGCGCCAGGCGTCCGCGATAGGGGACGTGAGAAACAGAAGACAGATTGGAAGAAACTTTCCGCACCAGAACATTCTAGCGGCCATCGCCGCGGCCCATCGCCGGTGTGCGTCCCGCCACACGGCGTGTAAGGCGGCGCACACCGCTCCGCGCTCCGTTCGCCCATAAGTCGCGATCTATCAACACCCGCCCGGTTGGCGAGTCTCCTGCCATATCAGTTCCGACTGCGCCAGCCGCAGAGGGGGTGACAAAATGTCAACGACGTGGAAAGCCAGCAATCAGAAATCCGCTAGCCGGGAATCGGCTAACACTGCAACCAACAACACAATCACCGGGACGACGCTTTCATCTTCGTCTTCATCCTGGTCGCGCCAGCAGAAGCTCGCCATGGCAATAAGCTTTGCGATTCTCGCGGCGCTGCTCGCCGTGAGCGCGTGCTCAAAGCAATCTCCAAAACCGGCGCTGGTCGGCGTTTCCAGCACGGCAACTTCAGCAACGCCCGCAGCCGCGGCGACCACCGAGACCAGCCCAACTCCCGCAACCGTTGCGGCCGCAACGACTGCCGCCAAGAAAACGCCCAAGAAGCGTCCCGCGAACGTCACTTACAGCGACGCTAACTACGGCGTTTCGTTTCTCTATCCGCGAAAAGCTGTGCTGACTTCGGGCGACAAAACGCAGACCGAACTTGCCGCCGTGGGCGACGTGCCGATGAACTTCGTCGAGCCCGGCGGAGTCGCCGTCGCAACCGTCGCGCTGCCCGACTCTTCGTATCCCGGCACCGACTTCGCGTCCGCCTTCTTCAACGTGAACGTCAATCGTAGCGTCTCTGAGCAGGAGTGCTCGCACTTCGCTTTCGTCGACACGCGCAACGCCGACGGCGAACCGGTCGACGCCGAGAAGGTCAAAATCGGAGCGTCCGACATGCTGACGACCTCCAGCTTTTCCGCCAGCGCCATCAAGCAGCTCGAAACGCAGTACTACCACCGCTACGAAAATGGAGCGTGCTACGAATACGTCCTGGGTCTCGGCACCGAAGGATTTGCCACCGAAGGAGGTGTGCAGCACGTCGACCGCGATGCCGTCTTCGCCAAGCTGGAAAAGATTCTGGCCACGGTGAAGATCAATCCAGTGGAGCAGGAGCACGTAGCCGAACAATCAGCCACCACTATGACCGGTGGCAAGTAATCAGACGAAGGAGCACGCCCGATTCGAAAGGGCTGTGAGCCGCGAGCTGCGAACTTCGAGCGACAGCTCAGCAAGATTGCTCGAAGCTCGCGGCTCGCAGTCTCTTTTCCCACAAACTCACGCCCAAAACGTTCGCGAATCTGGCCGATCCCCGCGCAAATCGCGTACAATTCCATCGGAGTAATTCGGAGTAATGAGGAGAATGGAATGACTCAGAAAGTGATTGATGTAGTCGGCACTTCAAAAGAAAGTTTTGCCAAGGCAGCCGAAGAGGCCGTAAGAGAAGCGGCCAAGACCGTTCGCGGCATCAAGTGGGCGCACGTGGATTCGCTCGACCTGTTGCTCGACGGAAAGAAAGTTTTGCAATACCGCGCCACCACCAAAATTTATTTCGACGTCGAGCACTAGCACCCGGCGTTCCCGCTCGGCATTGCAAAAGAGGTTGATGGAACTCGTTGGCAGGATTCGGCGCCTCGGCTTGCCGCCTGCCGCGAGTTTCCGTGCGTTTTTTTGCATCCGAGTCGAGTCACGCCACATCTCAAACATGGCTCTACGTCTGGAAGCGCGCGGGAAGTGTTTGCCCCCAATGCTGGGACGCGTGTTGCGTCCAGAAAACTCACTCAAAAAGGATCTCAGAATTCTCATGCCAAGAATTACTCTGCCAAGAACAGCCCATCGGTTCGCTGTAGTTTTCGCGATGCTCGCGAGCCTATCGGCGCTTGCCCAGACTTCCACCTGGGATATTGACCCCGCACACTCGACCGCGCAGTTCACCGTGCGTCACCTCGGAATTTCGAATGTAACCGGCAATTTCACGAAGGTGACAGGGAGCATCGTTCTAAACGAGAAAGATATTACGCAGTCGCAGGTCGCGGCCAGCATCGATGTCAGCTCCGTCGATACGCGAGTTGAGATGCGCGACAAAGATCTGCGCAGCCCGAATTTCTTTGACGTGGAAAAGTATCCCACTATGGAATTCAGGTCCAAACGGATCGCCAGCAGTGGCGGAAAGCTACAGGTGATCGGCGATCTGACCATCCACGGAACCACGCACGAGGTCACGTTAGACGTCGACGGCCCGACGCCGGCAATCACCGACCCGTGGGGCAATTCGCGCCGCGGAATCTCCGCAACGACCGCCATCAACCGCAAGGACTTCAACCTGCTCTACAACAAGCTTCTCGGAACCGGCGAGGCGGCGGTGGGAGATAAGGTGAAGATTCAGATTGATGCGGAATTTGTAAAGAAGAAGTGAGGGAATCGGGCCATCGGGCCATCGGGTGATCGGGTCATCGAAAATCGGCTTGCGTCCAGATCGCCCGATAGCCAGATCACCCGATCCCAAGGGTATGATCGAGCTGTGGTGACTAATCGCGTCGCAAGGGAAAAACTACAACTTTTGCGTTCCAAGAAGCTGGACAGGCTTCCCTGGCTGGCGCACGCCTTCTCGACGCGGCCGGGCGGCGTGTCGCGAGCCTATGGCGGAAATGCTCTGAATCTCGGGTTCACACAACATGACTCGCGCGCGGCCGTCGAAGAAAACCGCAAGCTCTTCCTTAAGGAACTCGGCGTCGCCACTAGACGCCGCAGCTGGCCGCTGGTTACCCTGCGGCAGATTCATTCGGATTTGATTCATCGCGTCGAAGGAATTCCGCAAACGCCTCTGACTGGAGACGGGCTCATCACCGATGCGCCAGGGTTGCTTTTGGCCGTGCAGACTGCCGATTGCTTTCCCATCATTTTGGCGGACCGGAAACGCCGGGCGGTCGGCGTGTTTCACGCGGGCTGGCGCGGAACGGTAAAGCGGATTACAGAGAAAGGCGTCGGCGAGATGCGGCAACATTTCCAGAGCGACCCGCGCGACCTTCTGGCTGCGATCGGCCCGGGCATCGCGCGCTGCTGTTACGCAGTAGGAGAAGAAGTCCGCACCCGGTTTGAAGCTCAATTCGCCTACGGCAGCAGTTTGTTCCGCGAGGTGAAGGAATCGGAGCCGGTGCGGGAGAAATATCCTTTGCTGTTTCTAACCGCGCGCGCTCCGGGGCACAGCGAGTTGCCGGTGAAACTGTTTCTCGATCTGGCAGAAGCCAACCGCCGCCAACTGCTCGATGCGGGCCTGCTCGCAAAGAACATCGATAAAGTCGGTCCCTGCACGGCCTGCCATAGCAAGATGCTATTCAGCTTTCGGGGAGACAAGGGCATGACGGGGAGAATGATGGCAGTAGCGGGAATAAACAAGATCGGGTGATCTAAGTTCAAGAGCCTTTGACGTTCGATGGCCCGATGACCCGATCACCCGATGACCCGATCTGTTACGCCAGATCGAAGAGCAGCACTTCCGCATCCTCCGCTCCCCTGATAGTCAGCTTTTTCTCGTCGCTGATGGCTGCACCGTCTCCCTGATGCAGCTTGTGGCCGTTCAATTCGATTTCGCCCTTCGCTACCTGGAGCCATGCGTAACGCTTGGCGCCAAGCGAATGCGTCACCTCTTCTCCGGGCGCAAGCAAAGTCACGAACAGTTTCGCGTCCTGATTGATCTTTACCGAACCCTCGGCGCCGTCGTTTGAGGCAATTAGCCGCAGCTTGCCGCGCTTCTCCGCTTCGGGGAAACTCTTCTGCTCGTAGCCGGGTTCGTATCCCTGTTTGTCGGGCAAAATCCAGATTTGCAGCAGGTGCACCGATTCATTCGATGATGGATTCTCCTCACTGTGGCGGATGCCGCGCCCAGCGGTCATGCGCTGCCCGTCGCCCGGCAAAATCACCGAGCCTGTGCCCAGGCTGTCTTTGTGCTCAAGCTTGCCCGACAGGACATAGGTGATGATCTCCATGTCGCGATGCGGATGGGTGGGGAAACCGCCATTAGGCGCAACCCAATCTTCGTTGATCACGCGCAGCGAACGGAAACCCATCCACTTGGGATCGGAGTAGTCATTGAAGCTAAATGTGTGGTGCGTCTTCAGCCAGCCGTAGTCGCCGCCGCCGCGCTCCTGGCTCGGTCGAATGGTGATCATAGGGGCCTCCTCGTCAGTCGTAGAATATTAGTCGTTGTAACGACTATTTCAGACCGTTTAGATGTCGGCGGAATAGGAAAGATTCAGGGTTCGGGGCACCGCAAGCAGCTGCCGAGCTGCGCTCGGCTGGGCAGATGAGGGCACCTGCCCCTACGTGAACCTCCCCCTAGATTCGCTTTCGCGACGCCGAGCCGCCAATGGCCTAGTCCGCTGCTAAAGCTGTTATTCTTCCCGTGCCAGTATGCCCTATCGCGTGATCTCGTTCACCATGACGCAAGTGCGGCAGGGAGCGCTTAACTTCCAACGCCAACTGAGCGCAGTGCTGCGCGAACATCCCGCGATCAAAGTCTATTCGGTAAGCCCCTTCGACCTCGACGAACGCCGCCGTGCCAAAGATCGATTCGGTGGAGACGTAGTCTATTTTCTCAACGACGCGGCCTGTCAGGAATGCGAGCGACTGGGCATCAGCCTGCAATTCCTGGCGGAAATCTCGGAGGAAGAATTGCCGCGCCGGCGCACCGTGATCGTCGGCATGCCCGAGCGTGCCACTCATACCCGGTAAGCGGCTTACCCGACCATCAGTCTTTCTTCTGTTAATCTTTCTTCTGTTTTTTTTGTGTATCGGACTTGGGCTTGTCGTCCTTCTTGGTATCTTTGGTTCCCTTCGCGTCCTTGGACTCTTTCGCTTCTTTCGACGAGCTGTCGCTGTCGGAAGAAGAGGACGCGGAAGATCCCGAGGAAGACGCGCCTTTCTTGGCGTAGTCGGTTACGTACCAGCCTGAGCCTTTGAACTGCACCGCGGGAGCCGAAATCACCTGTTCGAGGACGCCTCCGCACTCCGGGCACTTCCTGGGGTGCCTGTCGGAAAACTTACGGATTTCTTCAAAACGGTGGCCGCACTTTTTGCAGAGGTATTCGTAGTTGGGCATGTGTCAGGTTGATTCTAGAGGCGCGGATTCATCGGCGTCAATTTCTGGCTCGCTCCACACATTCTCAACGCTTCAACAAATCCACGGGCTCGCGGACATCGTGCACCCGAAAATATTTTGCCAGCGCCGGATATCTCGCGGCGACGGCTTCGTACATGGCATAGGCCACGTTGCGATAAGACGTGTGTCCGGCGGGCGTGGTCCGCAGCTCGGAGATGTAAACGGCCTCGGCGAAGTCCATCTTGAACAGCGTGCGCTTGCGGAACGCGAGCGGGATCGCATACTGCGCGTTTGGCGCGGCTTCTTCACCTCCGGCTGCGGAAAGGGTCTGCACAGCGGTTTCCGCGCGCTTCATCGCCGATTCGTAATCGGAGCGCACGCCGGCGGCCTCGACTTCGGGCAGAGTATCGAAGCCGTGGGCGGTGGTGAAATCCTGCATGATCTGGACACAGCGGCGATGGCGGTGCATGTCGCGGAAGCCGCCGATGTCCATGAGGATGTCGAAGCGGAACTGCTGTCCGGCGGAGAAGGGACGCAGCAATTCGTCGTGCTTCCCGCGATGGCGCAAGCCAATGTCGATGATCTCGCGTCGGCGCGACGTACCGGCCGCCTCGATGGTCCGGCGAAGCTGCCGGTAGGAATAATGACAATGTCCGTACAGCAGCGTGGTGGAGAGGTCGATCTCGAGCGGGTCGGTATCCACCAAATCGTCGTCAATTAGATCGACGAGCGGCGCGGGTTCGATGGCTGCGCCTTGCATCAGGTCAGTGGCGGCCTGGTGCAGTTCGCGGCGCGTCTCGATTTCGTAGGGATTTGGGTCGGCGTATTTGACCAGCGTGGGCGCGACCCGCACGTCGCGCAGGAGCTCGCGTTCGGCGCGTTCGGCGATCTCGGGCGACACGGCACGAATCTCGGCCACCAGCGCACGCAGCGATTCTTCGTTCGCGTTGTAGGCCGGAGAAATAGCGGCTTTTTTTAGCAGCGCTCCCAGATCGCGGACTTCTTTATGCGGTTGCGAGAGCAGGTGCGCGACCTGTGTTTCTAGCGTGCGGGCGTTGACGATCTCGCCGAGCGAAGTGTTGGTCGAGAGCGGCAACAGGTAGCGCGAGATGTCGAAGGCGCGGGCGCGCAGAGTGCGTTCGTAAGCGTCCGGCTTCATTTCGGCGGGCCGCGGCGTGATGCTGGCCAGGTATTCGAACGTGCGCTGCGACACTTTTTCGTAGGTCGTGAACAGAGACTCGATGGTTTCCCGGTAAAGAGTCTGCGAGGAGGCATCGGCGAAAACTGGCGTGTAGTAGCCGCTCTTGCGGAAATCCTGGTAGCGCGTGGAGCGCTCCTGACCGTCCCAACGCTGCTCGTCGGCTACTACGATGGCGGCGAGGATGGAGAGGCGTTCGATGGCGAGCGCGATGTGGGCCAGGTCGGCGATGGAGCGGTGTCCGTACTGGAAGTAGAAGGTGTTCAGGAACTTCTCAGCCTTCTGCGCAGTAATCTCTTTCAGCGACTCCTTCATGGAGAGCGCGGAGCGCGAGTACTTGGCCATGGCATAGGCCTGAATTTCGGGCTCGACGCCGTACACGGCGAAGACCTCGACGGAGGGTTCGGAGACGGAAGCGGTGGGCGGGGCCGCGGGCTCGGTGGTAATGACTTCGGACATGGGAGTGGAAGAATCTTAATCGTCCGGTGCCGCGAGCGCAACCTTTACAAAATGGAGAAGTGTTTCACGTGGAATATTGTGTAGATGTATTTGTATACGTATCTATGTGTACATACAAGTTTCGCGGATTGTAAGTTGTTGATAACGCTCGGGGACGCATGTGGCTAAGAAGCCACATGCGGGTACTTGTTACACTGTCATTATTGCCTCACTGGTTATTTGATGGGCTGGCTCCCGGCGCAATGACTTCTGATCACAAGATTGATTTGCTTCAGGCCACGTCGCCTGAACACATCGACGAAGTTCGCGGGCTCTTTGTCGAATATGGCAGGTCGCTGGGCTTCAGTTTGTGCTTCCAAAGTTTCGATGAGGAGTTGAGAACCCTGCCGGGAGCTTACGGCGCGCCGAGCGGGCGATTGCTGCTAGCGCGATACGCAGACCACGCCGCCGGGTGCATCGCGTTGCGTCCGCTTCAGTCCGGAATCTGCGAGATGAAGCGGCTTTACGTGCGTCCGCGCGATCGGGGGCTGGGGCTGGGGCGGATGCTGGTGGAACGCTTGATCGCCGAGGCGCGCGCAATCGGCTATGAGCGCATGCGGCTGGATACGGTTGCTTCGGCTATGCAGGACGCCATCGCACTCTATCGCAGGCTGGGGTTCGTGGAGATTGCACCGTATTCTGCGATTCCGGTTGAGAGCGCGCTTTGGATGGAGCTGGTGCTGTAGGCGGCGAAGCCACTTCTCGAAAAACGCGAGAAGTGGCGCACCCGGCGTGAAAATGGGCCAGCCCCTTCTTCGGGATCACTCCGGTGATGATTCGGCCCGGCTGCCGAGACGGAACGCGTCGAGATTCGGTTGCAACAGCGTTTCCGGAAAATTCCGGCGGATGGCCTCGATCCAAGCCTCCGCAGAGAATTCGAGGTGCCGGCTCAATGCGCCGAGCAAAGCCACGTTCACACTCTTCTTGTTGCGAAGCTCGTCGAAGTTGAACTGCGCCGGTTCGAGCAGCGTTCCCGAGGTCTTCGGAAGATGCCGATTCACCGGAACCTGATCGGAAGAGACGACGACGAGATAGTCCGCCTCGCCTTCAGGAACCATGGGACTGTACACGTGTTCTCCGAAGCGCACGTCGCTCGCAACCGATCCGCCGCGCTGGCTCATGCCGTGTACTTCGCTCTTCTTCACATCCAGTCCGGCGGCAAAGGCGACGTCGGCAAGAATGTCGGACGCCTTCAGCACGCCTTGTCCTCCCAAGCCCGCAATCACAACGTTAGTGACTTGGCTGCTGCTCATAGCACCTCTCATATTCCTTGATCAACTTGGCGGCAAGCAGGCACGGACGCCGATTGATGATCACCGTGAGCTCCGGCTTCTCGATCGCCTCCTTGATCAAACGCTCCAGACCTTTCGGATCCGTGGTTCCGTCAATGACGTGGACGTTGGGAACGCCGAGCGAACGCACCAACTCTTCCAACACCACTTTTCCTGTATGCCGGTGATTCAGTGTGCGCCCCGTTGAGGGATTCTCTTGCAGGCCGGTCATAGCGGTAGTGCCGTTGTCGAGGATCATCACCACGTGTCCGGTTGGCGGTGGGTTGTAAACCATCTCGACGATGCCGGGAATCCCCGTGTGAACGAATGTGCTGTCGCCGATCACGCTCACGACTCGTTTTGCTTCCTCAGGCGGGAGAGCGTGGCGCAACCCGAGAGCCACTCCGATGGATGCGCCCATGCAAACCGAGATGTGCAAAGCCTCAAACGGGGGCAGCACGCCGAGCGTGTAGCAGCCGATGTCGCCGGAGACAATGGTGTTGAGATCTTTCAGCGCGCTGAACGCGTTGCGATGCGGGCAACCGGGACATAGCTCAGGCGGTTTGCCGGGAACCGGTGCGGGTTCGGGCGTGGTGTCGTTGCTCAGGATGCGGCGCACACGAGGAACGTTGAGTTCGCCGAAGCGATACATGGAGGGCTTATCTTCTACCGAGATGCCAGCCATGCGGGCATTCTCGACCAGGAAGGGATCGCCTTCTTCGACTACCAGGCACCGCTTCACTCCTTGCGCAAACTGGCGCATCATCTCAAGCGGCAGTGGATAGGTCATGCCCAGTTTCAAAACCCTTGCCTGAGGGGCTGCCTCGCGCACGTGCTGGTAAGAGATACCGGAGGTGATGATTCCGAGATCGGCAGGGCCGGCGATGATCTGGTTGGGGCCGTGCTGCTCATTCCATTCCGCCATCTCCGCCAGTTTTGCGCGCAGGCGATGGTGCGCCGGGCGCGCATACGCGGGAATCATGACTTGCGTTTTCAGATCGGGCTTCCAGTGCGGAGTCAGCGGCGCCGGCACGGAGTTCTTCGCGGCACGCTGCACCAGCGTCTTCGAGTGGCAAACGCGCGTCGTGAGGCGCAGAAGCACGGGAGCACGCCATCGCTCGGAAGCCGCAATCGCCTGCAGCGTGAAATCGTATGCTTCTTGCGAGTCCGAGGGCTCGAACATCGCAACCCCCGCGGCTCGAGCGTAATGGCGGTTGTCCTGCTCGTTTTGACTCGATGCCATGCCGGGATCGTCGGCCGAAACGACGACCAGCGCTCCTTTCACATCCATGTAGGCAACCGTGAAGAAGGGATCGGCAGCCACGTTGAGCCCCACGTGCTTCATGGTCGCGATGGCGCGGCCGCCGGCAATGGCAACGCCGATGGCGACCTCCAGCGCGACCTTCTCATTCGGCGCCCACTGCGCATGCCCGCCCAGTTGGTCGAAGTATTCGAGGATTTCCGTGGAGGGCGTTCCGGGATACCCGGTTCCTAGCAATATACCGGCATCCAGCGCAGCTGAAGCCACAGCCTCGTTTCCGCTTAGGAGGAGTTTTCCAATGCAAGGCATAGGTTTCAAGTCTAGAACACTTTCTAACTGGCCGCGCCCCTGCTAAGGCGCCGGTGGTGTACTAAATTCAGTTTCCACCACGGAGTTTCTCCGTGAGAATATGGTTTCCGTGTAAAAGGTGGAAAGGAATATACGGTCACCCGTACTTACAAGAGGAATCTTCAATACCTGGCGGCATTCTGGATCGGTAGCAGCACGTTTTTTTTAGCGGACAGCGTTCCAACGGATAGCAGTGCTGCCGGCGTAAATGGCAGTCGCCGGCGGAAATTCTATAAGGCGTAAGAGTTTACTGAAAAAGTTGAATTCCAGGTTCGGCCCCTAAAGGGGCATCTGATTTCAGACGACTTGCGGTATCGCTAAAGCGATACCCTGATACGAAACTTAGTTTTTCAGCACTCTGGTAAGCCGAGAATCGAGCAAGATAGAGCACGCAGGCTTACGCCTGGCATCCACATGCAAACAACTAATCTCGCCACATTGTTTGGGATCTCTCGCACGGTGGTTGCGATGTGCAGCGCCGGCATCCTGGTTTTCCTGGTTGCGCTGTGGGCTGCGAAGACCGATATCGCGCGGGCCAGCGGCTTGGACAAGGTCGTAGCCTTGAGCAGTTTGTGTTTCGCGGCTCCCTTGGCGGTCTTCGGCGCCCTGCATCTCTCGGACGTAGGATCCGTGCTGCCCATAGTGCCCTCGTATATGCCGTGGCGATTGTTTTGGGCTTATTTCTTTGGCTTCGCGCTGCTGGCCGCGTCGTTGAGCATTGCCACAAAAATTCAGGTGCGCTGGTCCGGGCTGCTGTTCGGGATCGCGATGTTTTCTTTTGTCGCAATGTTGATGATCCCGGGAGTTTTCGCCAGCCCCAGAGACAGGTTTGCATGGACGTTTGTCTTCCGCGAAAGCTCATTCGGGGCCGGAGGCTGGATGCTTGCGGGAAACGCCCTGCGCCAGCAAGGCCAAGGGCAAAGCGGGAGCAAGCTCATAAGCGTGGGCCGCGTGTTGGTCGGGATCGCCGCCATATTTTTTGGGGTTGAGCATTTTCTGCACCCAGCGAACGTTCCCGGAGTCCCGCTCGAAAAGCTGATGCCGGCGTGGATTCCGGGGCACTTGCTCATAAGCTATCTGACAGGCGCAATTCTTCTGGTTGCCGGGGCAAGCATTGTGCTGGCCAAGACGACGCGGATGGCGGCAACTTATCTCGGGACGTGGATTGTGCTCCTTGTGTTGTTCATCTATGGGCCGATCCTGATCGCGTCGCTGGCCAACCCGAGCACCGACGTCAAGGTTGAGGGGATCAACTACTTCTTTGACACGCTGCTGTTTGCCGGAGCGATTCTTGCGCTCGCCAGCGCGACGCCACGCACGGATTAAATGCCGCCTGCCAACCGGTTACGAGCGCAAGACGGGCTGGGGCGCGCTCAAGCCACTGCGCTTTGCGTCGTGCTCCCGGGCCTTGGGCTGCACTCCTTCACTTATGGCAACAATTGGAACGATTTACCGTTGATGGTCCAGTTATCAACCCATCGGTTGCCAGCGAATTTCTTGCGGAAGACGAGGGGCACGACGCCGCCTGCCGGTTGGGGAGTCTCCGCTTCCCTCCCAAGAATCGTATAGTCCCAGAAAGTATTCGCCGGAGCGGTCCACTGCGGCGTTGCAGTGCGATTCGCATATTCCACCACGACGCCCAGCCCGGCATTCCGTGCTTGATCGTTTGTCTCGCCGAGAATCCACACGCCAGGGTGGTTCATCGTGACGGCAGCGTCCACGCGCTCCGCTGGTCCCATTTCGATCGCGTCTACTTCGCGCGGGAACGGCGCAGCGTTTCCATCCAGGCTGACGACTTTGAATTTGTGAGCGGGCAGGGCGATGCGATGCTGCTGGGTGGCGCTCGCGTTCAGAATGCGAAACAGCACCTTCTGACCTTCTTTCACTCGCACCGGCTCGCCCCAACCGAGCGCGTGGCTGTTAATGGAATAGACGGGAGGCAAAACCAGGCGTGCTGGGGACGGCCGTGCTGCGTTACCAAAGGCAAAATCAAATGCAAGAGCCTAGCTCAACGCTTCCGTGGAATCCCACTCATTCGCAAACTGCGCGAATGAGTGGGGCACCCATCGGCCCTGATAAGCGATGCTTACTTGCAAATGATGCTGGGGTTATCCTTCGCCAATTCGAGACACGCGGCATGTTGCTTGGCCCGGCGTGCGGCGTCTTCCGAGGCGACTTCCGAACTCTCAACTGGCGAAGCAGGCTGCGCCGTGGATGGCTTGGCAGGCTCCGCTGGCGGTTGATAGGCGACTGGAGTGGGAGCAGGGGTTGCAGTTGGAGCCTGTGCAGCAGAAGTGGGAGCCTTATCTAGCATGGCTTGAAATGCCGCCATCTCCTCGGGCCGGCTCCAGATAAAACCTTGAGTTTGGATTTGGCAGTAATCGTCGGGATATTCCCAGAGAGGCTGAACCGTCACTTTTGTTGTGCCATTGAGTTCCGCCAGCGCGTAGAGCCACACTTTTTTGGTGGTCATCCCTTTACACACACTGGAGGCGGTGAAAATCGCATCGACGGGGGGCATCTGTGCCGGCTGCGAGAAGCGGAACTGGAGCTGATTGTCGGAATCGAGCGTGTAGCCTTCTCTCAGATTCTCCTGGACGATTAGCGCCTTGAGCGTTTGCGCCGACGATTTGCTGGAGAATACGTAGGGTCCCGGGTGGACCTTTGGCTTCTTATCCCGCGCCGCAACCAAGGTCGATAGCGCCAGAATTAAGATCAATACTCGCTTCATACTTTCACCCCATTCCGAACTTTAGCGGGATCTGCTGCGCACCGCTAATTACCGGAGTCATCTCAGAATTTTTTCTGACGGGACTACTGGAACGTGCGGAGCAACAACTTCGTCAAAGCGCTATCTTGCGGCTGCATCGGCTGCGGTGTAGGATTCGACCATGCTCGGAGAAGTGCATCTCAACCGCGTGCTGTACAAGATGAAGCCATTCGCATCGAAGGCCCTCTATCGGCAGATCGCAGTGGTCGAGCAGGAACAATTCCAGGTGCGTATCTTCGAGGGACGAGTAGTTCAGACAGATCCCAGGATCATTGCGGAAAGATCGAACGCGGAGGTGCGCCTGCACCCGACGCTCAAAGAGGCTTTAGACGACGCGGAGTCAGAGTACAAAAAGAGCGTCGCCAGCGAAAAGTGGGAAGCCTACAACCCACCGTCACCGCAGCCGCGCGCACGTGTCGGCAATTGACTTGGCGGTTTTGCCCTTGTAGGATTCGCGACGCATGATCGGCCGGATCATTTCGCACTACCGCATTCTTGAAAAGCTGGGTGTCGGCGGGATGGGTGTGGTCTACAAAGCCGAAGACACACGGCTGCAGCGTTTTGGCGCCCTCAAATTTCTTCCTCGGAAAAGAGTGCTGGCTCCCTGCTTACTTCGTGCTTACTAGCGACGACTGATTGGTTTCGCGAGCAGTTTCTCGAGCAATGATGGCCTCAAATTTTCTGAGCACGTCTTCTGGAAGAGATGGCTTGCGATACTGGCTTACCAGTTCTTCGACTCGGGTGCGGGCTCGGGTGAGAATATCGGCGGTTGGCTCCGAGCCGCGCGCGCTGCGATCAATAACGGACGAGGGAATATGCTGCTCCTGGCGGAACAGGGCGCGCGTTTCTTTCAGCTTCAGAAACTCTCCGGAAAGTCCGGTTTGCGCGAATGCGGCGGTGGCCAAGGTTCCACCGCTAACGTCGTCGCCACGAACTTCAATGCCTCTCGCAAGACGCTGCGCCGAGGCGATTGACTCGGCATCAATGACCAGCTTTTCAACGCTGAAACAGGCGAGCGATTCGATCATGCCGGCTCCCGAAATCATGTTGATGCCGGCTAGCGCTCCCAACATAGCGGACCGCGCACTTTCGGCGCCAGCCTGGGCATCCACTAGCTTCGAATCAGTCGCGACCAGGTAGCCGTGAGTGGGAAGGCCGAGATGCTTGCCAACTTCGGTACACGCCATGTTCAGCATGGCAGTTTCGACTGCGCCCATGGGCGCGCCTCCGGTACGCATGTCGAAGATGGCGGGAGCTCCTCCCCAGACGATGGGTGAGCCGGGCTGCGCGAGTTGATGCAGGGTGATGCCGGCGAGCGCTTCCGCGGCGTGCTGCGTCACCGAACCGGCGAGGGTTACGGGCGCAGTGCCACCGGCCAAAGGCATCGAGACGATTTCGGCGGGCACTCCGGCGCGGGCTAGATCGATCAAGTTGTGCGATCCGAATTCCGACCAGTTCAGGGGCGGCGAGGGGCACACGTCAAACACAGCCCGCGGTTGCTGGCGCAGCTTGTCTGCACTGCCGCTGTCGGCAATCAGTAGATCAATCATTCCCTGCAGTCCGGCGGCGGAGAAAGATCCGGTTACTACGGGCTTGTCGGAATGCTGCAGCACTACGAACAGGCGATAGAGATCGCCGATGCCGCTGGGCGCATCATCGTTATTACACACGACGGCGTTATTGCACACGACGGCGGTGGATTGCGCGGCGAACTGCGGCAGCATCTCCGCGACTTGGACGATGCGCACCAGATCGCGAGTCTCGGACGGACGGGCTTCGAGCGTTTCGGGATCGAGCATCTGCACGCAGCAGGAGCCGGGATCGAAATGCACATCGTCGCCGCCGTAGTGAACGGCTTTTTCTCCCTGGCGGTTGTACAGATAGAAATCGCTCGGGGCCGATGCCAGGCATTGCCGCACGAGGGGCCCGGGGATGCGGGCTATTCCGTCGTTGACCTCGGCTCCTGCGGAACTTAATAACTCGATTACCGCCGAGCCGACTCTAACTCCGGGGCTCATCAGCAACTCGAACGCCTCGCGCAGGATGCGTTCGATGAGCTCAGGACTTAGGAGTTGAATTCTGGGTCTCACGCCGAGGCCAGTCCTTTGTCCGCAGTTTTGTTTGCCATCAGATTTTTGGCCAGTTCGACGGCGTCGATGGCATTGCGGGAATAGCCGTCAGCGCCGATTTCCGCTGCCCATTTCGAGGTGACGGCAGCGCCGCCAATAATCGCCTTTAGCCGTGGGCGCAAGCCATTGCGATCGAGCGCTTCGATCACGGCTTTCTGGCCTGCCATGGTCGTGGTCAGCAAGGCGGAGACGCCGACGATGTCGGCATCGACTTCTTTGGCTTTGGCCACGAACTGTTCGGGAGTGACGCTGGTGCCGAGATCGAAGATCTGGAATCCGCTGGCGGCAAGAATGGTGGCGACTAAATTCTTGCCAATGTCGTGAATATCTCCGCGGGCAGTGCCGAGGACAACTTTGCCGAGCGTCTCACGCTCGGAGCCGCGCCGCAGCATCTCGGGTTCGAGAACCTTGATGGCAGCCTTCATCGCTTCAGCCGAAGCGAGCAGATCGGGCAGGAACATCTGGCCGCAGCCGAATTGATCGCCGGCGAATTTGATGCCCGCGGCAAATCCGCGGTTGATCGCTTCGAGCGGATCGATGCCAGTGGCCAGCGCCTGCTGCGCCAACTCCACCGCCTTATCGGGCGCGCCATCGATGATGCTTTGGAACATCGCTCCGAAGATTGGATCGGTCACAGGGCCTCCCGCTTCGATCGGCCCTGGGCTCAGGCCGCTCAAGGCGGGAATTGTACTTTGGCGGGGCGCCAGGAAGCTGTGATCTGCCGCACATCCAGTCTGGACAATCTCCGTCGCACAGTCTCCCACCATAACGATGAAAACCCCATCCCGCGCACCATAAAGCAGCGCACAGGATGGGGCTCGGGTCGCGCAGCTCGGCGACGGTTGGCTACTCAAAGAACATGCTGACTGTAGCCTTGATCGTCGAAATACCGACGGTAATGGTAAAGGTAGCGGTGGCTTTGCCGGGAACGGGGTTCACGCAGGTTTCCGTGCTTCCGGCGCAATACCCATTGCCCGGCCCGGTTTGCCCCAAGGTGCCGAAAGCCGTGTCGTCAGAAATGACGATGACCGTGCCTGGGGAGAAGGGGTTGGGACCGAAGTTGTAGGGGCCCGTGTCCATAATGTAATTCTTGCCTTGCTTCACTACGATGGAGACGACGAGATCGTCGGTGTTATCGCCCGTGTCGTCTTCGTAGAACGAAAAGACCTGGCCGCAGTTGGTGCTGGAGTCGCTATCCGCATCGCAGGCGCTGAAGGACTGCGTGAAAGCTGGTTGACCAATGACCACTCCACCGGTTGCGATGCTGGAACAGTCAGCACCGTTCGCGTTCTGGTTGGGGAAACAGGGCCACTCGTCATTGCCACTACCATCCACCGGAGGCAGAACGCCAAAACCCGAGGAGAGCTGCTCGAGGACCTTTTTTTCCTTGGCACCTTTTTGTGACTCAAATCCATTAATGTTTACGGCCCGAATCTGTAAGTGATGTGGATTTTCCGCCAGAGCTTGTTGCCCGCAAACCATGCAGGCAAGAATCACCGTGAGAGCGAGAACCTGGAACCAACGAGACTTCGTCATGGAACTTCCTCCATCAGAGATGCGAAGCTGGGGGTGAAGCAGAAGGCGCTTCGTGGCGGAAAGTATGGTTCAGGCCGGCGGCGCTGTCAATCGGGATTGCAGCGGCGTGGCATTCGGGGTTCAAGACAAGTTAGCTTTGTTGCAAGAAAGTGCACAGTCATTGTTTAGCGGACTGGCGGGCTTCGCCCGCGCGGCAGGTGAGGCACCCTTCGGCAGGCTCAGGGCAGGCTCTGCCGCTACGTGAGCATCGAACGTGCGATGATGCTTGCAGCTTCACTTGGAGGTTCCTCCCATGGCCGACGCATCTCCGCAGAATTATTCGCATCACACGCGGTATGATCCGCTCTTTCACTTTTTCATCCTGCCGGTTTTTGTTATCACGCTGATCACGAGTATCGTCCATTTGGTCCGACGGCCTGGACTGCATTCTGCGTGGTTGGTGGTCTTCATGGTCGCGGCGGTGCTCCTCGTTTTTAAGGTCAGGCTTTATTCGCTTAAGGTGCAGGATCGGGTGATCCGGCTGGAAGAAAGATTGCGGCTCACAACCTTGCTCGACCCAAGCCTTCGTCCGCGCATCGGGGAACTTACGGAAGCGCAGCTTATTGCGTTGCGCTTCGCGTCCGATGGCGAACTGCCCGCGCTGGCGGCGCGAGCGCTTAACGAGAAGCTGGCGGCGGCGGAGATCAAGAAAGCGATTCGGGAGTGGCGCGCGGATTATTGGAGAGTGTGAAGCTCACGTAGGGAATCTCGCGTAGGGACGGCTACAGCGTTGCGCTCTTCTCGGCGATCAGCTTTTTGATCTTCTCTACGAACTCCGGCGTGGCCAGGTCTTCGGTTTTTTCTTTGCCTCTCGTGCGGACGTTTACTTTATTGGCTTCAGCTTCTTTGTCTCCTACTACCAGCAGGAAGGGGACTTTCTGCATGGCGTGCTCGCGGATTTTCGCGTTCATTTTTTCGTTGCGCGCGTCGACTTCCACGCGCACTCCTGCTGTTCGCAGTTGCGAGGCGACTTTTTCGGCGTACGCGACGTGGCGCTCGGCGATTGGGATCATCGCTACCTGCACCGGCGAGAGCCAGACCGGGAACGCTCCTGCGTAGTGCTCGATGAGGACGCCGAAGAAGCGCTCGACCGATCCGTAGAGGGCGCGGTGCACCATGAGCGGCTGCTTGCGAGTGCCGTCTTCGGCAACGTATTCGAGTTGGAAGCGTTGCGGCAGGTTGAAGTCGAACTGGACGGTCGAGAGTTGCCACAGACGTCCGATAGCGTCAACCAGCTTTACGTCGATCTTGGGGCCGTAGAATGCAGCTTCGCCGGGGATCGTCTTATATTCGATGTTCAGTTTCTGCAGCGCGCTTTCCAGCGTATGGTTGGCTAGGTTCCACTGTTCGTCGGTGCCCAGAAAGCTTTTCTTGTCGTTTGGATCCCAGGTGGAAAGCTCGGTCTGAAATTTATCGAATCCGAAAGCCTTCAGCACTGCGAGGGCAAACTCCATGCAGCCTACGATTTCCGCTTCGATCTGTTCGGGAGTGCAGAAGATGTGAGCGTCGTCCTGAGTAAAGCCGCGGACGCGCAGCAGTCCATGCATCACTCCCGAGCGCTCATAGCGATAGACCGTGCCCATTTCGCCGAGCCGGACGGGTAGATCGCGATACGACTTCAGCGAATCCTTATAGATGAGGATGTGGCCGGGGCAATTCATGGGCTTGAGACGATATTCGGCATCGTCGAGTTCCATGACGTCGAAAAAATTCTGCGAGTAGTAGCCCTCGTGGCCCGAGGTGAAAAACAGCTGGCGGCGTGCCACGTGCGGCGTGATGACGAGCGAGTAGCCGCGGCGCAGATACTCTTCGCGCATCCAGTCTTCCATCTCTTTGCGGATGATGCCGCCCTTCGGATGCCAGAAAATGAGGCCGGGGCCGGCCAGTTCCTGGATGGAAAACAAGTCGAGCTGTTTTCCGAGCACGCGATGGTCGCGCTTCTTGGCTTCTTCGATGCTGTTCAGGTAAGCGTCGAGATCTTTCTTCGAGAAAAACGACGTGCCGTAGATGCGCTGCAGTTGCGGATTCTTTTCGTCTCCCAGCCAGTAGGCGCCGGCGATGTTGAATAACTTGAAAGCCTTGATCTTTCCGGTCGAAGGGAGGTGGGGACCGCGGCAGAAATCCTGGAACTTGCCGGTTTTGTAGATCGAAATTTTTTCATCGGGCTTGGTGAACTGCTCGATGAAATGGCACTTCATGAAGTCGCCTTCACTCTTGAACTTTTCAAGTCCCTCTTGGCGCGGCAGAAATTCGCGCGCGTAGGGGAGATTCTGCTGGACTAGCTCCTGCATTTTCTTTTCGATCTTCTCGAGGTCTTCGGGCGTGAACGCGGCCTCCCGATAGAAATCGTAGAAGAATCCATTTTCGGTGGCGGGTCCGTGGCCGAGCTTGGTCTCGGGAAAGAGTTCGAGAACTGCGGCGGCCAGCAGATGCGCGGAGGAATGCCGATAGACTTCAAGGGCCTCGGGGTCTTTCTCGGTGAGGATGCGCAGGTCGGTGTCTTGCTCTAGCGGGCGGGTGAGGTCGATCAGGTCGCCGTTCGATTTGGCGGCGAGAGCGGCGTCGGCCAGACGCGGGCTGATGGACTTGGCAACGTCAAGAGCGGTGGTGCCTTTCGGGACTTCTTTGGTGCTGCCGTCGGGGAACTTTACATGAATGCTGTCAGACATGGATTCGCCTTGTATGGGGCTGAAACTCTTAAGTTTATCATTTGCTTGCGTAGGGGCTGGTGCCTCACCTGCCCGCGCGTAGCGCGGTCGGTTTTCTACGGCCACGGCGGCCAAACTGCGGGGCTTTGCCCCGAAGACGGCCGAGGGCGGCCGACTACGTGAGCATTGATGATTTTGGGCTGTGTCGGCTCTACTCTTTACCAGCCTACTTTTTTACCTTTGTTCTGCTCGTCCAGCCACTTCTGCAACGGCGCAAAATATTCCAGGATGGCCCCGGCATCCACTCGCCGCTCGCCGGTCAGGACTTCCAGCGCATCGGGCCAGGGTTTGCTTTGGCCCATGGCTAGCATCTTGTTGAATTTTGCTCCCGCTTCTTTCGAGCCGTAGAAGGTGCAGCGGTTGAGCGGGCCTTTGTATCCCGACTCGCGGCAGAGGGCTTGGTAGAACTGGAACTCCAGAATGTGCGCCAGGAAATATCTGGTGTAGGGGACATTGGCCGCTACGTGATACTTCGCTCCCGGATCGAAATCGGCTTCGCTGCGCGCTACTGGAGGCGCTACTCCCTGATACTTCAGGCGCAACTCCCACCATGCTTTGTTGTAATCGGCGGGCTTGATTTCGCCGGAGAATACTTTCCAGCGCCACTGATCGATCATTAATCCGAAGGGGAGGAACGCTACTCGATCTAGCGCCTGCTTCAGGAGTTCGGGAATGTCGTTGCTTTCTTGCGGGACGTTCTCCAGCAGGCCTACTTTGTGCAGGTATTCGGGCGTGATCGCCAGCGCTATGGCGTCGCCTATCGCTTCGTGGAAGCCATCGTTCGCTCCGTTTTTGAACAGGTAGGGCTGATCTTTGTAGGCGCGCTGGTAGAAGTTGTGTCCTAGCTCGTGGTGGATGGTGACGAAATCGGTGCCGCGCACTTGTATGCACATCTTCACGCGGAGATCGTCGAGGTTGTCGACATCCCAGGCGCTGGCGTGGCAGACTACGTCGCGATCGGCGGGCTTGGTGAAGAGCGAACGCTCCCAGAAAGTTTTGGGCAGCGGCGGGAAGCCCATGGAGGTGAAGAAGCCTTCGCCGTATTTCACCATGCCCTTGGGGTCGAGATTTTTCTTCTTGAGCAGTTCGGTTACGTTGACGCCGCCTTTGTCTTCCTGCACGCCAAGCAGGTCGTAGATGTTACCCCACTCCTGCGCCCAGGGATTGCCCAGCAAATGCGCGGGGATAGGGCCGTTGGGTGGTACTACGTTGGGGCCGTATTTTTCGGCCAGCTTCCAGCGCACATAAGTGTGCAGGGAAAGATAGAGCGGCCTTACCTGGTTCCACAAGCGTTCGAGGTCGGCGGAGAATTCCTCGGGCGTCATGTCATAGCCGGCACGCCACAGGGCACCCGTGTCTTTGAATCCAATTTCTCTTGCGCCTTGATTCGAGAGATTGACGAAACGGGTATAGCGCTGGCGCATGGGTGGGCCGATGGCGTGCCAACCAGCCCAGACCTCTTTGAGCTTTTCGGGATCGCGGTTGTTGGCCATGAATTTTTCGATGGCGGTGATATCCAAACAATCGTCTTTAGTGGGGCAGTACTTGCCTTTGCCGTAGTCGGCATCGAGCGATACTCCGATCTCGGTCATCTCGCGGCGCAGCGCGGCGTCTTTGGGCGCGGGCGCGGTGAGTGAGAGCTTCAGCAGCAAGAACTTTCTTGCTAGCTCCGGCGAAAGGGTGAGACCGTCATAGCGCTTGGCCTGTTCCACCAAGTCAGTCGTGACGGCGGTGACTTCATCAATCGCGTCGGCGGCTATGGCTTGCGTGTCGTCGGTGATGAAATTTTCCTGCACCCACGAGGCGCGCTGCACCTTGGCACTCAGGTCGGCGAGCCGGGCCTCGGCTTTGTTCATGAACTCCTGGGCCTCGGCGGCGGTGGGGGCGGCGGTTTGAGCTTGGACAGGCATTGTGAGAAAAGTCATAGCAATGAATAAGGATACGAGAAGCAGGAACTTCATGGCACCTCCGGGCAAACAAAAGATTATGACGGATGCGGAGGATATTGTCAGCGGGACGTTGGCCGCTGACTCGTTCAGGCGCTTTGCAGGTCGCTGGAGAATGCGGCCGAGCTGCGCTCGCCTGGACGGCCGAGGGCGGCCGTCCCTACGTGGTTCTTGGAGAGGCATGCAGCTTTTCTATTGCGGCTTTCACTCTTGCTGAAACCTCTTCCGTATCGGCTACGGTTAAGCCGGTTGTCGGGATCGGCTCACCTACTCGCATCTCCAACGGCTGGCTTTTGATGTGGTAGGTGTTCATCGGCAGCAGGTCGAAAGTGCCAATGAGCGCGATCGGAACGATCTCGGCTTGCGCCTTGATGGCCAGAAAAAATGCGCCCGGCAGAAACGGTTGAATCTGGCCATCGCGGGTGCGGCCACCCTCGGGAAAGATGACCAGCGGCATGCCACTGCGCAGACTTCGCAGCGCCGACTTGATAGAGCCGATGGAAGCTGCCGGGTTCTGCTGGTTGATGCAGACTTGGCCTGAACGCTTCAAATGCCATCCGATGAATGGGTACGAGAGCAATTCGCTCTTGAAGATGATGCGAAATTGAAAGGGCAAATAAACGTAGAGGATGGGAATGTCGAGCGCCGAAGCATGGGTGACGGCATAGACGCGGGGCTTGGCGCTGATTGGACGGCCGGGGGCGGCCGTCGCTACGTCGTCCATGCCTGTGACTTTCACTGGCGACAGGATGGTCTTCATGATGAGCCACGACCAGAGGCGGGCGCACTTGTGTTGGAAACGACCATTGCGGTCGACGAGCGATGAGACCAGGGAAATCGTACCCAGGATCAGAGTGTAAGCCCAGATCAGCGGATCAAAAATGAAGTACGAGCGAAGAGCGCTAAGCCAGCCATGATGAATTTGGGGGCGAGGGGCCGGCAGCTTCTCAGCCCACGTAGGGACAGACGTCCCCGTCTGTCCAGCCAAGCGCAGCTCGGCGCTCTCTTTTTCCGGTTCCGCAGTGGTGGCGATCTTGTTCACAGTTTCTAAGTTCACCGGCATTTTCGCGGGCAAGAATGCCCGCGCCACACTTACCCTTAGATGCGGACGCCGAGCGTTCGCATCGCCTCTCCTACAATGTAAATCGAACCCGTAACCACGACCAAGCCGCCCTTGCCGGCAACCTTTTGCGCCCGCTCCAGGGCGGTTCGCACGTTCTCGGCTTCTTCAATATCGATGCCGGCTGTCACACGCGAAGCTGCTCGCCGAATCTCGCTCGAACTTGCGGAACGCGGATTGTTGGCGTGAGTCACAATTATGTGCCCGGCGATCGGAAACAGAATCTCGCTAATTTCCTGTACCGCCTTGTCGCGCAAGACGCCAAAGACCATCGTGATCTCGCGGGGTGTTTCCGCATTCTGGTAAGCGCCTGAAAGCGTCGAGCGCAGCGCCCAAGCTCCTGCGGGATTGTGCGCAACGTCGAACACGAACTCGGGGTTGTCTCCCGCGGCCGGCACCACGTGGAAGCGGCCTGGCCAATGCGTCTGGCGAATGCCTTGGGCGATGGTCTCGGGCGTTATGCGAAGATCTCCCTCATCGTGCAGTTCCACCGCCGCCGCGATTGCCAGCGCCAGGTTGCGCAACTGATGGCGGCCGACCAGCGGCGACTCGACCATGATCTCGGTTCCCATCACGTCCAGCGGATAGCGTTGCCACTGGCCACTGAGCGCCGTCCATTGATCACTTCCCGGCGATACCGGCGGCATGTAGGGCACGGCGTTCACGGCGCGTGCGCCTGCATTCAAGATCGCGTTTCCGATTACGTCGTTGGCTTCGGGCAGTTGCGGCAGCGTCACCACAAGGCCGTCGGGCCGGATGATCCCGGCTTTTTCCCGGGCAATCTCGGCGACGGTTTCACCTAGATATTTTTGATGATCGAGGGCGATGTCGGTGATGATGCTGAGGCGCGGTTCCACGACGTTGGTGGCATCCAAACGGCCGCCCATGCCGACTTCGAGCACAACCATGTCGGGGCGACTGCGCGCGAAATATTCAAAGCCCATGGCGGTCAGCATCTCAAAAAAGCTGGGATGCCAGGGCAGATCGCCTTCCGTGACCAGGCGCTCGGCGGTGCGGTCGACCACGTCGTGGAGCAGGGCGAAATCGTCGTCGGCGATGGCTTCGCCATTGAGCCGAATGCGCTCGTTGATGCGCACCAGATGCGGCGAGGTGTAGAGTCCGGTCTTCAGCCCGGAAGCTTGCAGGATGGATGCGAGAGTTGCGGCCGTCGAACCCTTGCCGTTCGTGCCCGCGACGAGCACCGTGGGAAAGCGAATCTCGGGATTGCCCAGGGCCGCGAGCAGCACGCGCATGTGCGCCAGGTCGAATTTATGCGAGGGCGTCTGCGCCAACTCGTGGCCCAACGCGAACATCTGCGCGACTGCGGTTTCGTAGGACAAGGGCAGCTCTCGGCTGTCAGCTCTCAGCTACAAGTTTCAATCTTTGTTTCCTGGCTATCCAGCAAACCGCACTCAAAGGGCCAAACCGGAGCTTGAGCAGCGAATAACGCAATCTTACAGGCATTCATTGCTCGCCGCTGAGCGCGGGCTTCATTGGCTTCGCTGCTGATGGCTGAAAGGGGCTGCCGAGCTTTGCTCTGCTGGACGGCCGGGGGCGGCCGTCCCTACGTGAGCTTCTACGCTGCCTGTACCATAAAATCTAGCGCCCTGGCTATGTATGGCTTCAAATCTTTGCGCGCTACCACGGCATCGAGCATTCCGTGTTCGAGGAGGAATTCCGAGCGCTGGAAACCTGGCGGAAGCTTCTGCCTTATGGTCTGCTCAATCACTCGCGGACCGGCGAAGCCAATCAGGGCGCCGGGTTCGGCAATGTTGAGATCGCCCAACATGGCAAATGACGCGGTCACTCCGCCGGTCGTGGGGTCGGTTAACACCGAAACGTACGGCACCCGCGCGGCGTCTAAATGCGCCAGCGCGGCGGAGATTTTGGCGAGCTGCATCAGGCTGATTACGCCTTCCATCATGCGCGCGCCGCCCGATGCCGAGACGATGATAATCGGGGTGCGGGTTGCAATCGCCTTCTCGATGGCTCGCGTGATGGCTTCGCCCACCACCGCTCCCATGCTTCCGCCGATAAACGAGTATTCCATCGAGCTCACGATCACCGGGCGGCCGCTTAGTTTGCCCTGGGCATTAATGACGGCATCTTTCAGTCCGGTATCGGATTTCGCCTGCTTCAGGCGCGAGGAGTAGGCTTTCAGATCCACGAATTTGAGCGGGTCGGTGGAAACGAGATTGCCGTCGAAAACCTCGTATTGATTGTTGTCGAGAAGCTGCGCCAAGCGGGTGCGCGCGTCGATGCGAAAATGCTTGTTGCACTTCGGACAGACGTTGAAATTCTCTTCCAGATCCTTCTTCCAGATAATCTGGCGGCAGTTGTCACACTTGACCCAGAGGCCCTCGGTGCGGACCTTCTTTTCGCCCCGGGCGTCGATCTCGCCGGATTGTCGCTTGAACCAAGTCATGCTGATCGGGTCATCGGGTCATCGGGCCATCGGGTCATCTAAAATCCCGATTCACCCAATGTTGTAAAGCTCGATCAAGCCAAGGCGACCAAGTTCAGATCACCCGATCACCCGATGGCCCGATCACCCGATCCTAATATTCGATTCCTCTCTGTGCCATTACGCCCTTTTCGTAGGCGTGTTTTATCTGCCGCATTTCGGTCACGGTGTCGGCTAGCTCGACAATTGTCGGATGTGCGTTTCTTCCGGTCAAGATGACATGCACCATTTCCGGCTTGTGTTTCAGAGACTCCGCTACCTTGGCCGGGTCGAGCATGCCGTAACTGATGGCGTAATTGATTTCATCGAGCACCACCAGGTCCCATTCGCCGGACTGAATCGCTTTTTCGGCCTCAGCCCAGGCTTCTTCCACCATGCGCACATCTTCGGGATCTGGTTTTTCCGCGCCGACTTTTACGAAGCCGCGGCCCATCTGCTTCATGACGAACTTATCGCCGAAAGCCTGGACCGCATCGAGCTCGCCGTAATGCCACGAGCCCTTCAGAAATTGCAGCATCAGGACGCGCATTCCCTGGCCGACGGCCCGCAACGCCGTCCCCATGGCTGCGGTGGTTTTCCCCTTGCCAGGGCCGGTATTCACGATGATGAGACCACGGCGAGGATCCGACATAGAGGCCGAATCGTTAATTGTACGCGGGCGGGAATGTACGCGCTATAGATGATGCCGACCTCGGCCGGCTCACGTAGGGGCAGGTGCCCTCACCTGCCCCGGCGCGCGAAGCGCGCCTGGTTTTCTCCGAATACAGTGGGCACACTGCGTGGCTTCGCCCCGCGGGGCAGGTG
>JBAWFQ010000107.1:0-38723 GCA_049592035.1 Terriglobales bacterium
GTGTGGCAGGATGTTCGGCCGACCTTTTCGAAGACGGCTGGAATGGATATGTCGTGACACCCCGGGATACGGAGAAACTCAGCGTGGCGATAGATTCCGTGGTGCGGCAACCTGAACTTAAGCAGCAGATGAGCGCGCGCAGCCTGGAACGAATTCAAAACTACTCACCAGAAGCTTGCGCCGATGGTCTGGCCGCGGCAGCCGCCTTTGCCGGCACGGAGGCTCGATGACTTCCATGACCCCGTTACGCTGGGTTGGCATCGGGTTGGGCATGATCCTGGCGCTATATAGTATTTTTCACTTCTTCCCGTACTTTGCCGACGGTACTGTTCTGGGCGGCATCCTGCTGCTGGAGTTGATCGTCGTCTGCCTTTGGAAGTATGACGAACGCTTTTATCTTCTGGTGCTCATCGCCTTTGCTTGGGCAGGTATGAATCTCCCCATGGAAAGCGCCTGGATGATTGCACGTTGGGTCGTGCTGTTTGCGGGTGCCTTGGTGGGCTTCATCGTCTGGACGAAAACTCCGCGTGCACCTTTCGGATCGCTCCATCTGATTGCTTTCTTTTGCGTCTGTGCCGCGTTTGTCTCTGCCACCGTTTCTCCCCTGACGCGCACCGCTTCGCTCAAGGCTTTGAGCCTCCTGCTTCTTTTTCTGTATTGCGCTTCCGGTGGGCGCTTGGCCGTCCTCCGCCGGGAGGATCGTTTTTTTCACGGCCTGCTACTGGGATGCGAGATAACAACCTATCTCACGGTGTTCTGCTACTTCGGTCTGGGTATGGCGATTTGGGGCAATCCGAACTCCCTCGGTGTGGCGATGAGTGTTGGAGTATTCCCCATCCTGTTCTGGGGATGGCTTATCAGCGATGGGCCCGTGGTGAAGTTCCGTCGGTTAGTCTCCCTCCTGCTGTGTGCGTATCTGATCTTGTTCAGCGGCGCCCGCTCGGGCATGGTTGCGGCGGTTGCCGCCACCCTTACTTTCTGCCTTTGCCTGCACCAGTACAAATTGCTGGTGAAGGTGACGGCGCTGGCGCTGCTCCTGGTTGCCGTTGGTGGGGTGTTCGCTCCAGAAACCCTAAACCAACGCCTCAGCGGACTGATGGATATAGTGCTCTACAAGGGGCACAAGGAAGAAGGACTCCTGGGTTCGCGGCGAACCCCCTGGGAAGAGTCGATTGCCTCGATCAAGGCCCATCCGTTTTTCGGGACCGGATATGGCACCAGTCCAACCGGGGAGGATTACGGATTGGAAGTCGGAGAGTTGGTATCCAGCGAGCAATCCACTCGCGAGCACGGCAACAGCTACATGACCATCGCCGAGTGGGTGGGTCTATTGGGTGTGTTGCCCTTTGTGGCGCTCCTGGGGGTAACGCTGTCGCATATATGGAAGGTTTGCGCCTGGATGAACCGAACCTGTGATCCGCACCACTACTCCGTTCCGCTGGCTATGGTCGCTTTGGCAGGCTTGGTCCACGCCTCTTTCGAAGATTGGCTCTTTGCCGCGGGGTACTATGTCTGCGTGTATTTCTGGATTTTCGCGTTTCTCCTGGCCGATCTTGCCCCTCAAGCGGTTGCCGCCCCGACACCTGGTGTTATTGCCTGGAATTCTCGCACCGCGCCGGCCAGCTTTGGTGCGGCCGTTCCCAACCGATGATCCGATTGTTTATTAATGGCCTTGCCGCCAGTGCGGGTGGAGGCCTTACTTACCTGCGCAATGTGATTCCCCATCTGGCGCGCCGACTGGATGTGGAAACAACCGTGCTGTTGAACCCCGCGATGCGTGCGGAGTTCGGGGAGCTACCCAATATTTTACTGGTCGAGGACAGAGAGCCTTCCGGAGCCGCGCGGCGTTTTCTTCGGGAACAGATAGTGCTGCCGAACTTGATCCGCCGCAGTGGCGCCCAGGTTTTGATTTCTGCGGGCAACTTTGCGCTTTGGCGTTCTCCCGTCCCGCAGATCCTTCTGTCCCGCAACTCGCTCTATACTTCCGCCGACTTCTTCCGCGATATTCGCGCGCGCGGAGACTATGCGATATGGGCCGACACCGTAATCAAGAGCTTTGTGGCGCGTCAATCCATAAGCCGCGCGGACATTACTGTAGCGCCAAGTGCGGCGTTTGCCCAGGAACTAGGCCAGTGGAGCGGCTGGAAGGTGCTGGCGGTGCACCACGGATTTGATCTCGATGCTTTTACGAGCTGTGCAACTCCGTTACCGACGGCAGCTCAAAGCCAGCTTGAGCAAGCGAACGACGCTCTCCGCCTGCTTTTTGTGAGCCACTACAATTATTACCGCAATTTCGAAACTTTATTTCGGGCGATGCCCATCTTGCAAAGTCGTCTGCGGCAAAAGAAAGTCAAACTCTTTCTTACCTGCCGTCTGAATTCCGCTGAGAATCCCGGAACCTATCGAGCCGAGTCGGCGGCGTCACTCGCCAACGATTTGCGCGAGAGCCATGATATTGTCGAGCTCGGAACCATCCCCTATCGCTCGCTCCATCATCTCTATCGCGCCTGTCACATCTATGTAACTCCGGCGTATGCCGAATCCTTCGCTCATCCGCTGATTGAGGCGATGTCGAGTGGATTGCCGGTGGTGGCCTCGGATTTGCCGGTGCATCGCGAAATTTGCGGAGACGCGGCAATGTATTTTCCGCGTTTTTCTCCCCAGGGTTTGGCGGAACGAATACTCGAAATTCAGCAGTCGCCGGAGCTGAGCGAGAAGCTTGCGCGCAACGGCCTGCAGCGTGCCCGCGATTTCAGTTGGAACGAGCATGTCGAACGCCTGATTGTTCTGGCCCAGGAATTGGTGCGGTCTGGGAGGGAGCGAAACTAATGTCCCCAGTTGAGCTGTCACCAGGCGATGACGTGAGTTCACGGGTGCACGTGTTGACGCTGACCCCATTTTTCCCATCGCGACAAAATGAGGTCAGCGGTTGCTTCATCGCGGAACCGATCGAACAGCTTAAGCAGTTCGGCGTCAGCCCCAGCGTGATTGCCGTAAACCCGATCTACTATCCTCGCAAACAACCGACTGCAGCGGCCACGGCAGAATGGGTGCGATTTCCGCAAATTCCTGGAAATCTCGGGCTCTCGAGTGCAGGGAGGTCGCTCTACGCCTGTCTGTTGCCACGAGTAAAAAAACTGCACGCTACGAAGCCAATTGATCTGATCCATGCGCACGCGGCCCTCCCCTGTGGCCACGCGGCGGCGTTGCTTGCGAAGCGGTTGAACATTCCATTTGTGGTTACGCTCCATGGGTTAGATGTGTTCAATACTTGCTTTACGGGCGGAATGCCGGCGGTCTGGCGTCGTAAGGTATCGGTGGACGTCTATCGTGCGGCGCGGGCGGTTATCTGCATCAGCGGCAAAGTGCAAGAAGTTCTGAAAGCCGGAACCACGGCTGAAATCCACAGCACCGTTGTGCACAACGGTGTAAGTCCGATTCTTTTTTCGCCGACTCCGGTTGCGTCGCGATCGCCCGATCCGGAGATTCTAATAGTCGGCAACTTGCAACGCAGCAAAGGCCACGAACTTGTTTTGCAAGCGATGGCAAAGCTCGAACCATCGTTTCCCAGGCTTCGGTGCCGCATCATCGGAGAAGGGCCGGACCGCGCCCAATTTGAAGCCCTGGTCCGAGATTTGGGCATTGGCTCGCGAGTTGAGTTTGTTGGGCGCCAG
This sequence comes from Terriglobales bacterium, assembly GCA_049592035.1. Taxonomy (GTDB): domain Bacteria; phylum Acidobacteriota; class Terriglobia; order Terriglobales; family Acidobacteriaceae; genus Acidiflorens. Next base: position 3,675 of record JBAWFQ010000107.1, read on the forward strand.
AGCCGATCCGAAGTAGCCGAGGCTATGCGATGCTGTTCCGTGTTCGCGTTGCCCAGTCGCAACGAGGGTTTGGGATGCGTCTACCTCGAAGCGATGTCCTGCGCCAAGCCGATCATTGCCTGCCGCGGGCAAGGAATCGAGGAAGTGATTGAGCACGGGAAGAATGGCTGGCTCATTCCTGCCGATGGACTTGACGAACTGGTGCAAGGGCTTTCGGCATTACTGGGCTCTCCCGAAATATGCGCGCGCATAGGCACGGCCGCACGCCAGACGATCCTGGAAAAGCTGACACTATCGCACCAGGCGCAACGCCTTGTCAGGATCTACCGCCAAGCCATGGGATGAGTGCTGGCTCACCTTACTTCAAGATAACCAGGCAGAAGCTGCTCGCTATAATAGCGATGACCACAATCGAAACCTCAATCGCGATCACTTTCGTCGGAGGATGGTTTGCTTCACCAACGCTACAAAGACATCATGTTTTGGGGCATAGCCAAGGCCACTCTGCCGAATTACTATCTGCGCCGCTATGTCATGCGTCCAGGTCCAGCGAACGGGACGCGTCATCTGCACCTTGGTTGCGGCACAAAATACCTTCCCGGCTTTCTCAACATCGATGGCAACCTCTTCAACAAGATTGATCTTTGGCTGGACGTGCGCAACGGACTCCCATTTCCCTCGAACACCGTCGATTCCATATATTCCACCCACATGTTCGAGCACTTTTATCCGGATGAATTGCAATCGCTGCTGCGGGAATGCGCACGGGTGCTGAAGTCAGGCGGCGGAATCCGACTGATCGTTCCCAACCTGGCCAGTGCAATTTCCGCCTACAGCCAGAAGCAGAGCGCTTGGTTCTCCGATTCCTTTCCGCGCCACTTTGATTCGCTCGGCGGCCGATTCGCGAATTTTGTTTTCTGTGACGGCCAGCACCGGACCGCCTTCGACTTCAGCTATTTCGATGAAGTGCTCAGGCAGGCCGGTTTCCGCGAAGTCGAGGAATCGGGAGAAGGGAAGAGCCGCCTCTACGGGAGCAGCGTTCCGCCCTATGAACCGGGGGACTCGAAGGACTTGCCGCATTCGCTCTACGTCGAAGGGTTCAAATAGCGAGTGTTCTCGTGGTGGCCGGATCCGCAAGGATCGCTTTCACTTGGAAGCGGACACGTAAAGGCTATCGGCGAGATAAGCCAAGCCCGGTACCTGCGTCGAAAGTCGCTGCAAGCGGTCCGACAGAAGAACCAGCAACTTGTAGTGCCAGGGAAAAAACCGCAAATCGCTGACTTGTGGATTAAGCGAAAAAAAACCATCCACCGTAATGGAAGCTGGACCAATGGCGGCTCCGAATGTCCGCCGCAGTTCTGGGATTGTCCAGTACCGGACTTCAAAGTCCCGAGTCTCGCGAAAGCCCCGCCGAAACTGGTGATACAGGCACCGGACCCCAAAGACGTTTGGCATTTGAATCAGCGATTGCCCACCCTCGCGCAGAACACGATGAATCTCCACCAGCACTGAACGCGCATTTTCCTTCGAGAGATGCTGCAGCACGCTGTAGGAAAAAACCTGGTCGAAAATCGAGTCGCGAAATGGCAGGTAGCGCCCGTCCGCTACGAGGTAAGAAATTCGGATCCCCAACTGCTCCGCTACCCGGCGCGCGGCGCGGATGCCTTTGAGCGATGGGTCAATACCAACTGCCCGGTAGCCGGATTGCGCAGCCGCTAGGCACCACCGTCCCCAATTACATCCGATTTCCAGAAAGCTCCGGCCCTCCCCAGCAGGAAGGCGCAGCGCAGGTATGGGATATTCGGTGAGCGTGCCCACTAGATGCTGATAGAGGCTGCCGTTGGTAGCTCCGATCACGTCTTTAACGAACGGATCGATCTCGCCGGGCTCCAAATACGGTTGAGGCAACTGCTTCGCGTTGTCTTCCTCGACCGCGGCCAAGGCGCGAGTCCCCTCAATATGGGTTTGCTCGGCTTCTGAAACAAGCAGGATCGGAATGCCTTCAATGATCCGATAGCGGTGCCCGGAGGGACAAAAGAGCCAATCAGATTCCTGGCGAAGATCTTGCTTGTCTCGTGGACAAACCACAAGTCTCAGGAGTTCTTCGTCAAGTGATTGCATGCGGGGCAATCACCAACGTAGTGCTGGTGATGCTGCCTGTCAATCGTTCACACGAATACTCAGCACGCGCCCGCCGGTCCCTAACAAACCCAGCTCATTTGACTAAAGCCGGACCCACGGTTGCTGGCGACTTATCCAGCGCCTCTTTCATCTGCTGCCACGCGTGCTTGGCTTCTTCCACCGAACCTTCATCCTCGATGGTCGTAATGTCACCCGCAGCCCGATCCTGCGTGACTGCCTTCAGCACGCGCCGCATGATCTTGCCGCTGCGCGTCTTGGGCAGCATCTCGACGAAGTTCAAATCGCCAATGACGGCAATCGGCCCGAGTTCATGGCGCACTTGTTCCAGCAACGCTTTCTTCAATTCCTCCGAGGGAGTGAAACCTTGCTTGAGTACCACAAAGGCCGATATCACTTCGCCACGGAGTTCGTCGGCGCGGCCTACTACTCCCGACTCTGCCACTGCGGGATGGGTAAGCAGCGCGGTTTCCACCTCAATGGTGCCGATGCGGTGTCCGGCAATCTTAATGATCTCGTCGGCCCGCCCAGCGAACCAGACATAGCCGTCATCGTCGATGTGTGCCGAATCTCCGCTGTAATAGACGTCCTTAATGATCTGCCAGTAGTCGCGCCCGTAGCGCTCTTTTTCTCCCCACAGCGCCGGCGTCAAGCCCGGGAAGGGGCGCCGGATCACCATGATGCCTTTCTCATTCGCACCGCAAGGCTTGCCATCCACTTGCACCACTGCCGCGTCGATGCCCGGCATCGGAATCGTCGCCGAACCCGGTTTGATCGGCAGCAGTCCGAGTCCATACGGATTGCCGAACATGGGACCGCTGGTCTCCGTCTGCCACATGTGGTCGATGACCGGAATCCTGTCCTTAAAGATCTTCTTCTGCAGCCATTCCCAAGCCGGAGCGTTCAGCACTTCACCGGCGCAGAACACTCGTTCCAGGTAATCGTGATTGGTTTTGAGCATGGGCGCATCGCCGTAGCGCATTAGCAATCGAACGGCGGTAGGCGAAGTGAAAATGCCGGTGACCCGGAACTCCTCTATCAGCGTCCGCCAATTCGTTTCCGGAGCCGGGTAATCGAGCGCGCCCTCAAAGGCGACCGTGGTGGCGCCGACAATCAGCGGAGCGTAGATAATGTAACTATGACCCACGATCCATCCGATGTCGGAAGTTGACCACCACACATCGGTGGGCTTGAGGTCAAACAGCCACTTGCCCATGCTGTGAATATGAACCTGATAGCCACCGTGCGTGTGCATTGCTAGCTTGGGGGTCGCAGTGGTGCCGGAAGTGGCAAGAATAAATGCCGTCTCGTTGGCTTCCATCGGAACATAGTCGCCGCTGTGCCCGTCGCCGCGGCCGAGGAACTCTTCCCAAGAAACGTCGCGTCCCGGAGTCCACGGGATTTCCGTTCCTGTTCGTTTCAGCACGATCACGTGCTCGACGTCACTTCCGCCTTGCAGCGCTTCATCCACGATCAACTTGAGGTCGGTGTTCTTACCCTTGCGGTAAGTCACATCGGCCGTGAAAATCAGGCGCGAGCCGCTCGCGCGTACGCGGTCGCCCAGCGCCTTCGCGCCAAAACCCGCGAAGACCACGGAGTGAATGGCGCCAATGCGAACCGTGGCTAGCATCAAGATGATGGCCTCGGGGCAGGTCGGCATATAAACCGTGAGCCGGTCGCCTTTCTTGATACCCATCCCGCGCAATGCCGCCGCCACGCGCTCGACTTCGTAAAGCAGCTGGGCATAGGTGAAGATGCGCCGCTCGCCGCGTTCATTAAGATAGATCAGCGCCGCATGCCCGCCCCAGCCGCGCTTCACATGGTAGTCAAGCGCGTTATAAGCCAGGTTCGTCTGCCCGCCGACAAACCACTTGAACGTCGGTGGTGTCCAATCCAGCACTCGATCCCACTTGCGAAACCAGGGGAGCTGCTCGGCCGCGCGTCCCCAAAAACCTTCCGGGTCTTCCTTCCCTTCATCGATCCACTTCTGCACTACCGGATTGATCAGACTCATGGTTTTCTCCTGTTCACTTTCGCAGCTGGATTTTCAATCGGGGCAAACCCGCCAGGGAGGTTGCTTCGAGACGGTGAGAGCGCTCACGCGGAACCTCCTTTTGGGCGCGATCAACTGCTGTTGGACGGGTGGAGTTTGCTATGCCCCAGAATCATCGTCAGTGACGCAGATCACAGCATCGTGTGTTTCAAAAGAGGACAATTTGTCGGGAATCACGCCGCTGTGTGATTAGAGTCATGGCGCGCTGACACGAAAAAAAGCAGCATTGCGCTCCATGTACTGATACAATCCGCGACCGGAAGGAGACACCGTCTTATGTTGCAAGTGAAACTGTGGTTGTCGATGCTCTTAGTGGTGGCTGTCATGGCTGTGCCCGTGATGGCCGGCACCAACGATTCCAAAACGACAAACGAAAATTCCGCCAACCCACCCAGCGCTGAAGCTAGCCCCGCAGCGGCCAGCCCCAGCCCGAGCCCAACTCCAAGTGTGAGCCTGGTCACAACCACGAGCGATGCCAATGTCGCGGCACTGCTTGGCGCCCTCGTGAAAAAGGGAGTTCTTGCTCCCTCCGAGGCCGCCGCTATCAGAAACGCAGCCCCTGCGGCTGAATTTCAACTCCTGATCGACGCTCTCAGTCGCAAGGGAATCCTGAGCGCAGCCGATTTGGCCGTAACCGCCCAACCCGCCGCCGTGGCGGTTCCGGTGGCAGCTACGGAAACCCTTGCCAGTCCGGAAGCGATGGCATCGTCCCAGGCTAGCGCCGCTGCTCCGCCAGTTCCCGCCCCTCCGGCGGTGATCCCGGCGATTGCTCCCGTTCGCGTGTTCCCAGTCGACCCCCCCAAGACCGGCGGTCTAAGCGGCATAAAGGCTGGCCCGATCACGCTGGCGCCGTACGGCTTCATCAAGGCGACGGTCGTGCATGACAGCAGCGATCCCGATGGCGATGACTTCCCCTTTCCTGGCATATTCCTGAATGCCGCCAATGCTGTGAACACCGGCCCAACCAAGGATCCCGAATTCCACGTCAAGGCGCGCTCCACTCGCTTCGGCGCGAACTTTGAATGGCCGGATGTCTCGAAGAACCTGACCCTGACCGGCAAGATCGAGGGCGACTTCGAAGGCAACTTCAGCGAAGTCGATAATCGCGACGTTTCGTCGATTCGCAGCAATATGCCGCAGCTGCGTTTGGCCTATGTTCGCCTGGATTACCACGCCAGCGACAAGACCGACGTTTTCTTCAAAGGCGGACAGGACTGGACGCTATTCGGATCCGGCGTGTTACCGAATATTCTGGAAACCACTGGCTTGGGCATTTACTTCGGCGACCTTTACACCCGTTCCCCACAACTGACGGGCGGCTTGGTGTATACGATCAGCCAGGAGCACAAAGTTAAGCTCGAGCCTCAGTTTGGGATCATGATGCCTAGTTCCGGTCAGATCCTGAAGCTCGGGTCACTCGGTCTCGCAGGCCAACTCGGGCAAGGCGAGCGTGAAGGCGCCGACTCCGACCGTCCCGAATGGGAAGGCAGAGTGGCTTTGAGTTTCCAGCTTGACCCGGCCAAGGGAGTTGCTCCGGCACAAATCGCACTGAGCGGATTCCATGCCTCACGCACATCGATCGTTACCACTTCAAACGCCCCGTATTGCAACTCGGTGGGGTGCTTCGAACCGAACGCAGCTGAGGCGGCATACCTGGCAAGTTCCAGCTATACCGGCTTCACTACCTCCAGCAAAATGTATGGCGGCCAAATCACGCTGCAATTGCCCACCCGCTGGTTTACCATTGTGGCGCAAGCCTATCGCGGCGCTGACCTCCGCTTCTACTTCGCTGGCCAAATCAACTCCTACTTTACCGACATGCATGGGCTCTCCAACCCGGTGGTGTTCACCACTCAGGATGGAGGACCCCTGGCAGCTGCCGGTAGCGCTGTTCTGGCCACCAACGCAGCTGGTCAGGTCGTCGTCGCCCCCCAGAAGCCCATCCGGTCGTTTGGCGGATTCGTGCAGCTCGGCTTGCCGCTTTCCCGATGGTTCAATGCCGATCCTCACGGTCATAACGCTGGTTGGCAGCTTTATTTCGACGTCGGCAAGGACCAGGTGGTTAATCGAGACCTGAACAACTCTGGCGCGACTCCGATTGGCTGCATTCTGGTCAGCGGCGTTTGCTCTGGACAACTTACCGGAGCCAACGACTCGTCCCCATTGCCCCTGGCGATGGGCAAGATGGCCGTTGCATCCCTGTTCTACAAAGTTAACAACTGGGCCCAGTTCGGCTTCGAGCAGTCGATTTATGCCAACCGTATGCTGGACGGCATCCCGGTTTACACAATTGCCGGTAAACCATCCAACGAATGGCAAGATCACCGAACCGAGTTCGGGCCGATCTTTACCTTCTAGACCGCATCTTCCATCCCGGCGGGCCAAACCTGGCCCGCCGGGGGCATTTGACCGGATGATTGAAATGGCCACTGCAGGTTGACTGCGCTGGCTGCCAGAAAATTGAGGACGGACTCCACTCGGCCGACGGCCCCGCAGGTGAGTTTGTCCTCCCCAACCCTCCTCCAACATGAGGAACTTAGTGTGCGACGCGCGCCAACGGATCACAATGTACCGAATCTGCGGAACTGGCCTCCGAGATCGTCCCGGAAAACCCGCGACGCAACGGACGCATCCGCAGTGTTTGGAGGAACTGGTTCCATGAGTATGCGTAGGATGGCGGTCCTGCAGTCGTGTCTTCTTCTGTTCGTGGCCATGTTCGCCAACGCCGCGTCACGGAAGAGCACGCTGGAGATCAAGGTTCTGGAATCTGAAACTCGCGCCTTGAGTCCTGACGACAACGGTGTTCCCAAGGATTGCGACCAGATCACTTTCGATGCGTATTGCCGTTCCTCTACGGCCGCGAAAATGGTGCATACCTTGCTGGTACAGGAAGGCAACCAGCCCCCAATCCGTATCGCTTGCACCCAGGAATCAAAGCTTTCCAAGTGCACTCCGTTGCCCCGAGGAGAAACTTTCGAAGCCAAGAGAGATAAACACGGCATTACCGTGTACTACATAGACGACAAGGGTAAGGCGCGAAGTCAGCTGTACACGCTTGTGGATTCGGGCGGAAAGCCCGTTCCGTCAGCAACTGGCGCAACCGTTACAGCTCAGGCAGTCCCGTCCGCTGCGCCGCAGCAGAATGCGTCTGCGCTTGCACCGAAGCAGAGTTCAACGGCGGTCGTGCCCGCCCCGCCCAGTGTCTCCGCGCAGGGCGGTATTTCTCAGAAAGTGAAGTGTAGTTTCAGCTCAACACCTCCGGGTGCGGAGATCACGGTGGATTGGAGGTATGTGGGCAACACGCCTTCCGAAATCGGCCTCGGTACTGGAACGCACGTCGTCGTCATTTCCATGCCAGGGTTTGCCGAGTGGAAGCGTGAGCTTACGGTGGCAGCAGATTCAGCAGTGAACGTGACGGCCACTTTGCAGAAGGTGCAGCCCTGAGCCGGATGGCGGCCGCCGGTCGATTTTGGGCTTTCGCCTAACGTCGGATCGCTGTATGATGTCGCGCGAAAGTTGTCGCATCTAGCCCAGCGCACGGAACTTGGGCCGATCTTTACGTTCTAGCTTGTCGGGCCGGCTTCATGAGGAGTCTGCTCCATTCGAATGCGGGTTGGCTTCTTCAGTCAGCACGCACGTGTCGGCCGGCAGTTGGTTGTGGACATAGAAAGGCTGTCGGTTCTCATTTCATCTCGTAAAGGAGAAAAACTGTGGCTAACGCAAATGTTGCATCCGAAGCCAGCGCCTCTCACCTGAATCGCTGGTGGCACGTAGTTGGCGGAGTGTCCATGAATCTGGCGCTGGGCTCGCTGTATGCCTGGAGCGTGTTTGTGGCCCCGCTCGAAAAGGAATTCCACTGGAAGCGGGCTGACACTTCCAACGTGTTCATCATCGCGGTGGTGGTCTTCGCGCTGACGTTCATTGTCGCGGGTCGGCTGCAGGATAAACTTGGGCCTTTCAAAATTTCTATCGTAGGCGCGATCCTGGTGAGCCTGGGGTTTTTCCTCTGCTCTCAGGCCGACAGCCTCAACAAATTCTTCATCTTCTTCGGCGTCCTCGGGGGGTTGGGCAACGGCTTTGGTTATGCGACTCCGATTCCCGTCATGTCCAAGTGGTTTCCCGACAAGCGTGGTCTGGCCGTAGGCTTGGCGGTGGGCGGATACGGCGCGGGGTCGGCAATCTTTGGGCCACTGGCCGCGAACTACCTGATTCCGCACTTTGGCTGGCGCACCACGTTCCAGGTGCTGGGCGCGATCTTTTTTGTGATGACGGTATTCGGCGCATTCCTGCTGAAGAACCCACCGGCGGGCTACAAGCCTGCGGGCTGGACGCCGGCTCCGGCTTCCAAAGCTGCGGCTACCACCTATGACTTCACCCCCGGCGAGGTGCTGCGTACGCCGACCTTCTACTTGATGTGGGTGGGGTACGCGTTAGGGTGCGCGGCTGGTCTGATGGTCATCAGCCAATTGGTGCCGTTCGCCAAGAGCGTAGGCATCCCCAGCACTACATTGGCTGCGTATGGTTTGGTGGTGGGAGCGGTGGGCAATGCTTCTGGCCGTATTCTATCCGGCTGGATGTCGGACCACCTCGGCCGCATTAACGTATTGCGCCTGATGATCGGCATCTCCATGGTTGCCATGCCCATTCTGTATTTTGTGGGCGGCCACGTAGTGGGTCTGTTTATCATGTTGTTCATCGTGTACTGGTGCTACGGCACGCAATTGTCTGTCAATGGCGCCGCCGCCGCCGATTTCTGGGGCACCAAGAATGCTGGCATAAACTACGGGATGTTGTTTACCGCTTGGGGCGTGGCCGGTCTGCTCGGTGGCAGAATCGGCGGCTGGATGTTCGACGCGTACCACAATTACCAGATGGCGTTCTACACCGCCGCTGGTCTGGCGGCAGTGGCGCTGGTCTGCGAAATGCTGGCCAAGCGTCCGGCGGTGCCAGAGGGAAGTATGGTAGGCAGGAAAGCGCCAAGCGCAGCTTAGCTTTCGCAAACCACTTGCGATATTTCATCATAACGCGGGCACGGCGCACCAGCATCCGGACGCCGTGCCAGCAGCTTTGCAAACAAGATTGGCTCCGTCAGGCGCGACTGCGCTGGCGGAGACGAATTTAAGTGAATCCAAATTCCGCAATTTAAGGGGCAACTACTATGGCAGAGATACGTCAGAAACCACAAATCGTGAGCGAAGCCACCGAGGCTCAAATCGCAGTCCATTGGCGGGAGGAGGAATATTACTATCCTCCCGCGAAATTTATCGGTCAGGCGAATCTGACCGATCCCAGCGTCATCGAGCGTTTCAGCGAGAAGAATTACCCGGAATGCTTCCGCGAGTACGCCGATCTTCTGACGTGGGACAAATACTGGGACAAGACACTCGATACCAGCGACCCGCCGTTCTGGAAGTGGTTTGTGGGCGGCAAGATCAACGCTTCCTATAACTGTGTCGACCGGCACCTCGCCAAGTACAAAAACAAAGCGGCGCTGATCTTTGTCGCCGAGCCGGAATCCGAAGCGCCCGTAGCCGTCACCTACCGCGAACTCTATGTGAGAGTCAATGAATTCGCCGCCCTGCTGCGAGATTTCTGCGGCCTGAAGAGCGGCGATCGCGTCACCATCCACATGCCGATGATCCCCGAATTGCCGATTACCATGCTGGCCTGCGCTCGCCTGGGGGTGATCCACTCGGTTGTGTTTGGAGGCTTCAGCGGCGAGGCTTGCGGAACGCGTGTCGCCGATTCGCAAAGCCACATCCTGATCACCATGGATGGTTACTATCGCAATGGCAAGCTGCTCGACCACAAGGCAGCCGCCGATATCGCGGTGAATACTGCCAAGCACGAGGGCCAGACCGTGGACAAGGTCCTGGTCTGGAGGCGGCACCAGGGCCAGAACGCGTCCGCTGCTCCTTTTGTGAAAGGGCGCGATTTCTGGGTTGACGAAGTGCTCCAGAAATTCAAAGGCCAAATCGTGGCTCCCATCCCCATGGATGCCGAAGCGCCTCTGTTTCTGATGTACACCAGCGGAAGCACGGGAAAGCCCAAAGGCTGTCAACATCGCACCGGCGGCTATCTCTCCTATGTAACCGGCACCTCCAAGTACATTCAGGACATTCACCCCGAGGATGTTTACTGGTGTATGGCCGACATCGGCTGGATCACAGGCCACTCCTACATTGTCTACGGTCCGCTGGCGTTGGCCGCTACCAGTGTCCTCTATGAAGGTGTCCCCACCTATCCCGACGCCGGCCGGGTTTGGAGAATCGCCGAGCGTCTCGATGTCAACATCTTCCACACTTCACCGACGGCCATCCGCATGTTGCGCAAGTCCGGTCACGATGAACCCGAGAAGTACAACTACCATTTCAAGCACATGACCACGGTGGGAGAGCCCATCGAGCCCGAGGTCTGGCGCTGGTATCACGAAACGGTAGGCAAGGGCGAGGCCGTGATTGTCGACACCTGGTGGCAAACCGAAAACGGAGGATTCCTGTGCAGCACCAAGCCGGCCATCGATCCCATGAAGCCGGGAAGCGCGGGTCCGGGCATGCCTGGAATCTATCCTGTGATTATTGACGAAAACGGGCAGGAGGTCGCGGCTGGATCCGGCAAGGCAGGCAACATCTGTATCCGGAACCCCTGGCCCGGCATCATGCAAACCATTTGGGGCGATCGCGACCGCTTCGTCACCCAGTACTTCGCAAAATACTGCAAGAATCGCAACAGCAAGGATTGGCGTGACTGGCCCTATTTTGCCTCGGACGGAGCTGTGTTGGCCGCCGACGGCTATTTCCGCATCCTCGGCAGAGTCGATGATGTCATCAACGTGGCCGGGCACCGCCTGGGCACAAAGGAAATCGAGTCTGCGTGTCTGACGGTTCCTGAAGTTGCGGAAGCAGCCGTAGTGCCGGTGGCGGACGAGATCAAGGGCCGCGTGCCCGAAGTCTATATCGCCCTGAAACCTGGTATCCAATCGAGCCCTGAGATCATTGCCAAGGTCAATAAGGTCATCGAAACCATGATCGGCAAGATTGCCCGTCCGCGACGGATCCTCGTCGTTCCGGATATGCCAAAAACCCGCTCCGGCAAACTCATGCGCCGGGTTCTCGCTGCCCTTTCCAACAACATGAACACTGGAGATATCACGACCCTGGCCAACCCTGATGTGGTGGAGAACATCCGGGAACTGGTTCAGGGCAAAGAGGCGGTGGTGTTGACCGACGGTCCCGAAGACCTGAAAAGATTCGGAACCGAAGAGTAAGAACGCACTTCAATTACGGTGGAGGGCCAAGCATCTGGCACCGCTCTCCACCGTTGTTTTTGTCTATTCTGACACCGACAGCAGGAGCTTTCGAACTGGGTTCGGGTTCCCCTGCGTTCCCCTGTGTCCCCCGTGGTAAGGATTTCCCTCACTTCCTCCAGCTTCACTACGGATACCACTCAAGCAGTCGCACTTCGATGCCTGTTCCTTCCAGCCCTTTCCTGAATACGGAGAGATCGGACCCGCGGTAGTGATAAGGAATCACAATCTTCGGATGGAATGCCTTCACCGCATCCGCGGCTTCTTCGGGAGGCATGGTATAAGGCAAATTCATGCAGACGAAGGCCACGTCGATGTTCTTCAGCGCGCGCATTTCCGGGATACCTTCCGTGTCACCGGAAAAGTAAAAGCGTACGCCGCCGTAGGTAAGTACATATCCGTTGCCGCGTCCCTTGTCGTGAAAAAGTTTACCTGGAGCCGGCCCGCGCTTCAGGTTGTACGCGGCGATGGCTTCAATGGTCCAGCCCTGCCAGGTTTCACTTTCGCCATTCGCAATCGGCCGCGCCGTTTTCACCGTTGCCACTACGGCGGGCGCTGCCAATATTTCGGTTCCGGCCTTGCTGATTGCGGCGATCGAAGCCGGATCCATGTGGTCCTGGTGAATGTCGGTGATCAGAATCAAGTCGGCCTTCGGCAACCCGTCAAGCTTGGCAGGCTTAGCCGGATCGAGGTAGATGATCTTTCCTCCCGCCTCAATCAGTGTGCTCGCGTGATAAAGCGGAGTGATCTTGACCTCTCCAGAAGATGTTGGAAATACCTGCGGAGTCGCCGCGGCGTTCGCCAACGTCGACAGGGCAACGAACGTGTAAACAAGCATCAGCATCAGTTTCATCGTGGCCTCACTTTTTCATAATCTTTACACGAGAGAGCTTTACCGTGGATGTGTAGACCTCTAGAGGATTCAAATAGTACGAAATAAGCATAATCGAAATAAACCCAGTTCCGCTGCGACCGTCCACACCGAATCGTCATCCAATGTAAGCACGTGCCATCCTCGCGCCTGATTTAGGGGTCGAATCGAGAGCGTCGAATGCGTGTTGCAGAACATGTTGCAAAAAAAGACGCAGCCGTGACGGACCAGCTCCTGGAGCGCATTTCTGATGCGCGCAGCCGGAGCGATGCACTTTTCAATCTGTTGCGCGATGGCACACTCGGCAGCGCATTCTATGAGCGGCCAATTCCAGAGCGTCATCGCGTCATCTTCTATGTGGGTCACCTCGAAGCATTTGATTGGAATTTACTCAGCGGACTAGCGGCTGGACAGAAAAGCATCCATCCAGAATTTGATCGCCTCTTCGCCTTCGGCATCGATCCTGTAGGCGGCGGCCTGCCCACCGATCTGCCCTCGGACTGGCCTTCCCTGGAAGCCGTCCGTGACTACGTGAGCCATATCCGCGAAGCTCTCGACGGGAACCTCGCAAACCTGGCTCTCGAACCAATCTTGCACACGCGCGACGGTTTTCCGCTGCCTACCTTGCTCAATGTAGCGGTCGAGCATCGCCTGATGCATGTCGAAACGCTGGCCTACATGTTTCATCAGTTGCCGCTCGATAGGAAGGTGCGGCAACCAAATTTACTGAGTCTCGCGGGAGCGCCAGTGGTTCACCGCCCAGTCGTCATTCCTGCTGGCCGAGTGACGCTGGGTCTCGCTCGCAGCGCTGAGGAGTTTGGCTGGGACAATGAGCATGAAGGTCAGACGGTCAACGTTCCGTCCTTCGAGATTGATCGCTACAAAGTGACCAACCGCCAGTATCTCGAGTTCATGGCTGCCGGTGGTTACGAGACGCGTGCGTTCTGGACCGACGATGACTGGAACTGGAAAGCTGCTCATGGGATTTCACATCCCTTGTTCTGGAACAAGGAAGGCTCGCAATGGCTCTGCCGCACCATGTTCGACGAAGTGCCACTGCCGCTCGACTGGCCTGTCTACGTGAGTCATGCGGAAGCCAGTGCGTATGCGCGCTGGGCAGGGAAGTCGCTCCCTACCGAAGCGGAGTGGCAGCGCGCCGCCTACGGCACCCTCGACGGACACGCTCGTCCGTACCCATGGGGCACTAAAGCGCCCAATGCTAACCTTGGCAATTTCGACTTTCACCGTTGGGACCCGGTGCCGGTGAACGCATTCCCGGAAGGCCAAAGCGCTTTCGGCGTTCACGATCTGCTCGGCAATGGATGGGAGTGGACCTCCACCGTTTTCGGTCCGTTTCCTGGTTTCGAGCCATTTCCTTTCTACCGTGGATACTCCGCTGATTTTTTCGATGGCAAGCATTTCGTCATGAAGGGCGGTTCGGCGCGTACGGCGGCGTGTATGGTGCGATCCACGTTTCGCAACTGGTTCCAACCGCACTACCAATATGTATATGCCGGTTTTCGCTGCGTCAGCCGCTGATGTTCGAGCTTGACCGAGTTAACCATGGAAGGGGATTCAGAAATGCTGGCTCAAGCGCTTAACTTTCCCGCCCTTAACAATGTCGCTTACGAATTTGCTGCGGACGTCCGCGAAGGACTCACCCGCCCGCAACAAAAGGAACTCCCCTCCAAATACCTCTACGACGACGTGGGCTCGGCGCTCTTTGAAGTGATCAGCCATCTCCCCGAGTACGGCCTCACCAGAGCCGATGAACGGTTGCTGCAACGCCATGCAGGTGAGATCGTGAACTGCCTCGACGACCGCCTCGAAGTTCCTGTCGCTGTGGCTGAACTAGGCAGTGGCAGTGGCAAAAAGACTCGCTGGATACTGGAGGCACTCAGCCGCCGCCAGCCGACCTCTTATTACCCGGTCGAAATATCCCATGCGGCCATGCTCATGTGCCAGCGCGAACTGAGCGATATCGATTCGATCAGCATCGTGGGTTTCGAGCGTGAATACCTCGACGGGTTGCGGGAGGTGGCCGTGCACCGCAAGCCCGGCCAACACTTGCTGGTTTTGTTTCTGGGCAGTACGATCGGCAATTTCGATCGTCCCGCCGCAGTGAAATTCCTCAAGGACGTGCGCCAAATTCTTGCGCCCGGAGATTCCCTCCTCCTAGGAACGGACCTGGAAAAGCCCGGTGCACAATTGCTCAAGGCCTACGACGACGAATTGGGAGTGACCGCTGCTTTCAATCTCAACTTGCTGGCTCGCATCAATCGCGAACTCGATGCCGATTTTGACCTGAGCCAATTTGCCCACGTAGCCCGCATCAATCCCAAATCTCGCAGCGTCGAAATGCATCTCGAATCGAAGCGCCGACAAACCGTGCGCATTCCGGCCGCCGATCTGCGCGTGGAATTTGCCGAGAGCGAGACCATTTGGACCGAGAGTTGCCACAAGTATTCGGCGCAGGAAGTCTTACACATGGCGCGCGCTACAGGCTTTTGCTGCCAGGCACAATGGATCGACCAGCAATGGCCTTTTGCCGAGAGCCTGCTCACTGCGAAATAATGTCATTCGCCCCTGGCTTCTAAACCCACGGAGGAATCTATGCCTCAGCTATGCACTCACCTTGACCAGATCAAAGTAAAGCAAACCACCACGCACGTATGCGAGGATTGCATCAAAACCGGTGATACTTGGGTTCACCTGCGCATGTGTCTGATTTGCGGCCATGTTGGCTGTTGCGACTCGTCCAAGAATAAGCACGCGACCAAGCACTTTCACAAAACGAAACATCCTCTTATGCGCTCCATCGAGCCCGGAGAGTCCTGGATCTGGTGTTATGTAGACGAGATCGAAGCGGGCGAGGTTGCCGCCTGACCGCCCGCTAGGATTATCAAGTCTTGCAATCAACGCGCAGCTCTGAACAACTTGGTGGGTTGCAGTTGCTTTTGGGTGGCGCAGCGGTTTACCGCTGCGATAAACGCCTCATTTTCAGTGCCGGCTTTAGCCGCTGAGGTGACGACTGCCGTGCCGAGGGCAGTGGAGGGACGGGCGTCCTCGCCCGTCCCTGCCGAGCGCAACACCCGTGCTCCCGCGGTAGCAAGCTCACCACCGATCAGAAAAACCGCTCTTTCATCTGGCGTCTGCACACACTCTTGAGTATTCTCTTGACGATGGCCACCGTCTCGTTAAGCGAGCTGTTGGGCTCGACCGTCTATGACGCCTCTGGCGCCGCCAGCGGACGAGTGCGCGAGGTGGCCCTCGCCCCGCAGGAAGACCGCTCCCGCGTCGCCCTCCTGATCGTCAAAACGCCCGCGGGAAATCGCGTCTTGCCCCTGACCGCTGTTTCCGCAATCATCGGAGGTATTCGCGCCTCTACGGCGGCTGCGGAATGGAGCGTAGCCGATGGCTCCGAAGGGCTCCTGCTCCTCAGCCGGGATCTGCTCGATCAACAGGTGATTGATGTTCACGGGCGCAAAGTAGTGCGCGTGAACGACGTGGATTTTCATCAAGACACCGCACAGAATCGCCTCGTCCTGAAAGTTGGTGGCGTCGATGTGGGTGCGCGTGGCGCGGTTCGCCGCCTCCTCAAAGGCGTGGTTCCTGCGGCCGCCCTGCGGCTATTACTCGTCCGCATCCCTCCCCGTGACATTCCCTGGGACTTCGTGGATCTCATCGAGACCGACCCACTCCGGCGCGTCAAGCTGCGGATTTCGCATGAGCGCCTGGCCAAACTTCATCCCGCCGACATCGCTGACATCGTGGAAGACCTGGCTCCCGATGAGCGCGAGGCCGTCTTCGAAACGCTGGACGAAGACGTCGCCGCCGATGCCTTGGAAGAGCTCGAACCCAAAGTGCAGAAATCGGTCCTCGAATCGCTCGATTCCGACCGCGCCGCCGACATTGTCGAAGAAATGGAACCGGACGCGGCCGCCGATCTTCTGGGCGACCTGTCCGATGACAAGACGGAAGAAATCCTGGTACAGATGCAGCCCGAGGAGCGGCAGGAAGTGGCCGATTTGCTCGAGTTCAAGGAAAACACCGCCGCCGGCCGCATGACCACCGAGTACATTGCGTTGCCCGTGACGGCTTCAGTCCAGGACGCCATCGAAGCTATGCGCACTTTCGAAGGCCGCATGGAAAGCATGAGCATCATTTATCTCACGGACTCGCATGGAACCCTGGCCGGCGCGGTGCCGCTGGCGAAGATCGTTCTGGCGCCCGCCTCCACTCCCCTGCTGGCATTGGCGCAGGAACCCCTCATCTCCTGCCACGAAGGCGCGAAAGAGAAGGAATTTGCCGAACTTTTTGACAAGTACAATCTCCTCACCCTGCCGGTGATCGACGAACAGAGTCATCTCACCGGTGTGATCACGCCCGACGACGTGATCGCCATGCTGCGAGCCAAACTGTAGGTTCGCTCGGGCGCCCCCGCCCGTCCAGGCCGAGCGCAGCTCGGCAGTTACCCACACTAACGCACAAAAAGTGCGCGTCTTTGCAATTTCATCTACCCAGACGCCGCATTCAGCGTTTATTCTGATCGTTCTGTTTCACCAATTTGAATCGTCCCTGTGACCAGTGCGCATGAAATTCCTGAGGACTTGGAAGTTCCGGCTCCTGTTGTTCTTTGCCGTCGTAGGCCCGGGCTTCATCACCGCGAATGTCGACAACGATGCCAACGGCATCTTGACCTATTCGCAGGCCGGCGCGCAGTTCGGCTACATGCTCTTGTGGACGATGATTCCAACTACGATCGCCTTAATCGTAGTGCAGGAAATGTGCGCCCGCATGGGAGCGGTAACCGGCAAGGGCCTGAGCGATCTCATCCGCGAAGAATACGGCTTGCGGATCACGTTCCTCATGATGCTCGGCATTCTCATTACCAATTTTGGCAACGTTGTGGGAGAATTTGTCGGCATTGCGGGAAGCATGGAGCTGTTCGGCATCCCAAGGTACTACTCGGTGCCGGTCTGCGCCGTGATCGTCTGGCTGATCGCCGTCAAAGGGCAGTACAAGAGCGTCGAGAAGGTCTTTCTCGCGGCTTCGTTCTTCTATGTCACGTATATATTTGCCGGAGTGCTGGCCAAGCCCGCCTGGATCGAGGCCGTTAAGGTCACGCTGAAGCCTCCGGCTCTGGCGATGTTCGAGCAGGGCCCGTACCTCTACATGGTCATCGGCGTGGTCGGAACGACGATCGCACCCTGGATGCAGTTCTATTTGCAGTCGTCCATCGTTGAAAAAGGGGTCACGCGGCGTCAGTACAAGACCTCCAGGCTCGACGTGATTGTGGGCTGTATCTTTACCGATGTGGTTGCCTGGTTCATCATCGTGGCCTGCGCCGCCACGCTTTACCTGCATGGCAATCGTGACATTCGCGACGCGGCCGACGCTGCCCAGTCGTTGCGTCCGCTGGCGGGCGACTGGGCCTACATTCTGTTTGCTCTCGGGCTTTTCAATGCCTCTCTGTTTGCGGCTTCGATTCTGCCGCTTTCGACAGCCTACACCGTCTGTGAAGGACTAGGTTTCGAGTCCGGAGTAGAACGAAAATTCTCCGAAGCTCCCGCCTTTTACTGGCTCTATACCGTGCTCATCGCCGCTGGAGGCGCCGTCATTCTGATCCCAGGTCTTCCGTACATCAAGATCGCTGTGTTTTCGCAAGTGGTCAATGGCGCCGTGTTGCCCTTCGTGCTGATCTTCATGTTGCTGCTGATCAACAAAAAAGAACTAATGGGCGAATACGTGAACAAGCGCACGTTCAACATCATCGCCTGGGCCACGACCGTGATCATGATCGTATTGACGGCGCTACTGCTCTATGGTCAGCTGCGTGGCGGCGTGGGATAGTTATAGTTAAAGAGCGTCTAACCGCAGAGCTCGCGAAGCGCGCGGAGGAACTAAAAAGAAACCCATTGTTTCTCTGCGTACTCTGCGATCTCTGCGGTTAAATGCGCGAGCCCTCATAGAATTTTTCCCGCCGCCAGATCGTTCACCAGTCCCAGATCGGCTTCCAGAAAATCCAGTCCCATCAGTTCCTGCCGCGTCGCCCAGCGAATTTCGCGAAAAATTCGGTTCTCGATTTCGCCCTGGTAGTGGCGCACTTCGAAGAATCGGAGTTCCACCGACCCGCCGCCCGGGTATTGATGAACGATGCGCGCGACTTCCACGCCCACTTCCGCCACGATCCCCAGTTCTTCCTCCAGTTCCCGGCGCATGGCGTCGCGAGGCTGCTCGCCCTCTTCGATCTTGCCTCCGGGAAACTCCCATTTCAAAGGCATAGGCTGATGCCGCGTCCTCTGGCAGGCGAGGATGAGATCATCTTTGACGATCAGCGCGGCGACAACTCGTTTCATGGTGAAAAGCTGCCTCTGGCCGCTAGCTTCTGGCTTCTAGCAAGCGGTCTTTCGTCGGAAAGTTGTCAGCGATCAGGCTGCCAGCCCGGAAGCTGGTGCCTTGTTTCAGCTCTTCTCCAGGCGCTGGCCCACAAGCTGAGCGCAATACTCAACCAGTTCGCGGTCATCGGAGCCGAATGCCGCCGGGAAGTGGCTGTCAATGTCGAGTTCTCCCGCTACCTTCCCGCGCACAAAGACTGGAACCACGATCTCCGACTTGGTTTCGAGCGAGCACGCCAGATAGCGCGTATCCTTCGTTACATCGTCGACCACCACCGTTTTCCCCGACGATGCCGCCGCGCCGCAGATTCCCTGGTGCAGCGAAATGCGCGTGTGCGGCGTCATCGCTCCCTGGTAGTGTCCGAGCACGAGCATGGGATCGGCGCCGGTTTCCAGCATGTAGAAGCCCACCCAGTTGTACTTCAGCATTTCCTTGTTGAGCAGAACGGTGATGCTCTCCATCAGTTGATCCGCTGTGAGTGCTTGGCTATTCAAGCGGTCCACTTCCTGGCGTACTGCGTCGAACTTGCGAGGCTTGTCGACAGGCATAATAGTAATCCTAAACCAATCGGGCGCAGTTCAGCCTCACGGCAGTGACTCCGCGTGCGGTGCTTGCGTAATCGCACGAAGCCCCGTCTGCGGGCCAAATAGTTCAGGATGAATCGCGCCCGCCAACGCCCTCAACCCCGCAACCAGCGTCGGCGCGGGAGTGTTCAACAATTCGTCGGAGATGCAATACACCTGCGAATTCCGCACCGCGCAAGTGTCCGACCAGCCTCTTTCGGAGCGGGACGCAATTCTTCCCAGCGGCACCCGATCTCCGGCACCGCACCAGGCAGCGATGATGACTTCCGGGTCGAGTCGAGCGATCTCTTCGGCGGAGCACTGCGCTCCCGGAGTGCCCAGGAATTCGCCACCGGCCGCCTGCACCAGTTCAGCTACCCATGGCTGCGATGCGATGATCGGCTTACTCCACTCTTCAGAGAAGACGCGCTTTCGGGGAAGGTTTGCCGTCTGGTGTCGCACGTCTTCGATGGCCAATTGCATCTCGGCGATCACTTTCGTACCCCGGTCGCTCGCGCCGACGCAGCCAGAGATCAGCGCAATGTCGGAGTAGATGTCGTCCAGCGTGCGCGGCGCCAGACCCAGAAACCGAATGCCAGCCTTAAGGATTTCCGCGACCGCAGCTTCCTGATAGGGGACCGCAGCGATCACTAGATCAGGCGAGGCCGCGAGAATCTCGCTAGCCTTCGAACTCCAGGAGTCGGCAATGATCAGGCAATTGCGGTTGTGCAAGTTCTCTCGCACCTCAGGAACCACGTCGCCGCAATACTTGGTGCAAGCGACAACCCGGTCCAATTCGCCCACGCTCGCCAGAATCACTGTCGCGCTCGGTTGCAGACATGCAATGCGACGGGGAAGGTACGAGTCGGGCATGACTGTATTGTAGGTGATCTTGATTCGGGGCTTTTGAGCCTGCGGAAAAACTCAGGTGGTTTTGTTTTGGCCGATGGGGTGCCCCATCCTTGCGCGTTTTTTGCGCAAGGGTGGGATTCCACGGTAGCGTGGGGCTAGGGGTTTTGCATTTGATCTTGATTTTGCTTTTGGGTGGCGCAGCGCTTCAGCGCTGCGATAACGGCCCGTTTTCATCGACGGCTTTAGCCACGGAGGGCGATGCCGCATTACAATCGCCCTGTGTATTCCCCCGAACTCCTCGACCATTTTCAGAACCCGCGCAACGCAGGCGAAATCGAGTTTCCCGATCGCACCGCGCGCCTGGAAAACCCTGCCTGCGGAGACATTCTGGAACTGACCGTTCGATTGGAAGGTGGGAAATTGGAAGGGAAGCGCATCGCCGACATTCGCTTTCGCGCCAAGGGCTGCGTTCCAGCGATGGCTTGCGGGTCGGCCATTACGGAGTTGATCAAAGGTAAAAGCGTAGACGAAGCCCGGCAAGTGAGCCGGGAGAATTTGGTTCAGAAAGTCGGAGGTCTGCCACAAGCCTCTACCCACGCAAGCCATCTCGCGATGGACACGCTCGCCGCGCTTTTGTGCGGGCTTTGAGTGATTCGTGCCGGAACCAACGCTCTTGTGCGCCCCTACTTACACCGGCCCGCGTGGTTCGCCTCCGGCTGATACACCGTCCAGCCGTTAGCGAGCGCGATCTCTTTCAGATTCGGATTGGGGTTGATGGCGTAGGGATGTTTCGACAGGGCGAGCATCTCGCGATCCCAGATGGCGTTGCCGAAGGCGCAATCGGGCCGGTGGTGTGGATACGATGGCAGCGCCGATCGTATCGCCTCCACCTTGCCCGGACCGCTCGGAACGCGGATCAGCCGGTCGGTGACGATGCCGTTCTCGATCTCCACTTCGGCGGCGAGGATGCGATTTTGCGGGATGCCGAAATAGCGCATGGCGGAGCGGATGATCCACTGGCAGGAAGAGGAAACTGCCCAGACGTTGCATCCGGAGGCGCGCAGGCGCTCGATTAATTCGCGCATTTCGGGAAAGATGTTGGCGGCGATTGCCGTGGGAAAGTAGGTGTCGCACGCCTCCTGCACGACTTCGTCGCGCAGGCCGCGGTGCATGGTGACCATTTCTCCGCACATGATTTCTTCGGCAACTTTGCCAGCTTTGTAGTCGGTGTAGCGCGCACGCGCCCATTGCACGATCGGGTCCGCGACCAGGCCTTGTTCCAGTTCCCAGGCAAAAAAGCCTTCGCCGGCGTCTCCGGACCAGAGCGTGCCGTCGCAATCGAAGGTGGCCAGTTGCGGGTTGAGGGTTAGGATGCTTTCGACGAATTCCGTTTGCCGGGACGTGAGAGGTGTCATGAACTATGGGGCCCAGTATTAACTCGAGGGCAGAGGCTGTGATGGCAGAGTTGTATGGACACTCAACGCAGCATACTGTTCCGGAGTGTCCACGTTGAGCGCAACCAGCGGGTCGTCTACCAGAAAGTATTCGATTTCGCTTTGGTGCTCGTGCTCCACATCTTGCGCATTCGAGGTTTCGGGAGCGGCCAGGAACGCTGTCAGCATCTCGCGACCCAACAGGATTGGATGGCCATGCTTTCCCTGATATTCGGGAATCACTGCCCATTTTCTGTGCGCTGTTGCCCGTTCAAAAGCCGCTTCGAGTTTCTCAAGCGTTTCGGTGCGGACCGGCGGGCGGTCAACCAGCGTCACGATGGCGGCATCGCGGCCACGGTTGAGAACCTCTTGCAGTCCGACTCTTAAGGAGCTGAACTGCCCGCGCTCGGGTTCGGGATTCACAATCAGCGCGCCGCCATTCGCGTACACGATCGGCGCCAGCGCCGCTTCATTCTTGCCCACGACGACCAGCACTTCATCCACATGGGGAAAGTAGAGGCGTATGGCAGCGGAGAGGAACGTTTCAGCCGTTGCCGAAACCGCCAGCGAGCCGGCGGACGCCGGTGGCCAGGGCAGCAGCGCCTTGTCGCGTCCCATGCGCGAGGACTCACCCGCCGCCAGAATTACTCCGCAAAGAGCCAAGGGTCGCCCCATGAGGGCAAGATAGCAAACTGCCGTGACTCTGCCAAGGACGTGGGTCACGCAGCGAGGTAAACGATGTCGCTAACTAAAGGTGGGCAACTTGAGCAGATCGTCGTTGGGAACTCGTTCTACAGGCTTCCCAGCTTTGCGCCAGGCGCGCAGGCCACCGGCTATGACGTAGACCTTGAATCCCAATTCCTGGAGTTGGCGCGCCACCCGGGCGCTCGTGGCTTCGCGCGCTCAAGTACAGTAGAGATAAATCTCTCGATCCTTGGGGAGATGCTTGACTTCCTCAATCAGGTTGTTGGGTTCGATGCGGATGGAACCGGCAATGCGTTCGGAGTCGGCATCGTAGTAGCCGTGGCTGCGGACGTCGGCGATCAGCATGTTGTGAGCGGCATCGGAAGTCAGTCTTTTTGCCAGTTCCTCGGCCTGGACGCGTGGAATGACATCGAGCAGGCGGTACTTGCGATAAATCCAGATGCGATAGATGACATAGGCGGCTAACCCGACGGCGAAGACGACCTCGGCGGCAAAGCCAGCGGAGCGCAGTCCGCGGGTGATGGCGCGGAGGGCGTCACTGAAGAGATATCCGGCGAGAGAGTACGCGCCCACGTAGAAAGCGGCTCCGATGGTGTCGAATTGCAGAAAATCTCCGAGCCGCATTTTCATGCTGCCGGCGAGCGGCGGAGACATGGTGTTAATCCCGGGAATGAACTTGGCAAAGAGCAGCGTTTGCTTGCCGCGGCGGTAAAAATATTCCGCCGAGCGGAGAATGCAAGTTTCCGGATTCGCCGAAAGGCGGCAGAGAAGGCCGAGCAAAGCCCATCCGCTGACCCGGCCCATGAAATACAAAATGACATCGCCGCTCATCATCGCCAGGAAAGCTATGCCGAACACGAGATAGAAATGCAGGCCTCCATAGGCCGCGACCGCGCCGGCGGTCAGCAGGGCGAGCGCGGCGGGCAGCGGAAGACCGAGCGCCTCGGCGAAGCACACCATCGCCAGGAACAGGTAGCCATGGTGCGAAATCGATGACAGCAAATCGTTCATATTTCTTGCGTATCGTGGGAAAGGGCTTCCTCAGTATAGCAATCGCTTCCTATGCTTCAGGCTGGAAAAAATTCGAGCGAGTCTGGCATCTGATGATCCGGGCGCGGCAGCTCAATCGTGCCACGCGTTGCTGGAAGGCGTGCTCTCAAGGGTGACTCGCGCGAAGACGGAGCACGGCAAAGAAGAGGGCGCGAGTTCACCGGAAGTATCGACGGAGACCGCCATTTGGCGGTGAAAAGCTAAGCGGTTTACGTAGGGGCAGGCCGGGGTCCCCAGCACGCCTGCCTTTGGCGTGATGGGGTGGAGGTGCCCTCACCTGCCCAGCCGAGCGAAGCTTGGCTGCGCCTTTGGGGTTGGTTCCCAGCGCGAGCAGCCCTGTGCTATTTTTCTCTAGCCACCACGAACTCGGGCGCCCACAACAGCGCGCGCTTGATTTCCGAGTCGGGAAACGTACAGATAGCGTTGCGCGCCGATGCGGCGTACCTGGCGGCCTCTTGCGAAGCGAACTCCAGAGAACCATAGCGGCTCAGGATGGTCAGGATATCGGCGTGTGTGACCCCGTTGAAGGCACGGTCGTGCAGGATGGTTTCGATCTGGCGTCGTTCGGTGGCGGTGCAGCGCTCCAGCGCATGAATGACCGACATAGTGGCTTTGCCTTCGCGCAGGTCGCTGGCCACGGGTTTGCCGAGAACGCTTTCCGACGCCGTGAGGTCGAGCACATCGTCGACAATCTGGAAAGCTAATCCCAAGTCGCGTCCGTACTGGCCGAGGCGTTGTTCTTGTTGCTCGGTCGCGCCGCCGAGGATGCCGCCGACTCGCATCGAAACCGAGAACAGGCATGCGGTCTTGCGATAGATCAGATCAAGGTGTTCTTGCAGCGAGATCAGCTTGCCGAGTTTTTCCATCTGCAGCAATTCGCCTTCGACCATCTGCTGCGTCAGTTCGATGAGCACGTCGAGGATACGGAAATTGCGCTCCTGCACCGCAATGTTGAAGGCCTGCATGTAAAGCCAATCGCCCGCGAGCACGCACATCGAGTTGCCCCACTGCGTGTTGGCGGCAGGACGGCCGCGGCGGATCTGGGCCTCGTCGATAATGTCGTCGTGGACGAGCGTCGCGGTGTGGATGATTTCAACCACCGTCGCGAGCTTAACCGCGCCCTTGCCCTTGTAACCCAGTAGTTTGGCTGACAGCAGTAAGAGCGCTGGGCGGATGCGCTTGCCCCCGCCGGCGCGCAGGTATTCGCCGATCTCGGTAATCGCGGCTACGTTCGAGACCGTGTCGCGTCCGAATTGTTCTTCGATCGCGGCAATATCGTCGTGCAGAAGATCGAAGATTTCTTTTCCGTTGCTGGATGTGATCGTACCCAATTTCCTGGTTGCTCCGATATTAGGTTGCTCCCGTCATCAGTTAGTCCGGTAATTTGTGAATTGCAAATCGATGCCAAAATCCTGCTGCTTGACCATCGCGATGATTTCCTGCAACGTGTCGCGGTCCTTGCCGCTGATGCGCACTACGTCGCCCTGAATCGAGGCTTGCGCTTTCTTCTTGGAATTTTTCACCAGCTTTACGATCTCCCGCGCCTTTTCAATCGGTATCCCCTGCTGCAGCGTGATCTTCTGCTTCACCGTGCTGCCGGCGGCTGGCTCCAGCGCTCCGTAAGTTAAACCCTTGAGCGGGACGCCACGCTTCACCAGCTTCTGCTGGAAGACGTCGTTCACCGCCTTCATCTTGAATTCATCGGCGGAGTGCAGCAGGATCGCGTCGATACCTTCCATCTCGATCTTGGACTTCGAGTCCTTCAGGTCGAAGCGCGTGCTCACTTCCTTCATCGCCTGCTGGATGGCGTTATTCACTTCCGCCAGGTCGATTTTGCTGACGATATCGAAACTGTTATCGGGCATGGGAAGTCACTGTCAAAGCCGCTGTCACAGCAGACCACGGCCTCGAAAATTTCCAGATTGTCACGTTGCAGGAATGTCGGCTCGAAGTCCAAGCCTACGGATGTTCACCCCAAACGTGTACCCTTGAGGGTAACAGAAGAGGCATTATCTGCGAAGGCTAGACTCGGAACAGGCGGACCCTTAAATGAGTTGTCATCCCGAACGGAGTGAGGGGTCGGCAGCTTGCGGCGAACTGCAGATCTCTCACTCCGTTCGGGATGACAAAGTCCGTGGGATTGAGAAACTAAACAGCAGCCTCCCCACAGGTGGGCGCAAGTCCAAAGAATTGATAGAAGTTCTGGGTGGTGCGGGAGCCGATTTCTTCCGTCGGCAAGCCGCGCAGTTCGCCGATCTGGCGAGCTACCTCTCTCACGAATGCCGGTTCATTGCGTTTTCCGCGATGCGGAATCGGCGCCAGGTAGGGCGAATCGGTTTCGATCAGAATGCGGTCGAGCGGAACCATTTGCGCCGCGTCGCGAATCGACTGCGCCTTGGGGAAGGTGATGTTGCCCGCGAACGAAATCATGAAGCCCATATCGAGCGCCCGGCAGGCGTGCTCGACGCTTCCAGTAAAGCAGTGCAGAATGCCGCCCAATCCACTGGGACGCCAGTGTTTGGCGATCATGCTTAGACAATCGTCCCACGCGTTCTCGCTGTTGTCGGAGGGACGACAATGAATGATGATGGGCAGCTTCGCCGCGTTTGCCAGCTCCATCTGCCGCAGGAAGGCTGCTTTCTGCACTTCGCGCGGGGAGTGGTCGTAAAAATAGTCGAGGCCAATTTCTCCCCAGGCGACCACCTTGGGATGCCGCGCCCATTGCAGCATTTGGGCATCGGCGGCCTCGTTCGCGAGGCTGGCTTCGTGAGGATGAATTCCGACGCTGGCCCAGATGCGCGGATATTCCGGTTTCCCATCGTATTGTTCTGCCAACCGAATTCCGCAGTCAGCCGTGTCGGGCCCGTCGCCGTTGCCGATGGCGAGGTAAGCCTCAATCCCGTTCTGCTTCGCGCGAGCCAACACTTCTTCACGATCGAGATCGTAGCGTTTACCTTCGAGATGCGCGTGGGAGTCGATGAACACGGTCGTTGGTCGTTAGTGGGATCGCGTGGGGACGGGCGCCCTCGCCCGTCCATGCCGAGCGAAGCTCGGCGGAACTATTTCAGCCTTGTGCCTACGGGCACATCTTCCAGAAAGCTCGCCAGCACCGGCTTGCCGCCCTCCGGCGAAGCGGCGACGATCATGCCATTCGATTCCAATCCGCGCAGCTTGCGGGGCGCGAGATTCGCCACGATCACGACCTTGCGTCCGATCAGCGTCTCAGGCGCATACGCCTCGGCGATTCCGGCTACCAGTTGGCGAACTTCGGTTCCTAAATCGACTTCCAGGCGCAGCAGTTTGTCGGCGCCTTTTACTCGCTCAGCAGTCTTCACCTGAGCTACGCGCAATTCTACTTTCGCGAAGTCGTCGATGCTGATCTTGCCATCGGGAATTGCGGCTGCGGGCTTGGCTGCTGCGGTCGGCGTAGCCGATGCTACGGCCGGCTGCCTCACTTCGGTCGGCTGGACGGGCGAAACGCCCGTCGCTCCACTTCCCGTCACCACACTGCCCGTGCCCACACTGGTACCTTGCTCTTCCATTTTCTGCATCCTCTCTATGGCCGATTTGTCGGCTCGCGGAAACACGGCTTGCACCTTGCCCAGCTTTGTGCCGAGTTGCAACTGTCCCCAGTGCAATTGCGCAAGATCGAATTTCTGGATGTCGCCGAGGCCCATTTGCACCCAGATCTTTGCGGTCGCGTCGGGGATCACTGGATGCGCGAGGGCGGTCACAATTCGCAGGGCTTCGGCGCTGGTGTAGAGCACGGTGGCAAGGCGGGCGCGGCTCTCTTCGTCTTTTTTCTCGCCCAAGGACCACGGTTCATTTTCCACGATGTATTTGTCAACGGTCGCGACCAGTCCCCAGGCGGTTTCGAGCGCTCGCGAGAACTGATACTGGTCAAAGAGCGTGCTGTAGTCGGCGATCGCTTTGCTTGCCGTCTCGGCGATGGCGGCATCCGCCAGGGTGTGCGCGGTACTGGATGGATAGGGCACTTCGCCTTTGAAATAGCGCGTGATCATAGTCAGCGTGCGGCTGGCGAGATTGCCGAGCCCATTCGCCAGATCGGAGTTATAGCGCTGCACCAGTGCATCGAAACTGAACGATCCATCCTGCCCGAAGACGACTTCGCGCAAAAGAAAGTAGCGGAGGGCGTCGGTGCCCAGCACATCCACAATGGTTTCCGCGCGCACAATATTTCCGCGCGACTTCGACATTTTGCTTTCTTCAAACAGCAGCCAGCCGTGCGCGGTGATGCACTTGGGGAGCGGCAATCCGGCAGCGAGAAGGAACGCCGGCCAGTAGACGCAATGAAAGCGCACGATCTCTTTGCCGATCATGTGGACGTCGGCGGGCCAGTACTTGTCATACTTACTCGTATCGTTGGATCCGTAGCCGAGCGCGGTAATGTAGTTCGCGAGCGCGTCGAGCCACACGTAGACGACGTGCTTCGGGTCGTCCGGCACGGGAATGCCCCACGAAAACGTCGAGCGGCTGATGGAGAGATCGCGCAGCCCGCCGCGCACAAACGCCAGCACTTCATTGCGCCGCGTCTCGGGCCGAATGAAATCCGGCTGCTCGGTGTAGAGGCGTATCAGTTGCTCCTGGAACTCTGAGAGCTTGAAGTAGTAGTTTTCTTCGTGGACGGTTTCGGTTGGGCGATGACAATCCGGACAGGGGTCGCCGGGTCCGATGCCATCCACATACAGCTCGCAAGAGACGCAGTACTGGCCCGTGTAAATCCCTTTATAGATAAATCCGTTGTCGCGTATCTTGCGCCACAGCGCCTGCGTTCCCTGTTTGTGGCGCGCGGAAGTAGTGCGGATGAAATCGTCGGGCGTTAGACCCATGCGCTTCCAGAGCGCGCTGAATTCCGCCGAAATTTCATCGGTGAACAGCTGCGGTGTTTTGCCCGCAGCCTGCGCCGCACGCTCGATCTTCTGACCGTGTTCGTCGGTGCCGGTGAGGAACCAGGTGTCGTCTCCCAACATGCGGTGACGGCGCGCGATGGTATCGCAGGCGATTGTCGTGTAGGCGTGCCCGATATGCGGACGCGCGTTGACGTAGTAGATCGGAGTCGTAATGTAAAACTTTTTGCTCATTCCTGTCCTAGGTAAAGAAGACTCTAAAGAAAACTCTATCCGAATCTTCGTGCTCAGGCCGCATTCGATGTGAAGTCGTCGGTTGCGATTCCGATGTGTTGCAAGTGATGCAACATGTGCGCGACGTAATCCTCAAACACAAACCGGAGTGTCAGCGGTTCGGAGCCGGCAACGGTCAACGTATGGGACCAGGCAGTGTCGGGCACCGATTCGGCTGCTGCCAGCAATTGCCGGTTCAACGCCTGCCACAGTTCGATCAGTTCGTTCCAATCGCGGCGCCGGTATCCATTCACTGCCACCCACCGATTTTGGTCATATCCGGGCAGGGCAAGTTTGTCTTCCAATTGCGCGCGAACGATCCGCTGATGATTGTTAGCGGCGGAATCGAGCAGATGTCCGAGTTCCTCCTTCGGAGACCATGTTGAGGGTGTCGGCTTGCGTTCGACCGTATCCCTGGGAAGCCTCTCGAGGCGGCCTGGCACCCGTTGCAAAAGATCGCGTAGCGAACTGAGCGCTGCCATGACTCCTCCTGATTATTTCTGCAATTCCGCCAGCGCGGCTAACACTTCGGCGCTGTGCTCATTGGGCTTTACATCCATATATTCTTTTACAATCTTGCCCTCGGGATTGATGATGAAAGTGTGCCGGGCCGCCACTTTGACCAGTCCGAAGTTGGTCAGCGAATCATAGGCAATGGACACTTTGCGGTCGGTGTCGGCCAGCAGTTTGAAGTTCAGCCCCTCCTTGGTGCAGAACTGCTTGTGAGAATCGGCGCTATCCACGCTGACTCCGAGGATGACGGCATTCTTCTGCTGATACTGCGCGAGGTCGCGCTGAAAGTTATGCGCCTCGATGGTGCAGCCGCTGGTGAAGTCCTTAGGATAGAAGTACAACACCACCCACTTGCCGCGATAGTCCTTCAGGCTGACGGGCGCGCCCTCCTGCGAATTGAGCGTGAATTCAGGGGCTGTGCTGCCCACCGACGGCGTTGAACCCGCGAAGACGACAAGCGGCGCCAGCGCGACAAGAGTTATGCAAAATGCAACCAAGCTTAGAGTTTTCATTCTATCGAACCTCCCGATTGAATTAGCAGTCCTAGAGAAAAGAAAAAGTTGATCTTCGATCCGGCTCACTGTTTTCGCTCGCCGCGAAGGTACTGCTGAATCGCTTCCTGCATCACCGTCCGGAGCGGCACCTGTTGCGCCTCGGCCAGCGTTCGGCAGTCTTCATATTCGGGCGCGTAATTGGAAACGCTGCCATTCATATTAGCGATCTTGATGCGCACCGGACCCCACGTTGTAACCACCGTCTCCCAGCGGCGCGACAGCGTCTGTCGCTGTTCCTCGCGGCGGCGTACGCCGAGCGTCGTGGTCTCGGCAAAAATCACTTTGCTCAGGCGATTCGCGTCTTCCATCTTCGCCAGCACCGTGAGCAGCGCGCCGGGACGGCTCTTTTTCATCTGCACCGGAACGCTGAACACATCGAGCGCTCCTTCGGCCAGCAAGCGCTCCATGGCATAGGCCAGTACCTGCGGGCTCAGGTCATCCAGATTCGCTTCGAGCACCATGATCTTCTCATTCACGATTTTCTCATTCATCATCTTCTCATCCGCGGCGCTCTCATTCGATGTCAGCGATGCTGTCGGCGATGCACTCGAGGCTTCCGCTAACGCAGATTCTCCAATCGTCAGCCGCAGCAGGTTCGGATGCTCGGCGAATTCTCGCGTGCCCGCGCCATACCCAGCTATCTCGATCTTCATGGCCGGAAACGCGGCAAAACGGCTACTCAGCGTTTTCACGATCGCCGCGCCTGTCGGTGTTACCAGTTCCACTTGTGGTCCGGAAGAATACACCGGCGCATCCTTCAGCAAGCGCAGCGTTGCCGGAGCCGGTACAGGCAGCGTTCCGTGCGCGCATTGGACGGTCCCTCCGCCCACGTTCAGCGGCGAGCATACCCATTGTTCGACGCCCAGAGATTCCGCTCCCACGGCGGCGCAGACGATATCCACCAGGGTATCGGCGGCGCCGACCTCGTGAAAGTGGACTTGGTCGACGGTCGTGTTGTGAATCTCGGCTTCGGCTTGGCCTAGAGCCTCGAAGATGCGGATTGCAGTTGCCTTCGCGGTGCTGCCGATCGGCGTCTTTTCGATAATCTTGCGAATTTCCGTCAGGCCGCGACGGTGACCGTGGTCGTGATCATGAGATGTGTCTGCATGATTTTGCTGCTGTTTCCAGAAAACTTCGCGCGGCAGATCTTTTTCGCCGTCGCTATAGACGTCGACTTTGGTCCCGGAGATTCCAGCCCGCTGCACGCGTGAAATTTGCAGCCGCGCACCGATATCGAGCGCCGCGACTGTGTCTTCCAAAAGCTGCACCGACACTCCGGCATCGATCAGCGCGCCAAGAAACATGTCGCCGCTGATGCCGGAAAAACAGTCGAGGTAGGCTATGCGCATAAGGTCAAGAGCCTGAACCGCTGGAGACGCAGGGGTTCACTACGGAAAACCTTAAGAGACTGCCCCGGTGCGCCTCTGTGTCCTCTGTGGTTAAGATCTTCGTCGACGCCGAGTGAAACTTTCATCATAGGGAACGCCCTCACCTCCGTCAAACCCGCCGCTCGCCGCGAGTTTGTTAGAATCACTGTTTCTTCAATAAGTTAGAGGACATCCTTGTATCGATATCTGGAACGCCGGCTGGTCGAACATCTGCGCGAGTTTCTGCGCCGCACTTATGGCCTGGAAATCGCCAACATCGTCGTCGAGCAGCCTCCGAAAATCGAGTTTGGCGAGTACGCGCTGCCCATCGCTTTCGAACTGGCGCGCAAATTGCGCAAGGCTCCGCGCAAGATTGCCGAAGAGATTGTTGCGGGGATGGGCGCGATCCCCGGCTTTGAACAGTTCGAAGTGGCGGGCGGCGGGTATATCAATGTGCGCGTTCGCCGCGTCGAGCTGGCTACGGCGGTCCTCAACGATCAGTCTCCCGTTGCGGATATTCCCCCCGGCAAAGTGCTGGTTGAGCATTCGAGTATCAATCCCAACAAGGCGGCGCATATCGGACACCTGCGCAACGCCATTCTCGGCGATACCTTCGTTCGCCTGCTGCGTTTTGCGGGTCGGGAAGTGGATGTACAGAACTACATCGACAACACCGGCGCGCAGGTGGCCGACGTGGTCGTGGGGTTCCTGCATATCGAACAGAAGTCGCGCGCTCAAATTGAAGCGCTAGCCGCCGCTCCCCGCTTCGATTACGTCTGCTGGGATCTCTATGCTCGCGTCTCGGAATGGTATGCGGATGACAAGGCAAACCTGCAGGCGCGCGCCTCAGTGCTGCGCTCGATTGAAGAAGGGAACAACGAGACGGCGGCGATTGCGGATTCGATTTCGATTGCCGTGCTTCGCCGGCATCTCGAAACCATGGATCGACTCGATATTGAGTACGACTTCCTGCCTCGCGAAAGCGAGATTCTCCATCTTCATTTTTGGGACGCCGCGTTTACCAAACTCAAGGAAGCGGGTGTGCTTACTTACGAGAGCGAAGGCAAGAACTCGGGCTGCTGGGTGATGCGGCGAGCGGGAACGTCAAAGGCTGAAACCGCGGAGAGCGCTGAGAACGCAGAGATCAAAGAAGAAGACCAGAAAGTCATTGTCCGTTCTAATGGCACGGTTGGGTACGTCGGCAAAGACATCGCTTATCACATGTGGAAGTTCGGGCTGCTGGGCCGCGATTTCGGATACCGCAAATTCTTTCGCTATCCCAATAAGCACGACTGTTGGATCTCGACTACCGAGGGCGAGCGCGATCATCCGCATTTCGGCGATGTGGCGGAGATCTACAATGTCATCGACGCTCGCCAGTCCGAGGCGCAGAACACGGTGATCGAAGCGTTGCGCGGGCTGGGCCATGGCGAAGCCGCCGATCGCTACACGCATTTTTCCTACGAGATGGTTGCACTCACCCCGCGTTGTGCCGCCGAACTTGGCTATCAACTGAGCGAGGAAGATAAAGCGCGATCGTGGATCGAGGTCTCCGGCCGCAAGGGCTTTGGCGTGAAGGCAGACGATCTGCTGGATGCGCTCATTAATTCGGCTCGCCACGAAGTCGATGCGCGTCACGCTGAGTTGAGCGAAGATGAACGCGCCGGGATTGCTACGCAGATCGCTATCGGGGCGCTGCGCTACTTCATGCTGAAGTTCACCAAGCCCTCGGTGATCGCGTTCGATTTCAAAGACGCGCTGAGTTTTGAGGGCGACACGGGTCCGTACGCGCAGTACGCTGTGGTGCGCGCTTCCAACATTTTTCGCAAAGGTGGGATGGATCCGGAGAGTTTCTGTCGTGACGCAACTGGCGCCGTCCCTGCGACCGCGAGCAATGCCGGCGCGGGCGGAGACGCGGCAAGCCGCGTCTCTACGGAGGAATTTGATAAGTACCTTGGTGGCGAAGCCGGCAACGACATCTGGGAACTGTGGCTGGCATCCGCGAAGACTTCTTATATTGTCAGCCAGTGCATCGCTACCACAGAGCCGGCTTATCTTGCCAAACACGGTTTCCAACTGGCACAGCTTTTTAATACTTTCTATCATCGCTATCCCATCCTGAGCGAAGCCGATGAAGGCCGAAAGAAGTTTCTGCTGGCAACCGCGGCGGTGGCTCGCCGTGAACTGATTCGCGTGCTTGCGGCCATGGGAATCACGGTTCCGCCAGTAATGTAGGAGCAGGTGTCAGGTCTCAGGAAAACCGTGGACGACGAAATGAGTAGATTTTTTTCCTGAGACCTGAGACCTGACACCTCGATCCTGAATCTGGTTAAGCTCTATTGCGGCGGGTTGCCTGCGCCTATAATCATCGCCGGAGAGCCAACCGTATAAAATTTCTATGGTTTATAGCGCGATTGCGTGGCTGGGACCTGTGCACGTTTGCCCGCCTAGCTGTCAATGTGTTGATATATAAAGACTTGCTGCTTTTCTCTGGAGATTTGAATTGGCATCCCCCGTGCTTTAACAAAGAGCAGATCCGATTCGCGGATTTTTCCGGAATCGGAAGTTAGACTTCACTTGAAAGCAATTATTCTGGCCAAGGAGCCTTTGATTCTATGAATCGCACCTCGCTGAGATTGACCCTGATGCTGGCGGCGACACTGGTCGCATCGATCGGATGTTCAACCAAGAATTATGTGCGTCAGCAAACCACGCCGCTGATCAACAAGACGAATGAACTCGACGATATGACCGCGCAGAATTCGAAAGACATTAAAGACGTCGATCGTCGCGCCCAAGCTGGAATTCAGGACGTGCAGACGCGTGCCGCCGCCGCCGACCAGAAGGCTTTGGCTGCGGGCAGCGATGCCGATAAGGCGCAAATGTCGGCCAACACGGCGTCCCAGCGTGTGGATACTCTGACCCACGCCGTTGTCAACCTCGACAACTACCGTCCGGTGGTCGAGACGGCGGTGCATTTCGGATTCAACAAGGACAATCTGACGAAGGAAGCTCGGGAAGCGATTGACCAGCTCGCCGCCAGCGTAGCCACTACTAAGGGCTACATCATTACCGTAGAAGGGGCGACTGACTCGGTGGGCAGCGCGGAGTACAATTACGACCTGAGCCAGCGCCGTGCCGACGCCGTAATTCAGTACTTGGCTGCGGAGAAGGGTATTCCGGCCTACAAGATCTATCTGATCGGGCTGGGCAAGGATAAGCCGGTCGAGTCGAACAAAACCGCCGACGGCCGCGCCAAGAACCGCCGCGTGGATATCCGCCTCATGACCAATACTGGGACGCAGACGCCCAGCAACACGCAGGAGACTCCGACGGCGAGCGCAAACCCACCGTCGATGTAAGCAATCGTTGTAAGAATAGGTTTTCCCTCCTCCCCGGAGGATTTGCCAAAACAGGCCGTCCCCGCAAATGTGGGCGGCCTGATTTTTGTTTTGGGCGGATTTTAACTGGCACTCCAGCCCCGCCACAGCTCCTGCCCTCCAACCCGGTCGTGATATAAAAACTCCATGTCGCAAGAGCGCAGAGAACGCCAGAAGGAAAGACTGGGAATCAAGACTTCGAACCGGAATTGGGGGCGCATTGCAATCTATGCCGCGGTGATCGTGGCTGGGTTCGGACTAGCTTACTATCTGGGCAACCGCAGCCAGCACAAGCATGACGGGTTTGCGCGCTGCCTCAAGGATCGTGGCGTGAAGATGTACGGAGCCTATTGGTGTCCGCATTGCCAGGAACAAAAAGAGGAGTTCGGCGCGTCGTTCGAATACGCTCCCTACACGGAGTGCGGCATCAAAGGCGACTTGCATGGAGTGGCGCAAGTTTGCAAAGACGATGGCATCAAGCATTATCCCACCTGGCAGTTTCCGCCCACCGGCGAGCGAGTGGAGCGCGTTTTCAGTTTGCAGGAACTCAGCGACCGGACGGGGTGCGCGCTGCCATGACTCCTCCGGCCACGTCCGATCTGACGAATCGGTTGATGAGCGTAATCGCGATTCTGGCAGTCTGCGGAATCGTAGTCTCCTCGGAATCGCTGCAGCATCATTACGCCACTTCCAAGACGGCGTTCTGTGATCTCGGGGAGATGC
>JBAWFQ010000108.1:0-48869 GCA_049592035.1 Terriglobales bacterium
GCTCCATAGCCCTGCCTCTTTCATCGCCCCATCGCTAACCTCTTGATTGCACTTTGTATTAGCTGAAATTCTCTGGCCACGAGAGTCGGCCCCTGAGATGCCCAGAAATTTGTAGCGGCGGGAAAAACCGCAGGTAAAACGCGACTTTAGCGCTCCATTGATCGTTTCTCGAAGCAGAAAGTTCTGAGATTTTGTTCTACCGCCAACAATATTCAGAAAGGAGAAATACAAATGAAACACGAAACATCAACCGAACTGGCTATTCCTCCGAAAGCTCCTCCGGAGAGTATATTCCTGCGCAAGATGGACGAGATCGAGAACCGAATCGCCCGTCGTGCATATGAGTTATTCGCATCCAGTGGATTCACCGATGGTCACGACTTGGAAGACTGGTTGCTCGCCGAGTCCGAACTTTTCGGCCGGATGCCGATCGAAATCACAGAAAACGAAAAGGAAGTCACGGTCAAGGCCGGAATGCCCGGATTTGCAGAAAAAGAGATTGAAATCAATGTTGAGCCGCATCGCCTGTTCATCAGCGGCACGCACGAAGAGAAATCAGAAAACAAGAAAAAAGGCGAAAACGTCTATTCCGAACGTTCAGACCAGGTATGTCGCACCATCGATCTCCCAGCCGATGTTGACCCGGACAAGGTAAAGGCGACCCTTAGCAAAGGAGAACTCGAGATCACATTGCCGAAGAAGGAAATCGGCAAGAAGAACACGGTCGAACAAAAGGCTGCTTGAAGATAGCCATTTTGCACGGCGCGACGCCGGCAAGAAGGAGGTCACAAGTTGCCGTTGGCGGTCGCTGGATTCAGGTTTTCATCCAAAAAACAACGCTCTAAGAGTTGCTCTTTAAGGAGGAAATATGACAAAAAGCAATACGCAACTTCAACAGGATGTTCAGCTGGAACTGAAGTATGAACCGAGTGTCGATGCCGCGGAAATCGGCGTCACGGCCAAAGACGGCATCGTGGGCTTAACCGGCAACGTAAGGAGCTACGCCGAAAAGTACGCGGCGGTGCACGCAGCCGAAAGGGTCGCCGGAGTAAAGGCTGTTGCTGACGAAATGAAAGTGGACTTGCCATCTTTCCATATTCGCGATGACGAAGACATTGCCAGGGCTGCAGTCAACGCGCTGCAATGGGATGTATGGATTCCCCCCGACCACATTAAGGTAAAGGTGGCCAGCGGGTGGATCACGCTGGAGGGCGAAGTCGACCACAAGTATCAGCAGACAGAAGCCGAACTCGCGGTGCGCAACTTAACCGGAGTCAAGGGTGTCAGCAACTTGATCAACCTCAAGAAGCCGGCCGTTCTGCCATCGGACGTCAAAGCGAGTATCGACCAGGCCCTCCGGCGGGCCGCAGAAGTAGATGCGGATCACATCAAGGTGAGCGTCGTACAAGATAGAGTAACCTTGAAGGGCACGGTCTCGTCCTGGGCAGAGCGCCAGGCGGCCGAACATGCTGCTTGGTCCGCTCCCGGCGTCCGTACCGTCGAAGACGATCTCGTTATCGCTGCGTAGGGGAACTTCAGTACGCACCGCAGCCGGCTAGGTGGCGGCTTCCTTAGAAGCCGCCCATTTTTTTGGTTTCGCTACCCAGACAACAGTGGAAGATCGCGCCGGCTGGGGTTCACCTTTCGCCATGCCCAGAAGCAACTGAATCTGCGGTCCTCTGGTTTCTCTCGGCTATCGGCGGATTACCTCAACAGAACAGTGGGCATGCATAGCAACTGACTCGGCAACGCTTCCCATCAATAGCCGATCCCATCCGTGTCTGCCATGGGAGCCAAGAACAATCAGGTCCGCTCCCCACGCTTTTGCCTCATCGAGGATTGACCCCCGAGGGTCACCCTCCGGTGTGGCCCCGCCTTCGCACACGTTCAACGCCGTGGTGCTCAGGATCTGTCGAGCATCGGCAACGGCATCTTCTGCATGTGTGCGCGCCTCCTTCCGGACTGACTCAAGCAGATCTTCGGGGTAATCTGTTCCTACAATCGGAAGCTCCGCTATGCTGATGGTCCTGATTTGACTTTTCGACGGCCACGGGCGATTCGCAACCGAATAAACAGCTTTTTCAGAACATTCAGAACCATCTGTCGCAAGCAGTATCTTCATCCCATCCGAGGGCGATGGAGGAACCGGACCGGGCCTTACGATTTCAACCGAGCAGGGGGACGTGCGGACAACCGACTGGGCAACACTGCCCAGAAAGAACCGGGTGAGTGCACGCTGACCATGCGAACCCATCATTACGAAATCGGCGGCCCACTGCTTCGCATATTCCGGAATGGCTTTTTTGGGCAAGGCTAATTCGATTTCTGAGAAAACCTCATGTCCGGATTGGATAAGTTGGTCCTCCGCCCCCTTTACCAGGGATCGTGCTTCATTCTTTGCATCTGCGATGAGCTCTGGCAGTTCGTTCCAGAGGCGCATATCCACAACACTCATCACACAAAATACAGTCCCGGAAGGCCAGGGACGGTTTGCCGCCATGTTTATGACGTACTGCGATGCGGTCGAAGAATCAACTGCCAGTAGAATCTTCATAATCGGCCCCTGACTTTCCTAGTCCCAAATTCGACAAATGCTCCCGTAGAAAATCGCTCCCGGACTATCCTCGCGCGGTCAGCACTGGACAACGGGCTTCCGAAACCACCCGATATGCAGTGGTGCCAAAATGACGTTCGGCGTGGGCCAGGGAACCGGCGCCGCGCACTCCCATGACGATCAAATCGATAGCGGAGTCGCCGGCTACTTTCAGAATACAATCCGCCGGAGATCCGAATTCCACCCGAAACTCTTGTTGGAGCAACATATCCGGTGAGGGAAGTAATTCCTGCAATCGCTGAATAAAAAACTGTTCGAATCTGGTAATCGTCTGCGGGTCTTCGGCGACATTCGATACCACATGAATGGCGATCAAACGAGCTTCGAACCTGTGCGCCAAGGAGATAGCGCAATTCATAGCGTGCACGCAGTCCGTAGAGAAATCGGCTGCAAATAGAATGTTTCGGGGCCAGCGCTCGGCTGCGAACTCGCGGCTTTGAGGTCCTACGGTCATAACTGGACGCTGTGCCAGTCTGAGAGTTTCTTCAGCAACTGCTCCCATCAGCAACTTCTGCAGCCCGCATCGGCCGTGGGTTCCCAGAGCGATTACGTCAATTTTGTATTTTGCGGCAGCGGCTTTAAGCGTTTCCCAAATCTCTCCTTCTTCCAGAAGAACCTCATATGGGACACCGCGGAAAGAAGTTTCGTGCACCAGTTCTTGCATTCGTTTCCCAGCATAGGCTTTGACGCGTTCGGCGATTTCCGAGGTTAGCGCGGGTGGCAAAAACTCGAACATCTCTGGAGAGATGACATGCGCTATGTACACCTTCCCGTCATACTTCGCCGACAATTCGACCGCATAGGGTAAAGCTAGCTCGGATGAAGTCGAAAAATCCGTCACGAATAAAACATTGCCAAATTGGATTTCACTGGTTGCGAGGACATTGCCCATATGCGCCTGCCTTCAACTGCACCCGGCATGGAAAGCGCAGTTCAATCGCCAAACTGCTGGAATGTGCAGGCGCACTGCGATTAAGCACTGAATGGACTTACCCGCGCTGTAAATTACGGATGTCAAAAGACAAGCGGCGATATTACGTCGAACTGACGAATCGGAATCTTGCCAAATCTGGATTCAAATACTGGCATGCCTAACATCTTTAGCCAGGGAGATGTGTTCCTGATCGGAAAAATCCTCCACTTCTTCTAATGTTGTACTGCAAACTTCCTGGTATTCTTGCGATATCGAAATTTCGAATGCGATAACGCGAGTTGGCTGAAAAGATGCCGCTAGATTCTGCTGAGACGGAAGATTCATGGAGAGCGAGGTCGCTAAACATGGCCGACACTGGAGAAGATCGGGAAATCAAGCAGCGTGCAAATGCAAACGAAGCGGAGGTAATCCGAGAATCGAAGGAGCTTCTGCGCAAAACGAAAGACGACTTGAATACGAAAAAGAAAGCAGCGCATGCCAAGTCCGGCGACCGGCGATCTAAAGCAGCAAATCGGATTGCACGCTAAGGGGAGGGCCTAGTTCTGTTGGTCCGAGGCGCCTTTGCACGCCTATCATACTCATTCTAGCCATGCAGCCTGCTCGGGTTTGGTACGCACCGTGAGCACGGGACAGCTTGCACAAGAAATAATTTCAGAGACCTTGTCTCGCAAGTGAGTAGCCCACGGTTCTTCGGGACGTATGTCCATAATGATAAGATCCGCTCCGATTTCGTCAGCCACCTGAAGAATACGTGCTGTCGAGTTCTTCGCGACCTCAACTCTCAATACCGGCTCCATGAGAAGGTCGCCGGCGTATTCCGGCAAGAGGTTCCGCAGGATCCGGCGGTACTCTCTCAGCCATTCGTGATTGGATTGCTTGGGCTGGTCCGCTTCGATAACGTGCAAAAGCAAGAGCTCAGACTTGTACTGAAGCGCGAGGCGGATCGCATACTGCAGACCATAATGCGACTCCTCCAAGAAATGAGTGACATAGAGTAGTTGAGCTAGCGGCCCGCGGCCGGTAGTAGAAGACGCACGCGGTCCAACTGTCAGAACGGGACACGGGGCGGTGCGGACAATCTGCTCGGCAACCGATCCGAGAAAGAATTTCTTCAGTTCCGACTTCCCGCTGGCGCCCACAGCTACGAGTTCAACGTGTTGTGACTGGACAAGGTTCTTTACTACCTCCCAAACTTGCCCTTCCGGTAACCATGTCCGATGCGGAACAGTCCCAACCGCGGTCTCCAGAAGCTCCAACTGCCGTTGGGCATCCATGTGAATCCGACTGGATATCTCGGGATTCGCGACCGGCGCAATATCAATCTCCGGAGGATGAATGACATGCGCAATGTGAACCACCGAATGGAACTGTCTTGCGATCGGTACGACGTATGCGAGGGCAGCGTTGGAGGCCGCAGAAAAATCAGTAGCGACCAAAATATTCTTCAAAGAGATTTCAATAGGAGTATTGAGTTGTGCCATATGCCCTCCCTTTCCCAGGCAATGCTTGTCTTGACCAGTTCGCAGCCGCGCCCCGCGCATTCTTCAGGAACAACGACTCAATTCCTCGATGCTCTCCGTGTGCACGTACACTTCCCTATGCTTATGACACCGCGCGGCGTCAAATCAGTAGGTTACGCGGGACCGAAAATCTCAGCACGGATTTGATTATTGGGGGTTTCGCCATAGTGACGGAATAGTGCCTAGGAAGTCAGTTTGAGCTGGCGTAACGACGCGCAGATCCTCGAACCTAACTCATCGATTTCACGGCAGTTGTTTACCTGCACTGCCTGCTCTCCTGATTCGGAAAGCCAGATGCATAGCTAACGGAGTGGCGAAGGCGAGCTGAAGCGCGAGGGCGCTTCTAATATTCTTCGTCGCATTGAGGAAACAGACGAGGCGGAGTTGTCGTCACTCCTGAAAACCTGGGGTGGGGCCTCGCGCTCTTACCAGTTCGCGGAACCTGACCCAAAGATAGGATAGGAAAGGAGAAGGGAAAATGACTGGACAAGGCACGGCCGTACTCAAGAAATCTACAGCAATGGCTATCGGAGGCGCCGTCGTCATGATCGTGCTGGGATTCTCAGCTGTCTTCATGTCTTTTACGACCGGCGTCGGCGTCAACGTTTTCCTCGGCTGGATTCTCGTCGGCGCCGGTTTCGCATACTTCGCGTATGCCTTCTCCGCACCGAGCGACGGAGAGGTTATCTGGCGCATCCTGATTGGGTTTCTCTACGTCTTCGCCGGTTTCTATCTTTTGGCCAGTCCGCAACTCCCGTTGAAGCCGCTTACATTTCTGGTGGCAGCCATCGTCTTTCTCGAAGCCTTACTGGAATTCATCATCTTTTCCGCGTTTCGCCCCCAGCCGGGCGCGACATGGATTCTCTTTGACGGGATCGCTACCGTTCTTCTGGCATATTTGATCTTTCGCTCTTGGCCGTCTACTTCAACGTGGGCTATCGGATTTCTCGTTGGCATCAAGTTCGTCGTGAGCGGGGTAACTCGGCTTATGTTTTCGGTGACGGCCCGCCAAACATTAAAGCCGGTAATTCGATGAGACTAGTGATTCGCCAATTCTTCAAAAGGAGAGCTGACAATGTCCGGTCCAATCGAAATGATAGTTCGAGCTACCCCCGAGCTGATTGCAAACTGGGGATGGTTCCTCGCATTCGGCATTGTCTTGGCGTTGCTCAGCGTTGCCGCGGTGATTCGGTCTGTCACGACCACTGTGGCTTCGATGCTGTTCTTTGGATGGCTGCTCTTGTTTGCGAGCATCATCAATTTTGCTAACGCCTTCATGGTCGGAAAATGGGCAGGGTTCTTTCTGCATACGCTGATCGCGCTTCTCTTTGGAATCGCAGGACTTCTGATGATAAGAAGACCGGTGATAAGCGCGGAGGCCGCGACCTTTCTGATGTCAGTGTTCTTTCTGGTCGGTGGATTGTATCAATTGATCGCCGCGCTGTGGACTCATTTCCCCGGCTGGGGATGGCAGGCCCTCAATGGAGCCATCGCGTCGATCATGGGCATCCTCATTCTGGTGGAATGGCCGGTTTCAGGGCTTTGGGTGATCGGTCTTTTCGTTGGAGTTGATCTGTTTATCTATGGATCGGCTTGGATCGCACTGGCTCTTGATCTGCACAGGATGTGAACGAAGGACGAGGAGTTGGAAAACGCGAGCAACGGTTTTAAAAGGAGGAAAATATGAATCGCCTGTTAGTGGCAGTGTTCAACGAAATTGGCAAGGCCTTCGAGGGACGCGATGCACTGAAGAGTCTTGATCGTGACGACAGCATCACACTCTACGCTTACGCGATAATCACAAAGAATGCCGACGGCACAAGCTTGGTCAACGAGGAACATGGAGCTGGTGCGGTTGGATCTGTGCTTGGAAGTTCTCTGGGGAGTTTGATCGGCCTTCTCGGCGGGCCCGCCGGAGTTGCCATCGGTGCAATCGCCGGGTCCGTGGCCGGCGGCACAACCGATCTGGACAAGGCACGCATCGGCGATGACTTTGTGAACGAAGTTACGAAGCAACTGACTCCGGGCAAGTCCGCCCTGGCGGCGGAGATTGATGAAGACTGGACACCCTGGATCAACCTGCGCATGGAGGAGCTTGGAGGAGTGGTTTACCGCCGCGATCTTTCCGAAGCGGAGCACGAGGCGAACGAGGAAGAGATCGCCGCTATGAAAGCCCGGCTTGCTCGGATGAAAGCGGAGCATGCCCAGATAAGGGCAGAACACAAAGCCAAACTGCTCGAAAAGATCAATCAACTCGACACGAAGATTCAGCAGCAACTGCAGAGGGCCAAGGAACGGCATGAAATCACCAAGACTAAGGATCAGGCTAAAGTCAAGGTGCTTGAGGCGAAGGCAGCACAGGCCCGCGAGAAGTTGAATGCTCAGGAGAAAACGAAAGTTCGTTCAGCCTAGTAACATAAGCAACGAGAGAACGACGAGCAAGTCAACGCGAGCACTTAGCCGAAGCTGGGCATGCTAAGAGGCGGAGGAACACAATCGTGGGCGGCATGATCCCTTTGTCGGACGCATCTCGACGGCCCAGCAATTTCCCGGTCGTTACGACAACCATCATCGTGGTGAACGCAATCGTCTTCGTCCTGGAGTTGATGGGTGGCGACGAGTTTGTAAAACAGTGGTCAATGATTCCCGCCGATATTGTTGCCGGCCAGCACTGGATCACAATTGTGACCGCGCTATTCATGCACGCGGGCTGGATGCACATTATCGGAAACATGGTGTTCCTATGGGCATTTGGCCCGCAAATCGAAGACACGATGGGACCGCTACGGTACTTGGTTTTTTATCTGCTGAGCGGTCTGGTGGCTTCGGTGGCGCAGATTGCGGCCATGCCCACTTCCACCGTCCCCAATCTCGGCGCCAGTGGCGCGATCGCGGGCGTGATGGGCGCCTTTTTGATTACCTTCCCCAGAGATGAGATACGCGCGCTGATCTTCCTTGGCTGGTTTGGCCGCATTACTTTCATTCCCGCGGCGCTCTTGATCGGACTCTGGTTCATCATTCAATTCTTCAGTCAGGTCGGCGCCGTGGCAGACGTAAAGGGTGGAGGCGTCGCTTATACAGCTCATGTTGGCGGCTTCGTCTTTGGAGTGATTACCGCACGAATGTTTGAGCGCGGGCGCGCCGTCGAATAGGAAAGTTAATCATGCCGCCCAATGCGGATGAAACCCAAGTCACGATTACCGGCTTGACTGCTGAGGAAGCTGAGGCTCGTCTGGATAAGTTCGGGCCGAATGAGCCCGCAGCGACCCAACACCATTCTTTTCTTTCCGATCTCCTGCATGCGTTCATGAATCCTTTGGTTTTGATCCTGGTGATCGCCGCGACCGCATCGGCATTTTTGGGCGACAAAGTGGATGCGGGAATCATCGCCGTGATTGTTCTGCTGAGCGCCGCGATTGACCTCAGTCAGACTTATCGTTCTCAACGGGCTGTAGAACAGTTGCGCGCACAAGTCGCCCCCACGGCAACCGTATTGCGCGGCGGGGAGTGGAAAGAAATTCGGCGGCATGACGTCGTTCCGGGAGACATCATCCGGCTTTCAGCCGGGGACCTGGTTCCCGCAGATGCGCGCCTTTTGATTGCGCGCGATCTCTATGTCCAGCAAGCAGCGCTAACGGGAGAGTCGCTCCCTAGCGAAAAGCAAGCGACCGCGGAGGCTGCTTCAACCAAAGCCGATGCTTCCAACATGGTATTCCTCGGCACTTCCGTCGTTAGCGGAACGGCAACTGCCGAGGTCGTAGCGACGGGCGCTCAGACCGCTTTTGGTGATATTGCAGCTCGTCTTGGCGCACGTCCGGAAGCGACAGCCTTCGATCTCGGCTTACGAAATTTCAGCCAACTTCTTGCGCGGACGGTCTTATTTCTCGTTCTCTTTCTGATTGTCGTCAGCATTGCGCGCCATCGCGATCCGCTTCAATCTGTGCTGTTCGCCGTTGCGCTGGCCGTTGGCTTGACACCCGAGTTTCTGCCCATGATTACGTCGGTGACGCTTTCGAAAGGCGCCATCGCTATGGCTCGTAAGAAGGTCATCGTTAAGCATCTCTCCGCGATTCAGAACCTCGGTAGTCTGGATGTGCTGTGCAGCGATAAAACGGGAACGCTCACCGCTGGAACCATGTCGCTGGACCGCTCTTTGGATCCCTTTGGCAATATATCCCAGCGGGCACTGGAACTCGCCTACTACAACAGCAAGTTCGAGACGGGTATCCGCAGTCCGCTCGATGAGGTCATCCTCCATCAACCTCCGCCAAAGACGGAAGACTACA
Organism: Terriglobales bacterium; assembly: GCA_049592035.1. GTDB lineage: Bacteria > Acidobacteriota > Terriglobia > Terriglobales > Acidobacteriaceae > Acidiflorens. Next base: position 9,355 of record JBAWFQ010000108.1, read on the forward strand.
CCAAGTGCGACGAGATTCCGTTCGATTTCGAGCGGCGGAGGCTCTCGGTTGTAGTGGAACGGCAGTCTCAGCGAATTCTCATCACGAAAGGTGCTCCGGAAGGGATTTTTTTGCTTCTCTCCGGTTACGAGATTGAAGGCAAAACGGTCCCCATCGGTGAAGACGCTACCAAGCGCATGCAAAAGATCAGCAATGAGCTGAACAGCCAGGGATTCCGCTCGCTGGCGGTGGCTTACGCGGAAGTTCCAGTGCGCCCGAACTATTCCGTAGGCGACGAACGCAATCTGATCCTCGCCGGCTTCTTAACCTTTTCTGATGAGCCGTTGGCTGATGCCGCCCAGATTGTGAATTCCCTAAAGCAGGACGGGGTCGAGATCAAGGTTATCTCCGGTGACAATGACCGTGTTACCGGCCACGTCTGCGCGCAGGTCGGCATCGACTCCGGAGAAATCATCACTGGCGAGAAGATGGATGGAATGACGGACCCGGCGCTGGCGCACGACGCCGAGCAGACGCAAGTTTTTGCCCGTATTTCTCCGGCGCAGAAAAACCGGATTCTCCTGGCTCTCAAACACAATGGTCACGCGGTGGGGTTCATGGGCGACGGCATCAACGATGCACCATCACTGCACGCGGCCGATGTTGGCATTTCCGTTTCAACCGCTGTGGACGTGGCTCGCGAGGCCGCCGACGTGATTCTAGTCGAGCCCGGCCTGCGCGTTCTTCACGATGGCATCATCGAGGGACGCAAGGCTTTTGGCAACGTGATGAAGTATTTGCTGATGGGCACAAGCTCGAACTTTGGGAATGTGTTCAGCATGGCGGGAGCTTCGCTCTTCCTGCCATTCTTGCCCATGCTTCCGACGCAAATCCTGCTGAATAACCTTCTTTATGATTTGTCGCAACTCACCATTCCAACTGACAACGTTGACGAGACTTATCTCCAGAAGCCCCAGCACTGGGATATTGGTCTGATCCGCAATTTCATGGTGTTCATCGGACCTATCAGTTCCATCTTCGACTTCCTAACCTTTTACGTGTTGTTGCATTACTTCCGCGCCAGCGAGGCGCAATTTCATACCGGTTGGTTTGTCGAATCGCTGGCAACCCAGACGCTGGTGCTGTTCGTCATCCGTACGGCAAAAAATCCACTTCGCAGCCGCCCTAGCGGTCCCTTAATCGCGACTTGCCTTGCGGCGGTGGCAGTGGGGCTTTATTTGCCGTTCAGTCCACTGGCGGGGATACTCGGTTTCACGCCGCTGCCCGCGGCGTACTTTGGTTTTGTTGCCGTCGCGACCGGAATCTATCTATTAATGGTCGAGTTTGCCAAAAGGATCCTTCTTCGGGCGGAGACACCCAAGAATGCCCCCAAGCACGGAGATACCCTGGCAATCGCAAATAGGCCGGGGTCAGAGTCCTGATCCTCTAATTCTTGGCTATGCCTGTGCTCGCCACTCCCTTAATTGCCTGCTCGATCCGTGCGGGATCACCCAGATAATAGTGACGAAGAGACTTGAGGTTGTCATCGAGTTCCTGCACCAGCGGTATACCAGTTGGAATGTTTAGATCGACAATCTGCTGGTCGGGGACGTCTTCAAGATATTTCACAAGGGCTCGCAGACTGTTGCCATGGGCGGCGATCAACACCTTCTTCCCCGACCGGATGCTAGGGGCGATCAGTTCATGCCAGCACGGCAGAAAGCGCTCCACCGTGTCTTTGAGGCATTCGGTGAGGGGAAGTTGTTGCTTTGGGATGTCTTTGTAGCGCGGATCGTTCCCAGGATAACGTGGGTCTGATTCATCCAGCGCCGGCGGGCGAATATCGTAACTCCGGCGCCAAAGCTTCACCTGTTGTTCCCCATACTTGGCGGCCGTTTCAGCTTTGTTGAGGCCTTGCAGCGCGCCATAATGTCGTTCGTTTAGCCGCCAATCGCGTTGAACCGGAATCCACATGAGGTCCATTTGGTCCAACACGATCCACAGTGTGCGGATCGCCCGTTTCAACAGCGAGGTAAAGGCAATATCGAAGCTGTATCCCTGTTTTTTAAGCGTGCGGCCCGCCTCCTTGGCCTCTTGTGTGCCCTTGTCTGAAAGGTCAACATCCGTCCAACCGGTAAACAGGTTTTCTTTATTCCAGACGCTCTCCCCGTGGCGAAGCAGCACGACTTTGTGCATTTCGGACATTTCCATTCTTGGGTAATCTCGCCGAAAAGACCCGGTCCCATGACGGCGGCCGAATACTATCGGCTGCACCCACTGCTATTTATCACTTGACACTCTCCGCGTCCGCCGGACTGGCGCCCGGTTTGTGGTAATTGAAATAAGTGACGTCATCCTGCTCATAATGGGGGAAGAGAAGAAATACTTTGGCGTTTGCCTGCATCGAAAAATGGCTCGGCATCCACAGGCCCGTCGAGATGGGCTCCTGTTCAAATTCGAACCGCGTTCCCGGCTCTATTCGTGCGATGAAACCATACATCCAGATCGGACGCACAACTTCAGCTTCGGCCTTTACCCAGTGGAAATTAACTGCATCGATCCATAATGTCCCTTGCATTCCAGTCAGTGCTTTGGCTTGGTTATTGGGAGGACGATAATCTGCCCGCGGCGTACCCTTCAGAACATAGACTTCATGACGCCCCAGCATCTCCTTTCCCGCTAGGGTGAAATCAAGCGCTTTGGTCATTTCCCCGATCAGCACATGATCGCGATCGATCTCTTTCTGATATTGCTCGACCCGATCCTTGTGTTCGCTCGGGCTCTCCTGCTGCCGCTGTGCAGTGGTCTCTTGGAGTCGGCGCTGCTCTTTGGCTTCGTCTTGGGGGGATAAGGGTTTGTCATCAATCGCCAGCAGCCGCGCATATCTGGAGCCTGCAAGCATGATTTGTTCCGTGGTCCTAATCTTCTTGCCTTCACGATCACGCTGGGAATAGTCATAGCCCGGGGCGGCATCCCAGTCTTTTTGGTTGACTTCGACGGAACGTCGGATAATTTCTTTCGGGCTGAGCTCTTGCGCCGATCCCGACATGACGGCCAGGACGGAGGTAAAGAGCACAGCAAATAGCAAGTGACGAGTCGTGCCTATTAAGGATGCTGTTCTCATTGATGACTGTCAAACACGGCAACGCGTTTCGCTACAAGCTCAGCTCGCCGCTTGTAACGAGACTTCAACGTGGCCGGCATGAGCAGGAGATCCTGAGCCCTGGCTGTTCTCCAGTGCCTCTTTTACCATATTACCGCTCACCGTCTCTTGCTTGAGCAGTTGCTGGGCCAGCGTCTTCAGAGCTGACTGATGAGTTCTCAACAATTCCTGGGCGCGCTTGTATTGTTCGGTCACGAAACGTTGGACTTCTCCGTCGATCACCTGACGAGTTTCTGGACTGATCTGGCTGTTGTCCTCGACCGTCCCGCCCAAGTATTGGAGCTGCTGACCTGCATAGCGCACCGAGCCGAGCTTATCGCTCATGCCGAATTCGGTGACCATACGGCGAGCTAGATCAGTCGCGCGCATAATGTCGTCACTGGCTCCTGTGCTGATAATCCCGAACTCCACCATTTCGGCCGCCCGCCCGCCCAACATAACGGCAATCCGGTCCTGCAGTTCGTCGATTGTGAGCAGATAGCGGTCTTCGGTTGGCATTTGCATGGTGTAGCCCAAGGCGCCACGGCTGTGTGGAACGATGCTGATTTTGCTGACCGGTCCCCCATGCGGCACCAACTCTGCCACCAGTGCGTGGCCAGACTCGTGATAGGCAACGGTGGTTCGTTCCCGCTCATTCATCACGCGGCTTTTTTTCTCGGAGCCTGCAATCACCCGCTCGATAGCTGCCTCGAAATCATCCAATGTGACTGCCGCGGCCTTGTGCCGGGCAGCGAGCAGTGCTGCTTCATTCATGGCATTCGCCAGATCAGCGCCGCTGAAACCGGCCGTGATCCGGGCGGCCCGATCCAAGTCAAAGTCTGCTGCGAGCTTTACATTCTTGCTATGAATCTTCAGGATTTGCACTCGACCGACGAGGTCCGGATTCCCAATGGCGATCTGACGATCGAAGCGGCCGGCGCGCAGAAGCGCCGGGTCGAGCACTTCCGGACGGTTGGTGGCAGCCATGATGATCACGGGAGCGCTGGCATCGGTTTTGAAGCCATCAATCTCGGCCAGCAACTGGTTGAGAGTCTGTTCGCGCTCTTCATTGTTGCCCAGGCGCATTACGCCTCCCCGGCTCTGACCAATGGCATCAATCTCATCGATGAAAACGATTGCGGGAGCTGCCTTGCGCGCTTGCTCGAACAGGTCGCGCACGCGTGCTGCGCCGACGCCCACAAACATCTCGACAAATTCGGAGCCACTGGTCTCGAAGAATGCGACCTTCGCCTCGCCGGCCGTGGCTTTGGCCAGCAGCGTCTTGCCCGTGCCCGGAGGCCCGACGATCAACACACCCTTGGGAATCCGCCCGCCGAGTTGAGCGAATTGTTCGGGCGCCTTCAGAAACTGAATGATTTCCTGGAGCTCGGCAATCGCTTCATCTGCCCCGCCCACATCTTTGTAAGTGACCGTAACATCCTCGGGCTTGACTTCAATCGCTTTGCTCCTGCCTACTCCAAAGACGCCGCCCAACCCTCCACCAGCGGCTCCGGCCGCTCGCCGATAGGCCATGTACCAGAAACCGGCGAGTAGCGCGAGGGGCAGAAGATTCAGCAAAATGCCGCCGAGGGGGTTCGGTGGGGGCTGGAAATTGTAAGTTACGTTTGCCTTCTGCAACTCTTCAATCAGCTCGCGGTCGCCGTTAGGCGCAGGGACGGTATTGAACGGGACGACCGAAGGAGATCCGTCCGGTTTGGGTTTGGGGTTTTTCATCTCGCCAACGATGTCCCTTTCGCCAATGGTTGCTTTTACAATTTGAGCATCAGCTAGTTTTTGTTTGAACTCGCTGTACGGAATTTCTGAGCTTCGGGTCAGAGGAGTTACGACGAATAGCTGGAACAGCCACAAGACAATCAGGCCCGCGAGCAAGTAGCTGATGACGAAACGAAGCTGACGCCGACTTTGCTCCTGGCGCTTTTTTTCATCGTCGTGGTCGTGTTTTTTGGGTGATGATTCCGGTTCGTTCATGGTCCACCTCGTTCATCGGGTGCGCGCTCGAACAGTCGCTTAGTCGCGTTTCTCAAGCTCTAGGATCGACAGGCATAGTCATTGCCTGGTTGATCGAGAGGCTCGATCTGCTTTTGACTCTGCAACCGGACGACCAAGCAAGAATGGCCACTCATCTGTCTGCAACTTGTTCTAAGGATAGTGGCTTGTGGCCAATAGAACGACTACCAGCATCCGCAGATTTCTAATCTGCGGCTGTCAACGATGACATCTCGTCAGAGTGACGAGGAAGTTCCCAGGCTCTGAACAAGGCGGATAGGCTTCCGCGCTTATCGTCATTTTGGCGGGATAACGTCGATTTTTTTTTCGGATCTTCTCCGCGCGTAGAACTTTTTCTCTTTCTAAAAACGAGCAAGTATCCCTTTTTCTTCGCGATCGCCGAGAATCGGGCGAATCCCTACGAGTTGGTCCCTACCGTGCTGTTCTATCGGTCAGGCGGATTATTTCCTGGCACCTGTCCTGTCGGGAGTTTGCTGTGGTTTCCAAATGTGCGAACCCGAACTGCCGCACGCCATTTCGTTACCTCCGGGAAGGCGCGCTTTTCCTTTTCGATACAAGTTACAGCTCTGGACCTCGGGGTAAGGACATGAACAACGGACCGCATAGGCTGGAGAACTATTGGCTGTGTGCCGGCTGCTGTTCCAGACTGACCGTCCGAATGATTCGGGGAAAAATAGAGGTCGTTCCTCGGAGAGCTGCGACAAACCGTCCTCTTAACGTACCCGCTGGTGGGATGAAGTCTCTGAGAGGAGCCGAGGGGCAGGATGCTCGGCTAGTAATTCAAACTGAAAATAGGAGATGACTTATGGATCGAATGCTGGTGGTGATTTTTGACAATGAGACCAAAGCGTATGAAGGAGAAAAGGCGCTTTTGCAACTGGACGCCGAAGGCAGCATCACTGTCTACGCTCACGCGGTGGTTGCGAAGCAAGCAGATGGCGCCATAACGGTTAAACAAAAGCAAAGCCTCGGGCCGATCGGCACTCTGGTCGGCACTGCGCTCGGAAGCCTCATTGGGCTGCTGGGCGGGCCGGCAGGTCTGGCTATCGGCGCTGCCTCCGGTTTAGCAGTCGGTGGAGTCGCGGATCTAAACAACGCTCGCATTGGCGAAGATTTCATCGAGGACGTCAACAAACAATTGGTGCCGAGCAAAGTTGCCGTGGTCGCAGAAATTACAGAGGACTGGACCACGCCGGTGGATACCCGCATGGAAGCGATCGGAGGAATCGTATTCCGTCGCGCTCTTTCGGATGTTAAACACACCATCCACGAAGAGCACATCACCGCCATGAAGGCCGATCTCGCCCAAATGAAGGCCGAGCATGCCAAGGCGCGCGCCGACCGGGAGAAAGCAAGGCTGCAAAAGAAAATCAAAGAGCTAGACTCCAAAATACAAGCTGAGCAGCAAAAGGCCAAAGACCGAAGCCAGGCAGTCGAGCACGAAGAGCAAGCAAAGATCCAGGTGCTCAAAGCGAAAGCAACGGCCCTGAAGGCTAAGGCGTCGTAACGCGAGATACTTCAACCGGGTTCAGTCCGTTGTCCAAAGGGAGGTCGAGAAGACCTCCCTGAAAGACAAACTATTCTTCTAGGGAAAGTCGCAGATGCGCTTCAATATCAAACTCGGAACGATGGGCGTCGGTGCCCTTCTTTTTTGTCTCCTAGGGTCGGGCCTCAGCCAAACTCGTCCCGAGCCATACACGTTCTTTAAGCACATCGGTCTGAAAGACGATGAGATCGCAAGCATCGAGCTCGGCAAAGCATTAGCGCGAGTGTTGCCCACTCCGGCGCCTTCCGAAGTGGCAATTTTTGGCGCGATCTATATCAACACTTCTCCCGAGGATTATTTGAAGTTAATGCAGAATTTGCACAGTTTCCGCAATTCACGACACTATCTCGGCATTCGGCAACTCAGTACACCGCCGAAACTGTCAGACTTCGAAGGCTTCGTCTTGGAAGACGACGACATCAATGAGCTCAAAAGTTGCAAACCCGGTAAGTGTGAAATTCAGTTGCCAATGGAATCTATGGCGGAGTTTCAGAAATCTGTGGACTGGGCAGCACCCGATGTCGCCAACCAAGTGAACAAGTTAGCGCAGAAGATGGCTCTCGAGGAATTGATCCGATACCAGAAGGATGGCGATAGCGTCCTGGGAACCTATTACGACAAAGAACATCCTCTGCATGTCGCAGAACAATTCGAGTCTTTACTGAGCGAGTCTACAGCGGTGACGGATTATCTTCCGGATCTGGAGAATTATCTGATTGGCTATCCCAAAACGCGGCTCCCAAACGCAGAGGATTTTTTCTATTGGGAACGAGTGAAGTTCGGTTTAAAACCCACGCTGCGCATGAACCACATGGTTATCTACCGCGGATCGAAGCTGCCCGACGCGGTCGAAGCCGTCGCCATCAAGCAGCTTTACGCCAGCCACTATTTTCAAACTGCGCTCGATTTATCGGTGTGCGTGAAAGCCAGTGGCCAGCCCGAGCAAAAGGGTTTCTACCTGATCACCATCAAGGGATCGCGCCAGGCAGGTTTGACTGGGCTCAAGGGCAGCATTACCAGGTCGGCCGCCGTTTCCAAAACCCGCTCAGCGCTGGAGGCTTCGTTGACGCACGTAAAAAGGGTTTTGGAGAGCAGCCAGTAGGATAGGCAGTTTTGCTTCTACAAGTACGATGCGCAGTTGTAGGAATCAGAACTTTGCAATCGATCGAAAGGGCAGGCGACACACTCCAAGGAGGACATCATGACGCAACTAAGGCTTTCGCCACCGCCTAGCGTCGAAGAGCAGAGCAGGGGTTTCATGACAGAACACTCAAAGAGAGAAGATCAGGTACGGAGGCCCGAGCCTCTGACCGACTTTTGTAGAGAGGATCGTCATGAACTGGTGCAAAAACTCGCTTACCAGCACTGGGAAGAAAGGGGCCGTCCGCCCGGTTCGCCAGAAATCGACTGGTTTGCAGCCGAAAAGGCGGTACGCTCCTACCTTCTGGCTTCAGGAATCGAACTCGGGCCTGATGAAGGGCTGTACTGATCCAACCGCACTGCTGAGCCTGATAGCCGAATAACTGCGGTGCGCAAAAAGAAAAGGAGAAACACAATGACCTATGCATCTAATTTCTTCGCTGCTGGCCTCGAGCAAGTCAGGAGATCCTGGGGCTGGTTTTTCGTCTTGGGTATTCTGCTGATGATGCTCGGCGTCGTGTGCGTCGGCAAAGCGCAGACTGCAACCACTTTCTCGATCCTGGCGCTGGGGTGGATTCTAGCCATCAGTGCAGTGTTGTGGTTCATAAACTCGTTCTACGCCTTCAACTGGCACGGATTCTTCCTGTTCCTGCTGAATGCGATCATTCGCGGAGTGACTGGATACCTCCTGATTCGTCACCCGGACGCAGGCGCGCAAGGAATAACCATGCTGCTCGGTGCGCTCTTCTTGGTTGGAGGACTCTACCGCGGAATCGGAGCGAGTGTCATCCAGTTTCCCAGGTGGGGATGGATGGTCTTCTCGGGAATGGTTTCTATCGTTCTCGGCATCTTCCTTCTGACCACTTGGCCGGCGGCCAGCACCTTCTTCGTTGGCCTGGCGATCGGCATCGATCTCATTTTTGATGGCGCCGCCCTGGTAGGTTTTGCGGGCGCAATTCGCAGTTTGCCCAAGGCGCAAGGCAGAGATATTCCTAGAGCGGCGTGATTGATGGGCAGACGGCAAGCATGCGGCTGAAAAGGCACTGGATGCCTGTGGCTCGCATATGAGAATTCTGTCGCTTTTGATAGTGGCCAAGTCGGTATGGAAATGGATGCACCGCCTGGGAGGACCAGGACTGATCCTCCTGGGCATCGCCGACAACACCCCTTTCATATCGGTCCCTGCGGGAGGCGTGGAGATATTCGTCATCCTGCTCGCGGTACACCGCCATGAATGGTGGGCCTATTACGCTCTTATGGCCACGGTGGGGGAAGTACTTGGTGGCTATCTGACGTATCGATTGGCCGAGAAAGGCGGCCAGCAGACGCTGGAAAAGAAAGTGGGAAAACCGCGCGCGGAAAAAATCTACAAGCACTTCGAGAAACGCGGTTTCATCACGGTCTTCACCGGCTCGATCCTGCCGCCACCGTTCCCGTTTACTCCCGTCCTGATGGCCGCCGGAATCTTGCAGTATCCGCGCAAGAAGTTCTTTTCGGCGCTGAGCGCTGGGCGTGGCGTGCGTTACTTTGCAGTAGCGTATTTGGGCAGTATTTATGGCCGGCGAGTGATTGACTTCTTTTCGCACTATTACGAACCGGTGTTATATGGCCTAATCGCTCTGGCAGTGACGGCCGGTATTGGCGCCCTCGTCTACTTCAAATGGTATCGACCCAAAGCACAACGTGAAGAACGCGAGCGGGGCGAGGCAGTGGAACAGTTTCCCGTACCCGGCCGGCACGCGACAGCCAGAGTAGGCGGGTCAACGCCCGCCAAATAGTGGCGATCGATACAAGACGCTCGGACATCTTTGGAAACGTCTGGCCTTCAGATGGAGACAGGTATGGAAGTTAGTTCACTTGCTGGAACAATCCCGGCTGCTTCGAAACTGGTCGACGTAGCGAAACTCGTAACCTCTTATTTCACCGGAGAAACGCTCTTCCTGGCATTCTTGTCATGTAGCGTCACGTAAGCCTGTAGAAGGACGCGTGGATCGTGGCTTCCTTTATATACAGGCGGTGGTGTCCGGTTCAGCCGCAGCAATGAGTAGACTGCCGTTTGCGCCGAGCGAATCGAATATTCCACGGTAAACACCACGTCTTCTGGCAGCTCACAGAATTGGCCGATGAAAGCCAGATTCTTCGAGCCTTCCGGGACTACTTGAGGACGATCGCTCTCGTCTCGGCGCAGAAACTGGCTGGTGATGAAAGGCATCATGCACGGAATGCAGATGCAGTTTTCAAGTATCTGATTGGCATCTTTCTGAATCTGCAAATGGCCGAGGATCTCCGCCATAATCTCCTGTCCGGTACACGCCGACATCGGCTTGTTCACAAAATCACCCGCCCTATCAACGAAGAGACCATAGCCCCAGAAAACATTAACGTCCGCGGGCTGCCCGATGAAATGAGGCTGGTGGGGTAAAACGATCGATGCCAACCAACTGGACTCCGGGAAGGTTATAAGGCCCCCTTCTCCCGGTACGTTGCCCGTAAGATCCCTGACGAGTCGAAAGAAAGTCGGGTCGTGGAGAGTGGTAGTGAAAGACAGCCACTTCGATTCCTCGATATGGTCGGTGAAGTTAGCGGGATGGCCAAACTGCGGACGGCCAGCGGCGATCCGCTCCCATAGGGCCCAGGAACCGCCATCGAACTTGCCCTTCAGGACTGGCGCCGAATCCATTGAGCCGAAACTGGAAGCCTCGGTCATGGACCCCAGTGTGACAATCACTTTGTCTTTGTCGCCTACTTTAATCTCGGGACTTTGGCCCTCATGATCACAAAGGATACGATCCACAACATATCCTTCAGAGTCATAGCGGAAGCGGAGGTCGGTGACGCGGGTATTGAGCTGAACATTCACGCCACGTTCTTCCAGCCACTTTTGTAGCGGCCGTACCATCGAGTCGTATTGGTTGTAGACGGTTCGCATAATCCCATGAAGAGTGTTGAAGCCCGAAACCATGTGCGTGAAGCGAACCAGATAGCGCTTAAACTCTACGGCGCTGTGCCACGGTTGAAAGGCAAAGGTCGTACACCACATGAACCAGAAGTCTGTCTCGAAAAACGAGGGATCGAACTGGTCCGCAATGGTGCTTCGCCCCAGTGCTCCCTCGGGCTCAAGCTCCAGGCGTTCGATGGTGAGGATGTGCTTTTCACTTAGGCCAAACTTGGGAGCATCGACTCTGTGTCCATCGCGAAATAGACGAGACTTGTTTGAAGTTTTCATCACCTGATTGAATTCGAAGATCTCGTCGGTAACCGTCTTACTCCCATCGCGGGTGGGAATCGATGAAAAGAGATCGTAAGTGCAGAGATATTTGCTCTCCAGCATTCGGCCGCCGCGCATGATGTAACCATCTTTAGGGGATCCAGCGGCGTCAAGACTGCCGCCCAGTTTTGCGGATTCCTCGAGGATCGTGATGTTATGGCCGGGAATGTCTCCGTCTCGAATGAGAAATGCCGCAGCCGCGAGCGAGGCAATGCCAGCTCCAACCAAGTAAATCATTGCGTCATCTTCAGAGGTTTTTTTGCTCATGAAATCACACTTCTTTCTGTGGCACAAAGATGGCTTCCACGATCGAAAGCTGCATCCAACCTTCCAAACAAGCAGTTTTTTAAGTCCTTATAGACATATCGCCTAGCGCCGACCACAAAAATTAAGTCGTTCTTCGGTGGTCTTCGAGATCGTCATTGTGACGCGATCTCGCCACAAATGTTTTGACTGATGAGTGGCTGGGATATTCCTTGCTTCCATTCAACCGTAACCCCTTGGCTTCTTTCCCATTAGTCCTTTCATTTTTATACAGAAGTTTGGCCGCCCGAATGCCCTAGCACGGGGCAGGGAAAAAACACCAGGAGGAGTTATGGCAGACAAAACGAATAAAACGATTGTTGTTTACGTTGCAAGCTATGCAAATCTCAACGACGCGAAGGCAGACTACCAGGCGGTCAAGGAGCTTCACTCTGCGGGCATCATCGGCACCTACGATGCGGCAGTCATTGGCAAAGATGCGACCGGCAAGGTGACAATCACCGAGACTGAAAAGCCAACCCAATATGGGGCATGGACTGGCCTGGCGGTCGGCGTGCTGGTCGGCTTGTTCTTCCCGCCGTATCTGGTGTGGGAGGCCGCGATTGGTGCAATTGCAGGAGCCTTGATCGGCCACTTTTGGCGAGGATTGTCGCGTTCTGACATGAAGCAGATCGGAAACGCGCTTCAGGAGAGCACTGCAACCCTGATCGTGATCGGCCGGTCCAAGCTGGAGCAGGCTCTGCAGGATGCCACGAAGCACGCTGTGAAGCAGTTTGAGAAGGAACTGAGCACCGACGTCGAGAACTTTAACAGAGATCTCAACGACGCTGTCAATCAGTTGCTGGCGCAAAAACCGGCTGCTTAATTATCACCGATAAAAAAGCGACAACAATACGCGGTCACCCTTGTGAGCTGATGACTCTTCGTTACAAGAGTCCGCTATGCCAATGGCGTACATTTCCGCAAATGATTTCGCAAAGGAATTGGTTCTGTCGGTCCAGAACTACTCTCTGTTCGCTTGGCAAGCGATCACCAACGTGGCTGGCAAACGTCGCTACGTTGCGGATGCCCTGCAGCAGGCCGACTTCGTCGGAGTCGGGGCATTGCCAATTGTGGTGCTTACGGGTTTGTCGATGGGCGCCGAACTGGCCCTGAACAGTGCCCACACCCTGCAGAGATTCGGGGCGGGTTCCGAGATCGGAGAGTTGGTATCGGAGGGAATGATTCGCGAACTTGGCCCGATTATCGTCGGTCTCATGGTCGCCGGCCGAAGTGCTTCTGGCATGGCAGCCGAACTCGGTTCCATGATCGTGACCGAGCAGATCGACGCCATGCGCGCCTTGGGCGTCGACCCGATGAGGAAATTGGTGACACCGCGCGTCTTCGCAACCGTGTTTATGATTTTCTTTCTCACCATCATCTCCGATTTGTTTGGACTGTTCGGCGGCGCCGTTATTTCCACTTCGCTGTTCCGGATGGATTGGCATGAATACTGGAACACGGCTGTCCAGATTCTCGACTTCGGGGATGTGTTCATGGGTCTGGTAAAGCCTTTGCTGTTTGGTTTCATTATTTCGACGGTCGGCTGCTATTACGGCCTTACTGTGCGCGGAGGGACGGAAGGCGTGGGCCACGCGACCACACAGGCGGTGGTGGCTTCTTCGGTGCTGATTCTAATCACTGATCTAATGGTGACCAAACTACTGATGAACATCTTCCCCTAACCCTTTCCAGGCCCGCTAGGCCTTGCTCTCGCCAGTTGGTGAACGCCTGGGTGCTCAAAGGGTCGAATTTCCAAACCCGCCTACCCTTGTCTCGGACAGAATGGTAGGATGGGGACGCCGTGAGCCTATCATTTCAGCACGCGCTCAATGATGGATGGACTCTCCCGCGGCGTGCCCGCCGGTAAGCTAGAACCGGTACGGGTCCTCAAGCGTTGTGAAACGTCTCTTGAAATAGCGGGTTCGATAGTCTTTCACGCGCACCGATTGTGACACCGATTTTCAGGAGGTTAACGGATGGCCTCTTTACCGAAGCCGGGCCACTCATTCAACTCCCAGGAGTGGTCGAGCGCAACCCCGGAACTGCAACTCGAACACGACCGTCTGAAGCTGCTCCTCGACATGACGAATGCCCTGGTCTCGAATTTGGATCTTCGCGATCTGCTGCGCGTGGTCGCGGCCAGCATTCGGAAAGAAAAACACTGCGACGGAGTAGGGGTGTGGCTGCCGGATCTGGAGCCGGGCCAATTGCGCCTGGCGGCTCAAGACTTCCCAGCGAGCAAGGGATTTTCGAAGGAGGATTATTGGCCACTGCCGATCGAGGGATCCGCGGTAGGCAGGGCATTCAAAACTGGCAAGCCTGTCGTATTGAACGTCATTAGCGAGCACACGGCTGCGGTGGATCCCAGGACGCGTGCCGAAGGCTTCAAGTCTGTCTGCGCTCTGCCCCTAGTCAGCCGAAACCGGGCGCTCGGTGTTCTGGCACTCGGCAGCCGCGTCGAGAACGCATTCAGTCCCGGCAGCGTTGATTTCCTGTTTCGAGCAGCGGGGCAAGTGGCAATCGCGGTCGAGAATGCGTTGGCGTTTCAAGAAATCGCTGAACTGAAGGACAAACTGGCGGAGGAGAAGTTCTACCTTCAAGATGAGATTCGAATCGAACATAATTTCGAAGAAATCGTGGGGGAGAGCGCCGCGCTCAAGCGCGTGCTTCAGCAAGCAGAGACCGTCGCTCGTACAGATTCGACAGTGATGATTCTGGGGGAAACGGGAACCGGAAAGGAACTGATTGCCCGTGCCATTCACAATCTCAGTAATCGCCGGGACCGCAGCCTCGTGAAACTAAATTGCGCCGCCATTCCTACAGGATTGCTGGAAAGTGAACTTTTCGGTCACGAAAAAGGAGCGTTTACTGGCGCAATTGCACAGAAAATTGGACGGGTCGAACTCGCAAATAAGGGAACTCTGTTTCTGGATGAAGTTGGCGATATTCCACCGGAACTGCAGCCTAAACTGCTGCGCGTTCTCCAGGAGCAGGAATTCGAGAGGCTGGGCGGCACGCGTACGATCCGTGTAGACGCACGACTGGTGGTAGCGACGAATCGCGACCTGAATAAGATGGTCGCTCAACGGGAGTTTCGCCAGGACCTGTTTTACCGGCTCAATATCTTTCCCATTCAGATGCCTCCGTTGCGTGAGCGAGCTAGTGACATTCCCTTGCTGGTCCACTTCTTCGTAAACAAGCACGCGAAGAAAATGGGCAAGCGAATTGAGAAAATTGCAGCGGAGACAATGCGTGCGCTCTGCCGCTGGCATTGGCCGGGCAATGTCCGCGAGTTGGAGAACGTCGTTGAGCGAGCTCTGATTCTCTCTCATGGATCAGTTCTGAACGTGCCCCTTTCCGAACTGAAGGGGAGCGCGCCGACTCCGCCGAGCACCAAGGTGCAAACCTTGGAAGCCTCAGAAAAAGAGCTCATCCTCGTCGCACTCCGTGAAGCCAATGGCATCATTGCCAGTGCCGCGACGAAACTTGGGATGAAACGCACGACGTTAAATTCGAAAATGCGTAAACTACAAATTTCTCGGGGCGATCTGTTCTCGGCGTGAGACGGCACTCTGACTTTGTAGTTTCCCTATTTCGCTTATGCCAGGCCCTCCTTGGAGTAATTTCGCCAAAGTGACGTTGCTTTCCGGGATCTTGAGGATAGTTCGTTGATCGTACTTCTTCCCAGAAGATCCATCCGTCGCAGAGTTGGAGTTCATTATTTCATCCCCGGCGCTCTACTCTCCCAGTAGGAGATCCGAGGGCAGACTCTCTTCCGCTGAGTTGTTGTGCAGGCCGCCGCAGTGAGCATTTTCGACGATGGTGTCCACGAGCAATCTCATCATCGGGCCCTCCGCTTGTAACCCGGCACCCTCTGAGACCATGCTTTCGAGAAGAGTTTTGCCTTTTTCATCCACAAAATTCACGCCGCTCAGATCAACTGTGAACTGCGTCCCCGGTTCGATGTGTTTGGCTCGGATCCAGCATCGCTCCAGTTCCTTCACCCAATCGCCTGTCAACTTGCCTTCGAGTCGAAAGTTAGTCAGGTCGTCCTTTTCTTCGACCGTAATTCTTAGCATTGCGCTACCCCTTGAATACCACTGCCGTCCGCCTGCATTGCAACTCCTCAACGATTTCTTTGAATGCGGTGCAGTTCAGAAGCCAAATCAGGGAGATGCGACAAAATGAAAAGCATTGCGCTGCCTAGAGTTGCGCCGGCTTGATGCAGTGTACCGAATAAGGGAGCGCCAAGGTACATCGTCACAATGACGAAAGAACGCCAGTCTGATTTATGGGAGCTCGAAACAAGTTCTGCTTGCGGCCGCCGATGTCAGTTAACTCGCTGACTGAACGATGAGATGACCCTGAGACGCAGCCATGAAAATGGGTCGTCGGCGTGCACATAACTTGCCTGAGAAAGGGAATCACTCGTGAAGGGGATCCTGAAACTGGGTTTTAAGTTGCTGGTAAATGATAAGGCGAAATTCACCGCGCTGCTCCTCGGCATTACTTTTGCCGTGTTCCTGATCATGTTCATTGCGTCGATGTTCTTTGGTGTGTTGAATCACGCGTCCTCAACAATAATCAACATCGGTACCAGAATGTGGGTTATGGATCCGGCCGTCGAAACCGTGTCCAATTCGGTCGGCATGCCCGACTATGTTCTGGACGCGGTTCGAAGCATGCAAGGAGTGAAATATGCCGTTCCCTTGTACTCGGGAGGAGCTCTGGTCAAGCTTTCCGACGGGACCTATCAATCCGTCACTGTTGTCGGATTGGACGACACCAGCCTGCTTGGCAGACCCGCACTGCTGGAGGGAAAAATTGAGGACATTTATGCGGAGAATGGATTCATCGCGGTGCAGGATGCAGAATTTTCCAAGCTTGAGAATCCTCATATCGGGTCAGAGTTCGAGCTAAACGACAACCGAGCGGTCATCGTGGGAATTGCACAAGTGGCCACTTCTGGCCTGTATGGAACCCCCACGCTGTACACGACCTACGAGCGTGCCGTCCAGTACATTCCGAATCCTCGGTACACCATTTCCTACGTGCTCGTGGAGCCAAAGAGCGCGAACGATATACCCCGGATCAAACAGCAAGTCGAGTTGCTGGGTTACCGCGCGCGGACTAAAGAGGAGTTCATGCAGAGAACCGCAGACTTTTTCGTTTACCAGACTGGCGGAGGAACCAACATGCTGATCATGACTTTGATCAGCTTCGCCGTAGGTCTGTCGATCTCGGGTCAAACGTTCTACACGTTCATTCTCGAAAACCTGGAACGATTCGGAGCCTTGAAGGCCATTGGCATAAAAAACCACGATCTCGTGGGCATGATCCTGTTCCAGGCCACGTTCACGGCCTTCACTGGCTACGGTCTTGGGGTCGGGCTCTGTGTGCTTTTGATTTGGTTGGCAAAGTTAAGACTGGCCAGCTACGCCGCCATGCTTACTTACGGGAGTCTCGCGATTGGATTTGCCATGGTTGCCATCATTGCCGCGGTATCGAGCTATGCGGGAATCAGAAAAGTCTTGCAAATCGATCCATTTAGTATTTTTAGAGGATGAGATGCCGCAAGTTGCTATCAAAGCGAAGAACCTGGTCAAGTGGTTCGGCGAAGGAGAAGCCAAGACAACTGCGCTAAACGATGTCGAACTCGAAGCCTATTTCGGCGAGATGCTTTACATCGTAGGTCCTTCTGGCAGCGGGAAGACGACGCTGCTCAGTGTCCTTTCCGGGATTCTGAAACCTAACTCAGGCAGCGTTCTGGTGGAGGATATCGATATCTGGAACTTGAACGCCGACAAACTGGCCGACTTCCGCCTGCACAAGGTCGGATTCGTATTTCAGGACTTTCACTTGTTTCCGCTGCTGACTACAGCGGAGAACGCTGCCATCCCGCTAATCCTAAAAAAAGAGGACTGGGGCAAATCCATCGGCGAGGCGATCAACTACCTGGACATTGTGGGCTTGAAGGGACGAGCCGATCTCCCACCGGTAAAGCTGAGCGGAGGAGAACAACAACGCGTGGCCATCGCCCGCGCCATGGCAAGCCAACCCGACATCTTGATCATGGACGAGCCGACCGCTTCGCTGGATGGCGATACGGGAAATGCGATCTTGAGTTTTGTTCACAAGAACGTTCTCAATGCGAATCGCTGCATCGTGGTCGTCACGCACGACAACCGAATCTACGAATTTGCAACCCGGATCCTGCACATGGAGGACGGTCGTCTGACCGGAATAGAAAAGAGCACGGCATGAAGAACAAGCTAATATTTGCGATTTCGTTCGCCGGCATTTTAGCTGGAATAGTTGCTGCTTACCTCTTCACCATCAAGAAACCTCCACTGCCTCCTGCGTTCGACCCAGCATCCAATCCCTATGCCAGCGCTATTTATGCTGAAGGCATCATTGAGAGCACCCAGACGAGCGGTGAGAACATCAATATCTATCCGGAAGTCGCAGGCACGGTCAAAGAAATCTTGGTCTCGGAAGGGCAGGAAGTGCGAAAAGGAATGCCGCTGCTCCTGATTGACGATTCCATCCAGAGAGCCACCACCGAGCAGCAGAAATCATCCGCCGAGGCTTCCCATGCCATGCTGGAAGAACTAAAAGCGGAACCGAGGAAAGAAAACCTCGACGTCGCCGAGGCCCAGGTGATTGCGGCACAAGCCGCCCTGAAAACTGCGGCGGACGAATTGAGCAAGCAACAGGCTGCTTACCAGTTTGATCCAAGATCGATTAGTAAAGACGCCCTGGATAATGCAATTAACGCCGAAGTAGTGGCCAAAACAAATCTTGAAGTTGCAAAAAAGCAGCGTGACCTGACCAAGGCGGGCGCCTGGATCTTCGACATACGCAATCAAGAAAGACAGTACAACGCCCTCGAAAAATCCTATCGATCTTCGGGCGCGCTGCTCTCCAAATACACGCTTCGGGCGCCGACCGATGGAGTGGTGCTCTCCATCACTGCGATCGTCGGGAGCTTCGTATCGCCACAGGGTGCCTACGAAACTTATACGCAGGGCATGAACCCAGTCTTGGTCTTGGGAACGCCGCAAACCAATCTCCAGGTGCGTTGCTATATCGACGAAATCCTCGTGCCCCGCCTGCCGTCTCCTTCGAAGATCAAAGCGGAAATGTCGATTCGCGGATCGAAGGTGAAAGTGCCGCTCGATTACGTGAGAGTGCAGCCCTTCGTATCCCCAAAAATCGAACTTTCGGACCAAAGGCAGGAGCGCGTAGACGTTCGAGTGTTGCCGATCATTTTCAGGATCGAAAAGCCCAAGGACCTAAATCTTTATCCGGGTGAATTGGTCGATGTTTATATCGCAGACTGAAGAACCGAAGACGGCGCCAGTCTTGGTACTGGCACGCGAACCGCTTAGCTCACAAATGGAAGTTAAGCAGCAGATCAAGCCGCCGCGGCGGCTCGGTCGGCTTGCCAGGCATTTCGCGCTGCTCGCGTTGATCCTACTTCAAGCCGCCTGCGTGGTCGGTCCACGTTATGCGCGACCCTCCGTTCAAGTTCCGCCTGGCTACAAAGAGGTCCCGCAAGAATCGGTCCAGTCCGAGAGCGAATGGAAGATTGCCCGGCCAGACGACGCCGCGATTCGCGGTAAATGGTGGGAAGCATTTCATGATCCCCAACTAAGCGACCTCGAGGAAAAAGCAGGCTCCTCGAACCAGAACATCGCGGCCGCCGCCGCTAGTTTTCTTGCTGCCCGAGCGCTGGTAAGACAGGCCCGGTCGCAGTACTTCCCAACGATCTCAACCAATCCAAGTATCGTGTATTCGCGCCCCTCCCCCGCAGAACTCAATGGACTGACCGGCAACTCCTCGAGTCTTACTATCAAACCGTTTACCGATTACTCGCTACCTTTTGATGCTTCATGGGAACCCGATTTCTGGGGACGCGTTCGTAGCAGCGTGAGGGCCAATGTTTATGCCGCGCAAGCGAGCGCCGCCGATCTCGAGAATGTACGACTGAGCGAACAGGCAGAACTCGCGGTGGATTACTATGAGCTCCGCGCACAAGACTCCCTGAAACAGATACTCGATTCCACCGTAGTCGCTTATCAGGACACTCTCGATCTGACCCAAAGCCAGTATCGAGCCGGCCTCAGTAACGACGAGGCTGTGGCGCAAGCCGAGGCCCAACTAAGAGCAGCGCAAGCCCAAGACACCGATCTCGGAGTCCTGCGCGCTCAATATGAACACGCTATTGCTGTCTTGATTGGACAGCCGGCATCGACATTCTCGCTTCCCGCGCAAACTCTGGAAACCAAACCGCCAGCGACTCCCGTTGGCATTCCGTCCGAGCTTCTCGAGCGCCGTCCGGACATTGCCGCTGCGGAGCGTGGTATGGCCCAGGCCAATGCCCAGATCGGCGTGGCCAAGGCCGCGTATTTTCCGAATATCCTATTGAGCGGTTCGGCTGGGTTCGGGAACTCTTCGGCTTCCAATTGGTTCACATGGCCAAGTCGCTTTTGGTCGGTCGGACCAAGCCTTGCAGAAACAATCTTTGATGCCGGATTGCGCCGGGCCGCAGTCCAGCAGTATCGAGCCAATTACGACCAGACCGTGGCGAATTACCGGGAGACTGTACTGACTGCCTTCCAACAAGTGGAAGACAACCTGGCATCTCTGAGAATTCTGTCCCATTCCATCGATCAGCAGAATGCCGCTGTCGAAGCCGCTGCACGAAACTTGCAGGAATCTACGGTGCGCTACAAGGCGGGAGTCGATCCTTACCTGAATGTGATCGTTGCCCAAACGACTTTATTGAATGACCAGCAAACAGCGGTAAACTTTCGCATGCAAGAAATGGTGGCCAGCGTCCAGCTAATCAAGGCGCTTGGCGGTGGTTGGGATGCTGCGCGGATTCCATCTCCTAAAGAGATTCGCGCCCAAACAGCATCGAACTCGATTTCGACACACTGAGGAAGTAACATCCTAAAGAGATAGTTACGAAATTTCTTGATTCTGCGGTGAGTGCGCGATGCCAAATATCAAGAAAATCCTTTTGCCGGTTGATATCCCAATTGCTTCACTGGGCGTGATTCATCAGGCTGCGACATTAGCGCATCATTTTCATTCTGAGATCGTAATGTTGCACGTCGTGACGCCAGAGAGCCATACCGCCGGCGTGCCGGACAACAACAGCGACTCGGCTGAGTGGGACTTGCTCGCGGCAATCACTGGAAAGGCCCAGAAACAGCAGGACCAGTCTCTCCGGCCCGAGCTTGATGGTCTCACCATTCGGCAAGTGGTGGTCAAAGGCGACCCGGCTTGGGCAATTGTCCAAATGGCTGAGGATGAGAAAGCCGACCTGATCATGATGCCGTCGTATGGCGTCACGTTCAATCAGTTTCTTCTGGGCTCTGTAACAGCGAAGGTACTGCATGGGACCGAGTGCCCGGTTTGGACTGGCGCCCACGTGGAAGAATCGGAGCGTCCATCAACAACCTACAACCCGCTGTCCATGTATGGCGGCGCTGCCACGCGAACAACGCATCCAATGCAGGACATCGGACACGAAGTCGAGCCGCAGCCAGCGCACGAGTTTGCCATCCGCAACATCCTTTGCGCGGTCGATTTGGGGCCCCATAGTAGTGAAGTTGTATCGTGGGCCGCCCCGATGGCCGCCGAATTTGGTGCCCATCTCACGCTCGCCCACGTCACTGCCTCAGTGGAGTTTTGGGGACCTGGCGGCAGCTACGTCGATCAGAAGTGGAAAGCGGGGCTCGTCGGTGACGCTTCGCATCGCATCGCGAAGCTCCAGCAAGACATGGGCATCAAAGCGGACGTGCTAATCGGCAGCGGTGATGTGCCTAACGTGCTCAGCGAAGCGGTGAAGCAGACGAAGGCAGATTTGCTGGTTATGGAATGCTATCCGTATTCCGGCAATCTGCGGATCCATGGCTATGCAATCATTTGCGCGGTGCCGATTCCAGTTCTGAGCGTATGAGACCTTGTTCGGACTGGCTGGGAGCGAGAATCAATCATGTTAATAGCAGACCTTACAAGAATGGTCCAGTAGAGGTAATTATGATCAAAAAAGTTGAAGGCGGATATCAAGTCGTATCCGAGAAGGGAAAGAATCTCGGCGGACCGTATAAGACGATTGAAGAGGCGCAAAAACGTCTGCGCGAGGTCGAATTTTTCAAGCACCGTAAGATGGCAAAATGACGACATCTTCATCTATGCCCGCCCAGTTAAGGCGCCACTTGGGCGGCACGTGACCAGAACCGAGCTTTGTCAGCGGATGAAGTGCGGAAATAGATTGACAGGAAGATCAGAAGATCAGAACGTCGCACGGCCCAACACCTGAGTTGTGGGAGCGAAGCCATTAGCCCACAGTGAGATACTCAACTTTCGCCTTTTTGGGCGAGTTCCACTGGCATGTGGCTGAGCTTGGCATAAATCTGGCTCCGTCGTAGTAGAGGCCACCAATCGTAAAGATAAATCTGCATCGGTCGCCACATGGCGACCCACCCGGCAATGGTAAGGCTCTCCCGCACAACAGCAGCCCAAGTGCCCGCCTCATGACCTACCAACATTTTGCTGAGGAGTAAACATGCAGCCAAAAACAACAGCCCAATAAAGAGACTGGTGCGGCCTTGCCTCAGGAGCCGTTTGAACTCTAAGTCAGTAATTTCAGCACGATGAGCAAAGTGGTTATGGACGGCTGACCCGATCAATTCTCGAGGGTTCTCGGTCGGCCACTGGTCCAAGTACACGCGCAACATGAGCGGAGCCTTAGGGGGGAATTCCTGGGCCCAGCTTACGATGAATTCTTCCGCGTCGTCGTCGAGATCCTTTTCAATGAAGGGAGAAGGGTCCATCGAATTGAAGAGTTGGTTCAGGTCGCGCAGTTTCAGACTTATGGTGTGCGGTTGTCCCTGATCCGTAGCAGTTGTGTCTGACAAGGAAAAATGCATATGAGAGTTCTGCTCTCTTCGGTTTTACCAAATAGCCGCTGTTTTCTGCTGTTCTTAGAATGGTATCCAGTGGGTCCGTGTTGTCAAACGAGGTCGTTGAGATCTGACAACATCTACTGTTATTCGAAGCCCTGGCGATTTGAGGCGGATCTCGGCCGGCAGAGCAAATTCCCTGTATTTTCCCTATTAGCAGGGAATTCTCGCCGAGAAGGGTTAGCGCGAGACTACTCTCTCTACCACCTATCCGCTTATCGGCTGCAGCCGATTCAGAATGGCCTCCGTCTCGGACCTGCTCCTGAATGATCTCCGGAGCTACTTCAGGTGCATATCCAAATCCGAGCTTCTCCAGTGCCAGGATCACGGTCGTTTTACCCGAGCCCGGGCCGCCGGTAATAACGAATAGATTCGGATTATTCATTTGAGTCGGTCATTTTTTCATAATCGAAAGACGCGAGTCGTAACGCAGGTGCTCGCGATATGTGCTGCCAACTTCGATAGAATGAACCTTGGGAAGTGAACCGCACTTCATGTTCGATTCTAAGGAGCGCTCTTATGCCAGCCAAGCGCATTGGTATTCTCACCGGAGGCGGCGACGTTCCGGGACTGAATTCAGTTATTAAGTCGGTCGTCTATCGCGGCTCCGAAATCGGCTGCGAAGTCCTTGGCATCCGTCGCGGCTGGGAAGGATTGACGCACGTCGATCTGAAAGATCCGGCCAGCCGGTCGCATTATATTCAGCCGCTCAATCGCGAGAACACCCGCACCATCGACCGCACCGGCGGCACCTATCTGCACAGCTCGCGCACCAATCCCACCAAAATGCAAAAGCTGCCGCCGGCGCTCGCGGGGCAGCAGTTTGCCAGTAAGCAATCCACCAAGCATGGCGTAACCACCACGGTGTTCGACGTGACGCCAGCGGTGCTGAAGAATATCGAGACGCTGGGTCTCGATTACGTGGTGGCGATCGGCGGCGATGACACGCTTAGTTACGCCGCCGAACTTGACCGGCAGGGCGTGAAAGTGATCGCGGTCCCGAAGACCATGGATAATGACGTTCGCAACACCGAATATTGCATCGGGTTTTCCACCGCCATCACGCGCGCTATGGACGCCATCGAGCGGCAGCGCACTACCGTCGGCTCGCACGAGCGCATCGGCATCTTCCGGGTGTTCGGGCGCGACGCCGGTTACACCGCTCTCTACACCGCGTATGTGACCTCGGTGCGCTGCTGCATCCCCGAGTACAAGGTGAATTTGCAGCACCTCATCGAAATCCTGGTTACCGACAAGCGCAACAACCCCAGCAACTATTCGCTGGTGATTCTTTCCGAGGGCGCGGAGTGGGAAGGCTACACGGTGAAAGAATATGGCCCCGCCGATGCCTTCGGCCACCGCAAAAAAATGAGCGTGGGGGAAGATCTGAGCGACGAGATCAAGGCCGCCACCGGCGACGAAACCATTGTTAGCGACCTGACCTACGATTTGCGCTCCGGCAGTCCCGATTTCGTCGACCGCATGGTGGCCATCACCTACGCCGGAATGGCGATGGATGCTGTGCAAGCAGGAAAGACCGGCCTGATGGCAGCCATTAGCGGCGGCTGCTTCGCCACGGTGCCGATCCCCGACCCGAAACTGGGGCCGCGCAAAGTGGAGGTCGCCACCATGTACAACACCGAGCGTTACCGTCCGACTTACGATTGCAAGCTGGGCCTGCCGATCTTCCTGACGCGAGCTTAGTTAGAAGCAATGGTGTGCAACTGATGAACGACATTGCCGGACGCAACCGGACCAAGGCCCAGGCCTTCCTTTCCGAACTTTCCGAATTCGAGAATGAAAAAACCATCTAGCTGGATCGATGGCGCTAGCTCACGGTTGGCTGGAGTGGATTCCATCCAGCCGGAATTCCGCGCCTATAGCAAAATAGAGCCATGGAAAGCGTAAGAATGGATAAATGGCTCTGGGCCGCAAGATTCTTCAAAACGCGATCCCTGGCGGCACGCGCCTGTGAACTCGGCAGAATTCAATCCAACGGACAGCCCGCCAAGTCTGCGCGCGACGTCCGCATCGGAGATATGCTGAGCGTCACCAACGAAGGCGGCGACTTTCAGGTGGAGGTGCTGCTGCTCAGCGAGGTGCGCGGCCCGGCCTCAGTTGCGCAGACGCTCTACCGCGAAACAGAAGCGAGCCGTGAATTGCGCCTGAAGGTCGCAGCCGAGCGTAAGGCGATGAAGCAGTTCGAAGAATTACCTGCAGGCAGACCCTCCAAACGCGATCGCCTGAGAATCATCCAGTTCCGTGGGCGGACCTGATCACTGGCGAAGGCTGAAAAGTTGAGAACTAAGAGCTGACAGCTGAGAGCTGCGTCCTACAACTCGTACTTCTTCATCAGGTGGCGAAACGAGCGGTAGGAGATCCCGAGTACGTCGGCGGCGCGGACTTGCACTCCGTTAGTTTGCGAGAGGGCGGACTGCAGCAGCCCGCGCTCGATCTGCTCTACGTAGTTCTCCATGTTCACGCCTTCGGGCAGAACCGAGCCCGCGGGCAGGTTCGCCGTCAGGCTTGCCGCGAATGCGGTTTCGGCGCCAGCGGCTACGGCTCGAGCTTTGGGGCGCTCGGCCGGCAACTCCACTCGCAGTTCGCTTGAGGTTTCGAGCGCTACCGCCCGCTCAATCGTGTTCTCCAATTGGCGGACGTTGCCCGGCCAGTCGTATCCGGTCAGAGCTTCGAGCGACTGGGCGGCAACTGCGTGAATGCTCTTGCCCGCTCCGGGCGCATATTTTTTCAGGAAATGATTGGCCAGCAGCGGCACATCTTCGCGGCGCTCGCGCAGTCCGGGCACGCGGATAGGAATGACGTTCAGCCGATAGTAGAGATCCTCGCGGAACGTGCCCTCCGTGACCTGGCGGTCGAGATCGCGGTTGGTGGCGGCGATGACTCGGACATCGACAGGAATCTCGCTGGTGCCGCCCACCGGACGCACGGTGCGCTCCTGCAGCACGCGCAGGAGTTTGACTTG
Source organism: Terriglobales bacterium (assembly GCA_049592035.1). Classification (GTDB taxonomy): domain Bacteria; phylum Acidobacteriota; class Terriglobia; order Terriglobales; family Acidobacteriaceae; genus Acidiflorens. The sequence continues at coordinate 34,726 of JBAWFQ010000108.1, forward strand.
CATGGGCATCGTCATCTCGCCGATTTCGTCGAGAAAGATCGTACCCTGGTCGGCGACTTCGAACAGGCCGCGCCGGTTCTGGTTGGCTCCAGTGAAGGCGCCTTTGACATAGCCGAAGAGTTCGCTTTCGAGCAAAGTTTCGGGAAAAGCTCCACAGTTGACCGACACAAAGGCTTCGCCGGCTCGGGGCGAACAGGTATGCACGGCGCGGGCTACGAGTTCTTTGCCGGTTCCGCTTTCCCCGTAAACGAGAATCGTGCTGCTGGTGGTCGCAACGGTGCGGATGGTCTGCTTCAGTTTCTCGATGGCTGCGCTGACGCCGACGATATTGTCGAGCGAGTTGCGCGTGGCGGCATCGCGGCGTAGGGCAAAGTTCTGGCGGCTTAGAGAGACCTTGGTGAGCGAGCGGGCGATGGCCAGCTTGACTTCGTCGACCAGGCCCGGGCTTTTGCGGATGTAATCGGTCGCACCTCCGGCCTTGACGGCCTGCACTGCGGCTTCGTAGTCGTCGACGGCAGTCATCAAAATCACGGCCGATTCGGGCGAGATCTGATGGGCGTGGCGCAGAACTTCGACGCCGTCGACGCCCGGCATCTTGATGTCGGTAACGATCACGTCGAAGAGCGCGCTGTCGATTTTGCGCTTGGCGGCATCGCCGGAGGTGACGGTTTCGACTTTATGACCATCGCGGCGCAGGGCAATGTCGAGCAGTTCGCAGATGGAGCGCTCGTCATCGCAGACGAGAATGTTACCCACGCACGCCTCCTTCTGCTGTGGCTGCAGCGGCGGTTGCGAGTGCGGCGGCAGACGTTGGCGCCGCGGCAGTGTCCGGCCGCGAGGATGTTCCAATCGCGGTGGCCGCGTCCATGCGCCGCAAGCGCACTACGAAGCTGGTGCCCTTGCCGACTTCGGAACGCGCCCACACCTTGCCCTCATGCGCCTGCACGATCTGGTAGACAATAGCCAGGCCGAGGCCGGTTCCGCCTTCAAAGTTCGACTGGAAGGGCTCGAAGATTTTTTCCGTCTGCTGCGGATTGATGCCGGGCCCCGTATCGGCAAAACTCATCTCCCACTCCGGGCCGCGCGCGGTCAGGGTTACGGTCAGGCTCCCACCTTTTTTCGTCGTTTTGATGGCCCGCACCGCGTTTTCCGAGAAGTTCCAGAACACCTGTTTCAGCTTGTCGCCATCGCCCAGAACCCAGGCTTCGGATTTCGGAAAGCCGCGCTCAACGATGATCCCTGCGTTTTCGGCGGTCAGGCGGTGTTCGAGCAAAGTGAGCGTGTCCTCGAGCAACGGAACGAGATTCACGCGCTCGAAGCGATATTGCTTCCCGCGGGAGTAAGCCAGAAAGTCGGTGATGATGTTGTTGAGGCGATCGGACTCGCGAGTCACAATCTGCAGCAGGTGGCGCTCCTCGGGATTCAAGCTGGGGGCATCGGACAACATGCTGACCGAGCCGGCGATCGAAGTCAGAGGATTGCGAATTTCGTGGGCGATGGCCGCCGCCAGGCGGCCCACGGCTGCCAGGCGATCCTGCATGCGGACTTCGCGTTCCAGGCGGCGAATCTCGGTGAGATCGTCGAAAGAATAGACAAAGCCCACCTCGCTGCGCGCACTGACATTGAGCGCGGAGACCATCACGCGAAACGTCTTGCGAAATCCGTTGCCGGTTATGTAGCGGACTTCGGCATCGCCGCGGTCGCTGCCAAAATGGGGCAGGGGGTCCTGAAAAAGATCGCCCACCGAGCGGCCGCGCAACTCGGCTTCGGAGATTTCGAGCAGTTGCTGGGCGGCGCGATTGACCAGCGTGATGCGTCCGTCGAGCCCGGTAGTGATGACGCCGCCGCTCATGGACTGCACGATATTTTCATGGAGCGCCTGCAGATTTTCGAGGGCGCCGCTCGCGTCTTTCAGCTGCACATCCACCTGCCGCAGCTTGCTCATGAGCAGGCCGGCGAGATATGCGATCGCGAAGTAGGCGAAGAGGTTGACGAAAATCACCACCTGCAGCGCCTTGAGTTTGGGATGGGAAGTGGCGTAGGACGGAATGACCAGATAGTAATCGAGTTCGAGAATGGTTCCGAAGAAGATGAAAGCCAGGGCGGCGCTCAGGTATCCCCAAGCCCGCGGCAGGAGCATGCAGGCGACCACGATGACCAGCGGGTAGAGAAAATTCAGCGAGCTGTCGATGCCCCCGGTGACATGGACGACCAGCGTGACCATGGCCAGATCGGAGACCACCTGCAGAATGGCTTGCAAGCGGTGCTCGGCCCACACGGAAACCAGAAAAAGGAAAAACAGCGAGAGCACGAACCACAGCACCATGCAGGTGAGGAAGGGCATGATAGGCAGCGGGCTGGGAGTGAGACGGATGACGGCCAACTCGATCGCGAGCAGCACCATCAGGATCAGGATGCGAACCTTGACCAGCCAGGTCAGCCAGTTCCGCTCATCGGAGATGGAGTGCATGAGTTTGGGTAGTGCGTGTTTCGCGAAGCGGTTGCTTCGAGCTCCGAGCCGCGAGCTTCGAGCAACCCCCTTCAAGCTTGCCTCGTGCTACTCCTTCGAGCTTGTGCCTGCTCGTAGCCCGGAGCTTGTGGCTCGAAGCTGTTTCTTCTATCCCGCCAGTTTTCCGATCATCGCGAACAACGGCATGTACAGAGAAATAATGATGCCCCCGATGCTGACGCCGAGACAGCCAATGATGACCGGCTCCAGCATGGCTAGCATGTCCTTGGTGGCGGCGTCGACTTCGTCTTCGTAGAAGTCCGCGATCTTCTGCAACATCGAGTCCATGGCGCCGGTCGCTTCGCCGACGCCGATCATCTGGGTCACCATGTTGGGGAAGACGCCGCACTCGCGCAGAGGGTCGACAATGGTGCGGCCTTCTTCAATCGCCTTGCGCACTTTCATCAGCGCTTCTTCGAGCACTTTGTTGCCCGAGGTGCGGGCGGTGATGGCCAAGCCTTCGAGAATAGGAACGCCCGAGGTAATGAGCGTACCCAGGGTTCGGGTGAAACGGGCGACTGCGATCTTTTTCAGCAGTATGCCGATAATGGGCAGCTTGAGCAGCATGGCATCGAAGTAATAGCCACCCCGCGGGTGCTTGCGAACCTGCTTGATCCCATAAACGGCGCCGCCGATGCCCAAGAAGAAGAACCACCAGAAATGGCCCACAAAGGCGCTGAGGCCGATGACAATGCGGGTGGGCAGCGGCAGCGCGACTCCCAAACCGACAAAGAGGTTGGCGAAGATCGGCACCACGTACTTGAGCAGCGCACCCACGATCAGCACGGCGAGGGAGACGACGGCCACGGGATAGATCAACGCCGACTTGACCGCCGCTTTCATCCGGACCGCCTTTTCCACGTAGATCGCCAGGCGCTGGAGAATGATGTCGAGAATACCGCCGGTCTCGCCGGCCTCGATCATATTGGTCGTCAGGTCGTCGAAGATGACCGGATACTGGCGCATGGCATTGGCCAGGGTGCTGCCGCCTTCGACGGTGGTACGGACGCCGAGCAGGGTTTTCTGAAAACTCGGGTTCTCCTGGTTGGCGCCGAGAATCTCCAGACATTGCACCAAGGGCAGGCCCGCGTCGATCATGACGGAGAACTGGCGGAAGAATACGGCCACGTCCTTGACCTTGACCTTGCTGCTGCCGAAGGTGGGCAGGGAAAATTCCTTGCCCTTCTCCCGGATGGAGCCGGGTGTGATGCGCTCTTTGCGCAACTGAGAGGCGAGGCCGTCCTTATTGACGGCTACGCGCTCTCCCTGAACTTTCTCGCCCGATGCGTTTTTTCCCGAAAACGTGAAAACCGGCATGATTACTTCTCCTTAATGAACCAGGTGTCAGGTCTCAGGTATAAGGTGTCAGGAAATCCTGCACCTCAACCGTTAAGACCTGACGCCTAAGCGCCTGACACCCAACCTCTGAAACCTAAACCTGACACCTGAAACCTAAACCTGACACCTGACACCCGATCTCAGCGCTTGGCCATTACCGCACCTTTGCCCGCGGGCGTCGGAATGCCCCGCTGCACAAGGCCGGAGCCGCGCGCGATCATTTCCTGCAACTCGTCCTGATTGCTGGAGCGCGTCAGCGCCATTTCGAGAGAGATCTGCTTCTGGAAATAAGCGGAGGCGAGCGCCTGATTGAAAGTCTGCATTCCAAACTTTTCCTGCCCCGACTGCATGGAGGAATAAATCTGGTGAATCTTGTCTTCGCGGATCAGGTTGCGTACCGCCGCATTGGGCACCAGGATTTCCATGCACATGGCGCGGCCTTTGCCATCGATTTTCGGCAGCAGGCTTTGACACATGATGCCTTCGAGCACCAGGGAAAGCTGGGCGCGAATCTGCGATTGCTGGTGCGAAGGGAACACGTCGATCACGCGGTTGATGGTCGAAGATGCGGAATTGGTGTGCAGTGTGCCGAAGGTAAGGTGACCGGTCTCAGCGATGCGCAGTGCAGACTCAATGGTTTCGAGATCGCGCATTTCGCCGATCAGCACCACGTCCGGGTCTTCACGAAGAGCGGCGCGCAGGGCGTCGGTAAAGCTCTTGGTGTCGGAATGTAACTCGCGCTGGTTGACCACGCAGTTCTTGTTCATGTGCACGAACTCGATCGGATCCTCGATGGTGAGGATGTGTTCGTGGCGCTCGCTGTTGATCTTGTCGATCATGGCCGCGAGCGTGGTGGACTTGCCCGATCCGGTCGGCCCCGTCACCAGCACCAGCCCGCGCGGCTTGTCGCACAGCTTGCTGACGATGGGCGGCAGACCGAGCTGGTGGAAGGATTTAATCTCAAAGGGAATCAAACGGAAAACGCAAGCCGAAGCCCCGCGCTGGTTGAAAACGTTGGCACGGAAGCGAGCCAGGCCCTTTAAGCCGAAGGAGAAGTCGAGTTCGAGGGTTTCCTCAAAACGGTGCTTCTGGGAATCCGTCATCACGCTGTAGGCGAGTTGCTTGGTCTCAGCCGGCGTCAACTGAGGCAGGTCGAGTGGCACGAGATGGCCGTGCACGCGGATTTGGGGCGGCGAGTTGGTAGTGATGTGGAGGTCGCTTCCGCCCATCTCCAGCATGCGGCGAAGCAAATCGCTTAATGACAGTGCCATAGTTTTCTCTTTCCTTCTTGGTGCTGTTTAATGGATCGTTTCGCGGGCCACTTCTTCGAGCGTGGTCCAGCCTGCTGCGACTTTGATCAACCCGCTGCGGCGCAGGGTGATCATGCCGCGTTCAATCGCTTTTTTCTTGAGTTCAACAGCCGAAGCGCCAACCAGAACCAGTTCCCGGATCTCGTCGTCCACTTCCATCACTTCGTACAAACCGGTGCGGCCTTTGTAACCAGTCTTGTTGCAGGTGGTGCAGCCCTTGCCCTTCATGATCTGCACCGTCTTCGCCTCTTCGGGCGTGTAGCCTTCATCGATCAGGGCCTGCGGCGGCACTTCGACCGGCTCAGCGCAGTCCTTGCAAATGCGGCGCACCAAGCGCTGGGCGCAGATCAAATGGACGGAAGTCGCCACCAGGAAGGGCTCGATGCCCATGTTCATCAAGCGCGTGATGGTTTCGGGCGCGCCGTTGGTGTGCAGCGTCGATAGAACGAGGTGGCCGGTGAGTGCGGCCTTGATGGCGATTTCGGCGGTTTCAAAGTCGCGGATTTCGCCGACCAGAATGATGTTGGGGTCTTGCCGGAGGAAGGCGCGCAGCGCGGTGGCAAAATTCAGGCCGATCTGCTCTTTCATCTGCACCTGGTTCACGCCTCCGAGTTGGAACTCAACCGGGTCTTCGGCCGTCATGATGTTGGTGTCGGGCTGGTTGAGGCGCGAAATGGCGGAATAGAGCGTGTTGGTTTTGCCGGAACCCGTAGGACCGGTTACCAGCACCATGCCGTAAGGCTTGAGAATGGCCTTCTCGAACTTAACCAGCGACTCGGCCTCGAAGCCGAGCTTGGTCATGTCAAGGCGCAGATTTTCCTTATCCAGCAGGCGGAGCACGATTTTTTCGCCCCATAGCGTGGGCAAAGTGGAAACGCGGAAATCAAGCTGCTTTTTCTTTCCGCCGATCTGCATCTTCAGCATGATGCGGCCGTCTTGTGGCAAGCGCTTTTCGCTGATGTCGAGCTTGGCCATGATCTTGAGGCGCGAGGTAATAGCGTCCTTCAATTTCAGCGGCGGATTCATGATCAACTGCAGGACACCGTCAATGCGGAAGCGAACGCGAAACTCTTTTTCGTAGGGCTCCATGTGAATGTCGCTGGCGCCCCGCTTCACCGCATCGGTGAGCACCAGGTTCACGAGCTTGACGATGGGAGCTTCGTCAGCGGCTTTCTCCAGTTCGCGGAGCTCCAGTTCCTGCTCCTCGTTCTGCACCTCGATGTCGGTTTCGCCGGCATCGTTGATAGACTGCATTACATTTTCGAGCTCTTCTTCTTTGGAAGTGCCGTAGGCCTTATCGATGCCCTCGACAATGGAGCTCTCGGAAGCCACCACCGGTTCAATATTGAAACCGGTCATGAACTTGATATCGTCCATGGCAAAGACGTTGGTCGGGTCGACCATGGCGATGGTGAGCGAAGCGCCGACGCGGCTGAGCGGCAGGATCTGATAGCGTTTCGCGGTTTCGTAGGGAATCAGCTTGACGACAGCGGGATCGATTTCAAAATACGAGAGATTAATGGCCGGGACGCCATATTGGCGCGAGAGAAAATTGGTGACATCCTCATCCGAGAGGAACCCCAACTTCACCAGCGCCGAGGCGAGGCGAGTATGCGACTCCTTCTGGAGTTTCGTCGCCTGTTCCAACTGCTCTTGAGTGATGACCTTTTCTTTGACGAGCAGGTCACCGAGCCGCTGAGACATATCTCTCCTGTATTCCCGCGAAATCCGGGGTCAATGCGAACCCGCTGATTATCCGGGGGATCAGCGAGGAAACTTTCGCACTGACACAAATTGTCAACCCAATGGGCATTCCGAAAAAGTAACTTAGGTACTTGTACTTCGCGGGGATTAGGAGTCGCGCGCGCAACTGGCGCTATTAATGGCAGAAAGTCGCGATGTGACGGGGATCACAAACGCGGCCGGCCATGGCCTTCGGTGCCGGATGCTGCTCTTACCATAGGGAGCACAGAGGTGCACGGGGAGGTCTCTTCAACCAGCCGTCACCAATGATCCGGTTTACCCTGTGACCTCTGTGAAACCCTGTGCTCCCTGTGGTTAAGCTCTCAAGCTCGCAGCTAGAATGGCGACGACGGCAATCGTGAGCCCTGTGAACGAAGCCAGCCAAGACGCAATCCGCGCCTACTACCACACGTTGTTTTCCGCCTGGGGACGTCAGCACTGGTGGCCGGCACAGTCGCGTTTTGAGGTGATTGTTGGGGCGTATTTAACCCAGAACACGGCGTGGACAAACGTTGAGAAGGCGCTGGGCAACCTCAGGAGAGCGCGACTTCTTACGGTCAGCGGAATTCGCCGCACATCTCAACCTGAGCTGGAGCAATTGATCCGTTCGGCGGGCTACTTCCGGCAAAAAGCGCAGCGGCTGGAAACCTTCGTGCACTTTCTCGATGAGCGCTACGGCGGCTCGTTGACGCGCATGTTGGCCCGACCGACGGCTGAACTCCGCGACGAACTGCTGGCGCTCAATGGCGTCGGGCCAGAGACCGCCGACTCGATTCTGCTGTATGCCGGCAATCATCCAGTCTTTGTGGTGGACGCTTACACTCGGCGCAGTCTGGAACGGCATGGGATTATCGACAGCGCGGCTGGCTCCTCGGCCAAATCTCCGGCAAGCTATGAGGAGATTCGACAACTGTTTGAGTCGGCACTGGGCGGAGTTTCTGTTGCGAAGAGCTCTCCACCGCCGAGACTCCGAGGCCGCCGAGAAAATCCGAAATCGAATTATTTTCCCGGAACTCAAGAACTTTTCCTCGGCGCTCCCGGCGTCTCGGCGGTGAGCAAGCATCCGTCCGCGCCGCGAGGAACTTCGCATCCGCCTTCTCCCGTTAGCAAAGCCCGGCGCTCTCCGCTGGTGCAAATTTTCAATGAAATGCACGGGCTGATTGTCGGCGTCGGCAAGACTTACTGTCTAAAGTCACAACCGCGGTGTGAGCTGTGTCCTTTGCAGAAGTTCCTGCCTCAGGCAGAGTGAGCTATCAAAGTGAGTATCGACGATAGCGACACGAAAGGGACTTCATGAAATGGCGAGCTTCAATCCAAGCATTGGTTTTGGCGGCGGTTGCCTTTTGCCTGGGATTTGACGGTGACGTGCGCGAACCGTTGCGCGAGGCCGCACGGACTTCCGGAATGCTTATCGGCACGGCGGTTCGGCCGGCTCACCTTTCTGAGGCGGCATACAGCTCCACGCTGGCGCGTGAATTCAACATGGTGGAACCGGAGGATGCGCTCAAATGGGACGTGGTGCACCCGGAGCGGGAGTCTTTCGATTTTTCTCAAGCCGACCAGATCGTGGACTTCGCGGCGCGGCATGACATGAAGGTGCGTGGCCACACTCTGGTCTGGCACCGCCAGAATCCAAAATGGCTGACGGAAGGCAAATACACTTCAGCCGAGCTCTCCGAAATTCTTGAGAAGCACATTAAGACTGTGGTTGGACATTACCGCGGCAAAATCTTTGCGTGGGACGTGGTCAACGAGGCGTTCGACGAGTTACATCCCGGAGAATTGCGCAGCACGATCTGGCGCGATCAGCCGGGAATTACGATCGCCGCGAGCTCCGAGCTCCGAGCTTCGAGCAACCCGGCTCGCCCGGAGATCGCAGCTCGCGGCTCGCAGCAGAGTTACTCCTATATTGAGCGTTGTTTTCGCTGGGCCCACGAATCCGATCCGCAAGCCCTGTTGTTTTATAACGAGGCCGAAGCGGAGACGATGAATCCCAAGTCGGACGCCATCTATGCCATGGTGCGCAATTTCCGTTCGCGCGGCGTTCCCATCGATGGGATCGGATTGCAGATGCATATCGCGAACCTGCGCGCCGATGTGGCGTCCATTTCGGCCAATATCAAGCGCTTCACAGATCTGGCAGTGCTCGTCCACATCACCGAAATGGACGTTGCCTTGCCGGTAAATTCCGAAGGCAATGCCAGCGCCGAGGACTTGCAGCACCAAGCGGAAATCTATCGCCAGATTGCCAACGCTTGTCTATCGCATCGCGGATGCACAGCGATCCAAACATGGGGTTTCACCGACAAGTATTCGTGGATCGGATCGCACTCAAAGCACACCCAAGGCGCAGCGCTGCCGTTTGACCGGAACTATCGGGCCAAGCCGGCGTGCGAGGCGCTGAGGGAAGCGCTACAAGCGGCAAGGTCATCCGTCGTTGGTCGTTAGTCGTCGGCGATTTGCTGGTGGAGAGCCGGGCGTCCCCGCCCGGCTGAACGGGCGAAACGCCCGTCCTCCATCGAACCTCGCCTCTGCCCGCTCTATAATGATCCTCGACGTTGAGCAGTCGAAGCCCCCTTGGCCGCATCGAATCCAATTCGCCAAGAAAGCAAGACCTCCGGCCGACGGAAGGCTGTCATCGGCCTTGGAATCGGCGCTTTTCTGCTGCTGGCGATCCTGGTGGGGCAAGCCTCGTTCAATCTGAAGTTCATCAGCCCCGACAGCAATGACGAGCTTCTTTTCTTTGCTGGATTGAGCGGCTTGATTTTCTTAGCCTTTTTGGCGCTCACGCTCGTCCTCGGCCGCAACCTCCTGAAGCTCTACGCCGAGCGCCGGCAAGGTGTAGCCGGTTCAAAATTCCGCACCCGCCTGGTGGTGGTCAGCCTGCTTCTTTCATTTTTGCCGGTGATCGCGATGTTCTGGTTCTCCTACGGGCTGATGAACCGCTCCATCGATAAATGGTTTTCGCAACCGGTCGAGGAGGTCCGCGCGGACACAGCCGCCATGTCGGCTCTTCTCTATGAGTACGCGGGTAAAAATGCGGCGTCGGAAGCCCAATCCATTGCGCAGACGGATGAATTTCAAAGAGCCTTGGCCAATAAGAACGCCATGGAGGCGAATGAAGAACTTCGGGAACACCTCCCGACGCTGCAGGGCGGATTCGTTCTGGCGCTAGCCAACGACAACACCGCCGCCAGCCTGAATATGCCGGCGCCCTGGACCGAGATAAAGGATCGTTTCCCGCTGGCCTCGGCCCTGCGCGGCGAGCACCCGCATTTCCAATGGGGCCAAACGGACTACATCGTGGCGGCAGCTCCGCTAAAAAACGGCGCTGTGCTAGTCGCCATGCCTCTGCCGCCAAAATTCGCCGAGACGGCCCGGCAAATTCAGGAAAGTCAGCATCGCTACATCGAACTGGCCGCAAAGAGAAAACTGTTTCGGCGTACCTACATCGGATTTCTGCTGCTGCTAACGGTGGTGGTACTCTTCGCTTCGACCTGGCTAGCACTGCTGCTTTCAAAGTTGGTCAACCGCCCGGTCGCCGCGTTGGCGGCGGGGACCGAAGCCATCTCCAAGGGGCAACTGGATTACCGCGTCGATATCCGCGCCACCGATGAACTGGCGGAACTGGTGCAGTCTTTTAACAGCATGGCCGAACAACTCGAATCCAGCCGGCACCAGATCGAAGCCTCAAGTCGCGACCTGGGTGTAGCGAACCAGGCGCTCGAAGGCCGGCGCCAGTACATTGAAACCGTTCTCGAAAGTCTTCCAACCGGAGTGATTTCGATTGACGGGGCGCGCCACGTGACGCTGGCCAATGCCGCCTTCTCCAGAATGTTTTACTTGGAGCGAAGCGAATATGTGAGCCCGGCTTCGCTAGTGAACCGGCCGCTGCGCGAGGTGGTGCCCGCCGATGTGCTCGCCGATCTCGAACCACTGCTCCGCCGCGCCGATCGTATGGGCATCACCGCAGCGACCATGGAACTTGCGTTGCCGCGCACCCAGTTGAATGTCGCTGTGACCGTGTCGGCACTGAGCCATGCCGGCGAAGGCCGCGGATATGTGCTGGTCTTCGAAGACTTGTCGGACCTGCTGCGCGCGCAGAAACAAGCGGCTTGGCGCGAGGTGGCGCGCCGCGTGGCGCATGAGATCAAGAACCCGCTGACCCCCATCGCACTTTCGGCGGAGCGCATTCATCGCCATTTGACGCGGGGCACTGCGCCCGATGCCACTTCGCTCGAAGTCATCCGCACCTGCGCGGAAACCATTCGCAATGCCGTCGAAACAGTGCGCACGCTGGTCGACGAATTTTCGGTGCTGGCCCGCTTTCCTGCGTCCCGCCCGCAACCCGCCAGCTTGAATAGCCTGGTGGAAAGCGCGCTCGTCATGTTCAACGGACGATTGGAGGGTATTCGCGTGCGGACGGAACTGGGCCACGATCTGCCGGCGGTGTTGGCCGATCCGGAGGCGATCAAGCGCGCGGTCGCAAACCTGGTGGATAACGCAGCGGAGGCAATGCAGGACGCTATCGTGAAAGAGATCGTGATTTCGACTTCGCTCGTGGCCAGCCGCGATGCAGTTGAATTGGTGGTTTCCGACACCGGGCTGGGAGTCTCGCGCGACGTGAAGGAGCGGCTCTTCCTGCCCTACTTTTCTACCAAGCAACGCGGCACCGGGCTGGGCCTGGCCATTGTGAGCAGAATTGTGGAAGACCACTGTGGCTCGATCCGCGTGGAAGAAAATAAGCCGGTCGGCAGCCGCTTCGTAATCGAGCTGCCGGTAGCTGTGGAAACGATCAGCGCTCCGGCGGCAAGTTAGAAATCCGCTGTGTAGAGACGGGGCTTGCCCCGTCTCAGCTCGCGGCCGGAGACGCGGCAAGCCGCATCTCTACGGGGAATTTTGGAATTCAAGTTTCCCCCTAGGCGCTAAATCATGGCCCACATCCTCATCGTCGACGACGAATCCAGCATCCGCGAATCCCTGCGCGGCATTCTCGAAGACGAGGGCTACAAAATCAGCGCCAGCCCGAGCGGTGAAGACTGCCTCGAAATGCTGCGCAAGACCAGCTTCGACCTGATTCTGCTCGATGTGTGGCTGACCGGCATCGACGGCCTCGAAGTGCTGGAGAAAATCCGCGAGATAGAGGATCCGCCGGAAGTCATCATGATCTCGGGCCACGGGACCATCGAGACGGCCGTGCGCGCCACCAAGCTGGGCGCCTACGATTTTGCGGAAAAGCCGCTGTCGCTCGAAAAGACTCTCATCCTGGTCAAGAACGCCATCGACGCGCGGCGGCTGCGCCACGAGAATCTCGACCTGCGCAAGCAACTGCAGACCAAGGTCGTAATTGTGGGAGACAGCGTCCCCATGAAGGCGCTGCGCCAGCAGATTGCGCTGATGGCGCCGACCAACGGACGCGTGCTCATCTACGGCGAATCGGGTACTGGCAAAGAACTGGTCGCGCACGCCATCCACACCCAGAGCCTGCGCAAGAATGAAATGTTTGTCGAGATGAATTGCGCCGCGATTCCCGAGGACCTGATCGACAGCGAGCTGTTCGGCCACCGCAAATCGTCGTTTCCCGGAGCCACGGCTGACAAGGAAGGCAAGTTTCAGAAGGCAGATCGCGGGACCCTGTTTCTCGATGAAGTCGGCGACATGAGCCTGAAGACGCAGTCAAAAGTATTGCGTACCCTGGAGCAGCAACGCTTTAACCCGGTGGGCAGCGACGATCCCGTCACCGTTGACGTGCGCGTTATCGCCTCCACTAACAAGGACCTGGAGGAAGAAATCGCCAAGGGTAACTTCCGCGAAGATCTCTTCTACCGCCTGAATGTGGTTCCGTTCGTAGTTCCGCCGCTGCGCGAACGGAAGGAAGATATTCCCTTGTTTGCTCGCCATTTTCTGAAAGAGTTCGCTTCCGCCTACGGCCGCCGTCCCCGGGAGATTACCGACGATGCCATCGACGCCCTGATGCGCTATTCCTGGCCAGGGAACGTCCGCGAACTGCGCAATGTGATCGAGCGTATCGTGATCATGAATCCGACTACCTCACGATTTGAACGCAAGCATCTTCCGCCGCTGGTGCACCGCGACGGCAGCCGCCGTGTGTCGGGCATGGAGAGTTCAACGCTGCACGAGGCGCGAGCTGCGTATGAGCGCGACTACATTCTCAAGAAGCTGGACGAGAATCATGGCAACATCAGCCGCACCGCAGAAGTTCTCGGCCTCGAGCGCAGCCACCTGTATCGCAAGATGAAGAGTTTGGGAATTGCGGCGAAGGAATAGAGCACGTATCAGTCTTTCCGTCGCGTGCCGTAGAACGAGCCTGACATCGAGGCTTTGTGACAGCGAGCATGTGAAAGCGAAGACTATAATTTAGAAGTGAGTTCTTCAAAGGTAAAACAGGTAGCCTCGGCGGACTTCCCTACTCGCTGGGGACATTTCCTGATCCATGGATTTGCGACGAGGGCGTCGGCCACCGGCGACGGCGCCAAGACCGAGGAAGCGGTGGCGCTGGTGATGGGCGAGGTAAGTACCGGCTCGCCGCTGGTGCGCATTCACTCGCAGTGCCTGACCGGCGATGTATTTGGCTCGCTGCGCTGCGATTGCCGCCAACAACTCGAAATGGCGCTTTCGATGATTGCCCAACTTGGCTCGGGCGTCCTCATCTACGAACAGCAGGAGGGGCGCGGCATTGGGCTGATGGCGAAGTTGCAGGCCTACGCGCTCCAAGACAGCGGACTCGATACCGTGGAGGCCAACGAGCGGCTGGGCTTTAAAGCCGACCAGCGCGAGTTCCAAATGCCGGTTGAGATCCTAAAAGCATTGGACATTAAGCGCGTGCGCCTGCTTTCGAACAATCCCGACAAGGTCGCGGCGCTGGAACGCGCGGGTATCCAGGTGACCGAGCGCGTCCCCTGCGAGGTCGCGCCCACCGAACATACCATCGAATATTTGAAGACGAAACAGGAGAAACTGGGCCACCTCTTCTCTCGCCGCCGCAGCCAGCATTGATTTCGGATCGCCCTTAACAGATTGCTGAAAAACTAAGGTGGTTTTGCTTTTGTTTGCCGATTTCTTTTTTAGCTGATGGGTGCCCCATCCTTGCGCGTTTTTTTGCGCAACGGTGGGAATCCACGGTAGCGTCCGCCAAGGGTTTTGCATTTGCACTTCTTTTTTTGCATTCGCATTTGCTGTTGCTTTTGGGTGGCGCAGCGGTTTACCGCTGCGATAAACGCCTT
>JBAWFQ010000109.1:0-5095 GCA_049592035.1 Terriglobales bacterium
GCTCGCTCTGGAACCGGGAGCAGATCGCGGAGGGAGTGGCCTTGCTGGAGAAAGCCCTGAAGTACGGGCAGAAGTCCCGCCGCTTCGGCTCTTACACACTGCAGGCTGCGATTGCGGCCGTTCATGCGGAGGCGGAATCGGTCGCTCGGACCGACGGGCGGCAGATTGTTGCGCTGTACGACCAATTGCTACGAATTCAACCTTCGCCAGTTGTACAGCTAAATCGTGCCGTGGCCATTGCCATGCGCGATGGTCCAGAGGCCGGCCTGAAGCATATCGACGCGGTGCTCGAACATGGCGAATTGGCAAATTACTACCTGGCGCATTCAGCCCGTGCAGATATGTACCGCAGGCTCGGCAGGACGGCTGAGGCCCGGTCCTCTTATGAGAAGGCGCTGGCCCTGACCCAACAGGAACCAGAGCGGCAATTCCTGCAGGAGCGGATTCGGCAGCTGAAATAAAAAATGGAGCAGCTGTCGATTTTCAGGAAACCAGCGTTGCACCGTTCGCCCCAATGGGCTACCACTAAGCGCACATCCGCAAGCGTTTAAATCCGCATCCCATCCGGGCCGCGCGTTAACCGTACTTGAGTTCGGTGCTCTGTCCGACCTCGATAATATAGCCGTCAGGATCGCGGATGTAGCAGCGTATCTCGCCGTACTTGGGAATCGGTTCCGTGATGAATTCGGCTCCTCGACTTTTCCATAATTTGTAGCACGCTTGAATATCCGCAACGCGGAAATTCATAAAGCTGTTGAGGTGATTCGGGTCGGGGACGCTGAGCGTTACCGTCGGCTTATCCGGGGTCGGCCCGCCCCCAACGTTCAGAATCATCCAGATATTCGCAAGCTGAAGGTACGGAGGCGCGTTGCCGTCACCCATGGTCAGAATGCGAGCGCCGAAGACCCTTTCGTAGTAGCGAGCCGATCGCTCGACATCGGCGACGGTGAGAAAATGCGCGATGCTGATCCCCTCGCGCGGGGGCATCTCATAGCTCTTTTGTTCGATTTGTACGCTGCTCATTGACGTCTCCAATTCCGATCAACAGTGCTCATCCGCTGATTCTGGTTCTTTCGTATTCATACCTGCTGCCGATTAAGCCTGAGGAGAAAAGGCAAAGCAATTGGACCAAGGTATCGCGCGACACTTTACTATCGTTTGCGACCAGTTGTCCAATGTATCGCAGGCTCGGTAGTGGCTCAGTTTGAAATTTTCTTTTGATAAGGACCGCGCTTTGCCGGTTTCGGCATGGCAGCGTTCCCCATCTCAATTAGTTCTTCGATCGTCCAAGCGTGATCGCACAATCCAGCTTCCATCGCCGGGGTAACGCGCAAAGTTTGATGAATGCGAACATAATTGCAGTACATAAAGTGCAGGGCGACGGCATAGGCATGATTGTCGATCTTTTTGGAGAACGCGTTCGTCAGGCGCGTAAAACGGCGCATGTGCATCCGCATCGTGAGATTTTGGCGTTCGACGTAGCTAGTGCTCACGTGCTTCGGATCGGGATTACCGCTGACCACTTTCATCTCGCAGCCGATGCAGGTAGCCGGGGAGTAGCGCGTCTCGTTTTCCAGCGAAGTCCCGTAGATTTTCTGCAACTGGGCATAATCGCAATCCATGCCAAAAGCGCCTTCCACGGCTTCGAGGTAAGCGCGGTGCCCGTCTGTGGTCACTTGTACGCGGCCCACGATTCGGTTAGCACAGTCTTGCATGAAGTCCATCGCCCAATCCGCGCCGCGTCCTCCTACAAGGTAGCTCACAACGAGCTTGGTATCGGCGTCGATTCCAACCCACGTCCACACATCACCCCAGCCGATTTCTTTCTTTTCAGCACTAACGTTTTTGGCTTTAGCGCCGATGTATGCCCATATCTCGTCGCACTGAAGACGACGGACACGCACGTTGCGGATGTGTTCATCGTGATATTTCATGCAAATTTGGCCGAGATCGACAAGCAGCTTCGTCACAGTGTTACGGGCTACTCCCGTCATCCGAGACGTGGAACGAATGCTGTTTCCCTCAACCAACGCTGCTACGATCCGAACGCGATCCGCTTTGGTCAACGTATTCATATTGATCATTATGCTTGAGCAAACAAAAATAGTCAAGCATTTTGTTCATTTTGTTATTGCTAGTTACTACTCGGACATGCTAGATTTTACTTGTCCATGGCGCATGGACAAGTAATCTCGAAAAAATGTAACGAAAGGCACGTGGAACTCACCATTATTTGGTGTACCATTCGGGCGTTGGAGTGTATCTAACTAGCTAGAGGGAAGGCGGGCACTGAATGGACCTGAACGTCAGGGCTTTCCGCACAGTTCAGGAAGCCCTCAAGGAACAAGACCCCACTGAAATCGCCAAAAAGGCTGCGTCCCGCAAGGGTGGCCTGATTGGTGGCCCTGCACGTGCAACGTCAATTAGTGCGGAGCGACGGGTAGAGATTGCAAGAAAAGCAAGCACCGTGCGTTGGAAAAAGCAGCGAACTGCCCGCTGAAAGGTTAACGATTCTCATGTGGAGACAAGCACACGTTGCTGCGTTAACAGGAAGCCGGAGAGACATGGAAGTAGCGATTTTGGATATGCCGCCTCAGGTATGCACGCCTTTTGACGTGGGTGCCATAGGCTCGTTTGTCGGACAGTCTAGTACCGTTCAGACCATCCTTGTGCAGTCAGACGAGGAATTGGTTCGCAAGCTCGTTTTGATGCTGGATAATCAGTTGCTCTCTGCCCTAGAAACCCGTTCGGCGCTGGAGTTTGTGGATGCCCGCAACAAGGTCTGGGCGAGCTACATTCGGGCACGGCGTGCCCTGTCCGACACGATGACCAATCTTGTGCCCGAAAGCGAGATGGATGCTGTCGCCAAGGCCGCCATTGCTACAGCCGTGGCCGATGTGGAGAAGCAACGTGGCGTCCGGTTTGGAGACATGCTTACAGATCAAGCGGTGTTTACTCTGTGGACGTTTGAAAAGAAGAAAAACTTGGCCCGACAGATACAGAATGCGGGGGAGCCGCGCGACAAAGATGCGGACCTGAAACTTAACCAGGAGTTTCATCTGTATTCGTTGTGGGCACAGTTCCACATGGATACCGTGATAGCGGCCATGAAGTTCAAGAGGGCTATCCCTGAGGATATTCAGGCAGTCATCTGCGATGGTCTGCGCTCCAACGTTAACGCTTATGCCATCCTAAAAGAGGCACTCTCGCTGCGCACCCCTCCGGTCGTAGCTACCCCTGTGGACGAACTCCCATGGGACGAAGAGGACGAACAGCTTTTAAATGCGTCCATGAGAGATTTAAATGGTACAGCCGACAGTCTATAATCAGGGCGATTTGTATTTTTGCGACCCTGATCCCGGTCAACAAGTAACAAAAGGCTCTGAATTGAAAGGCGATCACGTTTGGGTGGTTGTCTCCATTCCTACTTGCCATCGCGGCAATTGCGTTGTTGGAATACCAATGTCGCGTCATATGAATAAGGCGGTAGGTCATCTCATAAGAGTGCCGCAGCAAGAAATCACCTACGATCCCGGAGAATTAGTTATGGATCGTGTCGCGCTGACCGACCAAATCAGGGTGCTAGATAAGACGCGGCTGCGCCGTAAATTGGGCACGATTTCTAGTCACGCTCTGACCTCGATATTTGATCTTGGCTTAGATCGACTACTTGGCCGATAAATTCTCCGAAAATTTCAAACTGAGCCACTACCGCAGGCTCGGCAGGACAGCTGAGGCTCGGGCGTCTTATGAGAAGGCGCTGGCCCTGACCCAACAGGAACCAGAGCGGCAGTTCCTGCAAGAGCGGATTCGGCAGTTGAAATAAAAAAGACTCGTCAGAAGGGGGCTGGCCCACCCCTTCAAAAATCCCAAACCTCGTCCGGGTGCACCGCCCTCCCGCCCAAGCCGCGGGAAGAGCAGGGCACCCAGGGCATCATTCCCGCAAGGGTGGGCCAGCCCCAGCTGAAATAAAAATTGGAGTCGCTGTCGATTTTTGGTCTCCGGAACGACTATATGTAACAGAACGATGAGCTACGGCTCTGAGTCACAGGAAATAAACCACAGAAAAATAAGGAGAGGTCATGCCACAGTATCTAGTTGCTGTTTACCACCGCGACGACTACGACCCGTGCGTCGAAACCGAAGCGATGATCGAGGAGATCCATGCGCTCAACCGCGAAATGGTTGCCGCCGGCGCCAGGAAGTTCGCCTGCGGCCTTTCCCCGGCCGGCAACGCCAAGTCGCTGCGGGTCCAGCCCGACGGCAAGGTGCTCCTCACCGACGGGCCGTACACCGAGACCAAGGAGCACATGGGCGGTTTCTGGATACTGGAAGCCGCTGATCTGGACGAGGCGCTGGCGTGGGCGCGCAAGGGTGCCGTCGCCTGCCGTGCGTCGGGCGAGGTGCGCGAGATTCTTTTCAACCCGGACCCGAAGGGAGCAACGAAATAGTCTGGCCGTCGCAACTCGGTTAGCCGAAGTGCGGCGAACCTGGGGAACCCGGCGAAAAATCTGCAAATCGCGTGTCGATTTCCCGCCACCCCGTTCGACTAGTAAGTGGAGCCGTACCGCGCACTGGGCGCCTCGCAACTCGCAACTTTCTGTGCCCAGCGCGGTCCAAGCTCTTATATAAAAGTAGCGGCCCGGATACGGTGTCCGCACAACACTCTACTCTAAGGAGAACACCATGCGCTTCATGATGATCATGTTTCCGAAAAGCTACGAAAACGCAAAACCCGGCTGGGTACCCGACTTCAAAGAGATGGAGGCAATGGGCAAGTACAACGAGGAACTAGGGAAAGCCGGCGTGCTGCTCGCGCTCGACGGCCTGACCCCGCCCGCGACGATGAGCGCGCGCGTCACCTTCAAACACGGAAAATCGAAAGTTACCGACGGTCCGTTTACCGAAGCCAAGGAAGTGGTCGGCGGCTACTGGATCATCCAGGTGAAGTCGCGCGAAGAGGCGCTCGAATGGGCCTCGCGCATCCCCGGAAAGGATAACGAAATGGTCGAAGTTCGCCGGATGTTTGACATGACCGACTTCGATCCCGAGACCCAAAAGGAGATCCAAAAGAAGTTCGGCGACGACGTGGCCG
>JBAWFQ010000110.1:0-16419 GCA_049592035.1 Terriglobales bacterium
TGCAGAAACTCTCCCAGCAGAAAGAGCGTTCGCAGCCGCGGATTGATCAACCCCAGCAATTGAAACGTCCCGCTGTTACGGCCGCAGAAAAATACCGGCAGCGCGGTCGCCCCGGTCTTGCGCACCAGGCGAGCGGCCAAGGTGCTCCATGCTGGATCGGTGACCTGCCCTTCACGCACATTCCAAGCCGAAACTTCGCCAGCCGGAAACACGGCCAGTGCTCCGCCTCCTCGCACCCATTCCATCGCCTCCTTCAGTGGCTTCACATTCTTATCCACCGAAGACGGCGTATGAAAAGGATCTACGAATATGCAATGCGAATGTAACTGCGGAATGCCTTCCAGCAGCGAGTTAGTGAGTATCTTGACGTCGGCGCGCACGCGAGAAAGCAGCACCGCCAAGGCCGCCCCGTCGAGCACGCCAAAAGGATGGTTGGCTACCGCAACCAGAGGTCCTTTGACTGGAATGCGCTCAAGATCGGCGGGCTGAACCTCAAGCTTCACTTTCATCTCAGCCAGCAGTGCCTGCAGCCAAAACCCTGGCGGAGCCGTGCTCACACGCTGATAGAGTTCGCGTGCCTGCCCCATGGGAATAAATTTTCCCGCAAACCCCGGGAGCCCCGGCAAAAGCGGCGGCTCGACCAGTGCGCCTCGTCCTACGTTCTCCATTCGCAACCTAGGCATAGCTAATTTTTGCTACCCGAGATTGCTGCTTCATTACGAGACGGTTAACGTTTAGTGAATAGCCATTTCCTTAGTAACCAAAATGGTAACGCGCAGGCAACGTTTCCAAACTTTCAGAAGAGCGGAGATTAGCTGAGAGCTGAGAGCCTGAGAACTTCTTACCCCTCAAGTTTGAAACGAGTCTCGGCCAGCCGATAAAGCCGTCGCCAGAGTAACCGATTGGTAGTAACCACCACGGCGGCCAAAGCAATAGTGCTCGCCAGCAACATGTTGAAATTCTTGGCATCGGTCGCCGCGGAAATCATGGCTCCGATACCCACCGTCGAATACGTCTGGCCTTTGAGATGGGCATATTCGGCGACGATGCTGACGTTCCACGCGCCCCCCGAGGCCGTGATCATCCCCGTAACCAGAAATGGAAAAATGCCCGGCAGAATCAGCTTGCTCCAGCGCTCCGAGCCGCGGATGCCGAAAACGCTGGCCGCTTCTTTCAGGTCGGTGGGAATCGCCATGGCGCCCGCGATCACGTTGAACAGAATGTACCACTGCGTGCCCAGCAGCAGCAGAACAATCGAACCGAATCCCAGCCCTCCGCCCAGTCGAATCAGCACCAGCAGCACCACTGGGAACACCGCCGTGGCCGGAACTGACGCGGCAATCTGCGTAAGCGGCTGCGCGATGCGCGCCAGGCGCGGGTTGAATCCGATGGCGACCCCAGCCGGAATCGTCCACAGTGCGCCCAGCAAAAGCGTGACATTCACGCGCAGCCAGGTGGCAAAAAGGCCGATGCCGATCTGCCGGAAATCAGAGCCGTGCAGTCCGATCAAGATCATGACCACGCGCACCACAGCGTAGCCGATCACGGCCAGAGCCGCCGCTCCCACGATTCGCCCGAGCCACAGGACCGCCTGATTCTCACCCGCCGATTCGCTGCGAACCTCATTCCGCCGCGCGAAGTAATGCACCATCTGCTCGCGCAGCGGACGAATTGCTCGCTTCCGAAAAAGCGCCACGCCACGCGAACGCTGAAGAAAATCCAGCACCCATGAAGTCGGGACGCTCGCGCTTTCCACTTGCTCCATTTTGAATTTCTCAGCCCAGGCAATCACCGGACGCCACACCAACTGGTCAATCAGCACAATCACCGCGACCATGGTGACAATGCCTAGAAGAATCGAGCGCGTATCTCCGTCATCGGCTGCGGCTTGAAGATACGATCCAAGTCCCGGCAGGCGGAAGTCGCCAAACTGCTCGCATGCCATCAAGAAAAACCACGCCCCGGCCACTGACATCATGGAATTCCAAACCAGTCCGATCGTGGCGAAGGGCAATTCGACTTGCAGGAAGCGTTGCCACGAGTTGAAACGATAAATCGTGGCCGCCTCCCGCATTTCGCGCGGAATGCTTTTCAGCGACGCATAAAAACTGAACGCCATGTTCCAGACCTGCCCCGTAAAAATGAGCAGGACCGCGCCCAGTTCCACGCCCAGTTGACGGCCGGGGAAAAGCGCGGCCATGGCCAGCATCACACCCGGAAGAAAGCTCAACACCGGGATCGACTGCAGAACGTCGAGCAGCGGAATCATGAAACGCTCGGCGCGCGGACGATAGGCCGCGATATAGCCGTAACTGATCGCAAAGAGCAAGCTCAGCACATACGCCAGCGCGATGCGCAGCAGCGAGTATCCCGCATACACCGGAAGCGCGCTCAGGCTGCGGCTGATCTCAACTTGCGGGTGGAACGGCCCGAGCCAGTTGCGTCCGACTTCGACGATGCCATAGAAAAGCGCCAGCCCGCCGGAAAACATGATGAGATCGGGCAGGCCGGCCACGCTCGCGCTCGGCAGCACCGACCAGATGCGAACCAGCGGCCGAAACGAGATTCCCTGCGGACGCTTCACGACTGCACCGGAGTGGTGGGCGGATGCGGCTCTCCGACGGGCTCGGCGAGCGTTAACCGGTGCGATTCGCGATCGAAATCAAAAATCTCGGCGTAGCGGCCCCAGTTCATGGCGGTATCGAACTGCCGCTCCACTTCATCCTGGCTGAAATGCTCGTCGAGAATGTCGTAGAAAAATTCCTGCGAAATGGAGCGATCCGTCTTGGCGTGCAGGATGCTGTCGATCTGCTGCAGGATCGTGACGTGAGTAAGCGCAGCCTGCCGGAAAAGAATTTTGCGGGTAAGAATATCGGCGTCCGCGAAACGAGCGCCCTCGGCGGTGATCTGAACGTCGCCTTCTTTCAAGGTCGCGAAACCGAGCAGCACCGAAGCCTCGATGATCGGAAGCAGATCTTCGGCATCCATGATGAGGACTTCGGAGAGCCGATGAAGATACTCTTTTCCGCCGCGGTCCTGCAGCAACTCGAGCAGTCCGGCGATGCCCCCAACACGCGCGTGCGGAATCATCTGGTATTTCTGTCGAATCGGCTTTTGCGCGGCGGCGGTAGCGTCGGGCACAGGCAGCGCGAGTTCGGGCTGCGTCATGATCTTGTAGATGTAATCCACGAGTTCGATAAAGCGCGGCGATTTGCGATCGCGGGGATGAGGAAGCTCGATGGGAAAATCCGCCCGCACCCACGCAGGATTTCTCGCCAGCACGATCACGCGATCCGCCAGCAGCACCGCTTCCTCGATATTGTGCGTGACGATGAAAATGGCGCTGGTCGGCATCTTCTTGCCAATCCAGAGCTCCAGCAATTCATTCCGCAGGTTTTCGGCCGTGAGCACATCGAGTGCCGAGAAGGGCTCGTCCATGAATAAAACTTCGGGCTCAACCACCAGGGCGCGGGCGAACCCAACCCGCTGTTTCATGCCGCCCGAAAGTTCCTTCGGGTAGGCGCTCTCAAAGCCATCCAAACCGACGGTGTCGAGAATGCGCAAGGCACGTTTGTGGCGTTCCAGGGCGGGCACGCCGCGAGCTTCGAGCGGAGCCTCGACATTGTCGAGCACGGTCAGCCAGGGAAATAAAGCAAAGCTCTGGAAGACGATGGCCACGCCTGCGTTCTGCGAAGAAAGCGGTTGTCCATGCCACAAAACCGTGCCCGACGAAGGCTTGCTAAGACCGGTTAGAATTCGCAGCAACGTCGACTTGCCACAGCCGGAAGGACCAAGCAGAGTGACAATTTTGCCCGGCTCAACGTCGAGATCGACTGGCGCGATAACTTCAATGCGATTCCCATCCGGCTGCTCGTAGAACTTTTCGACAGCCTGGGCGCGAATAATGGGATCGATAGGGTCGGTCACGGAACGGTGCTCCAGAAAAAACAGGTCTAAGGTGCCCGGTTTCAGGTCTCAGAAAAGACGATCATAAATAGATCTGCCGCTCTCAGACCTGACACCTGAGACCTGACACCTGAAACCTAATTTGCACGCAAGCGAGAATACACTACTCAGGCCGCCCACTCTTCGTTCTTGAGCGAGTTGGCGCCCGCCGGCAGGGGCTGCGGCAGCCGGTCGGAGATTTCGGCGAGGGCTGCTAATTTGTTTGCCAACTTCGGACACAGCAAATCCGCGCTAAAACGCCAGCGCCAATTCCCTTCCGAGCGGCTGGGTACGTTCATGCGCGCATCGCTTCCCAGCCCCAGAACATCCTGCATGGGCACCACGCAGAGCCTGGCGACGGAATCAGCAGCGGCGCGAATCATGGCCCAATTGACGCCGTCTTCACATCGCCCCAAATACGCTGCGACCTGCTGCCGTTCGTATTCTGTTGCGCCCGACGCCCACCAGCCCAGCAACGTGTCGTTATCGTGCGTGCCGGTATAGACAACTTTCTCCGGCGTATACATGTGCGGCAAATGCGCGTGCGCGCCGGCATCGCCAAATCCAAACTGCAGCACAGCCATACCGGGAATCTTCAGCCGCTCGCGAAGCGCATGCACATCCGGCGTGATGTAGCCAAGATCCTCGGCAAAAAATGGGAGTCCGCCCAAAGCCTCATGCAACTTTACAAATAAATCGTCTTTCGGACCATCGACCCAGCGGCCATGAATCGCAGTAGGTTCGCTCGCGGGAATCTCCCAGAACTGCGAAAACCCGCGGAAATGATCAAGCCGGATGTAATCAAAATTGTGCGTCAGCCAGCGCATCCGGTCGATCCACCACGAGTAGCCCTCTTCCTTCATTACGTCCCAGCGATAAAGCGGATTGCCCCAGCGCTGGCCGTCTTTGCTGAAAAAATCCGGGGGCACGCCGGCCACAACTTCGGGGTCGAGTTCGGAGTTCAGGCGAAACAACTCCGGATGCGTCCAGACATCGGCGCTGTCGAAATTCACGAAGATCGCCATGTCGCCAACGATGCGAATCGAATGCTGCGCGCAATAGGCTCGCAACGCCTGCCACTGCTCGAAGAAAAAAAACTGCACCACGCGGCGGAGATCGATTTGCTCCAGCATTTCCGCATGTGTCTGCTTGATTGCCACCGGGTCGCGATGACTCAGTTCGCGGGGCCAGCGCTTCCAGCTTTCCAATTTGAAGCGCGCGCGCAAGCCGGCGAAAAGGGCGAAGTCGTCCAGCCACCATTGGTTCTGCCGGCAAAACTCTTCGTAACGCGCGCGGGCCTTCGGCGCAGCGGAACCCACAAACTTGCGTGCTGCCTCAAACAGCAACGGCATTTTTTGTTGAAAAACCGAAGCATAATTCACGGGCCCGACACCGCTGGACAAAGCGTCGATTTGAGCGCGATCAATCCAGCCGCGATCGGCAAGCCGTTCCAGGCTGACCAGCAGCGGATTTCCAGCAAAGGCCGAAGTAGAAGAATACGGAGAATTTCCGAAACCCAGCGGGCCGAGCGGCAACACCTGCCACAGTCCCTGCCGCGCAGAGGCGAGAAAATCCGCAAATGCATACGCCGCCGGACCAAAGTCGCCTATCCCGCCGCGCGAAGCGAGCGAGGTGGGGTGAAGCAAAATTCCGCTGGCGCGCGGGAAGGACATTCGAATTCAGGTCTCAGCTCTCGGTTGTCAGTTCTCAGTTCCGAAGCATTCAGTATTTTTCTTTTGGCTCTTACGTGTTAGGCGTTCCTGGCAGGTTGTAGGATTCGTATCAGGACATCGCTTTAGCGATGCCGCACATTCATCGCGATCAGACGCCCCTTTAGGGACCGGCCTTCGCTACTCGCCTTCCTGCGCACCCTGCCGCGTCAGGTTTTTCAGCTCTTCCTGATTCACTTTAAGCTTGTTGGACTTCTCCATGTCCTTGCGCAGGTTCGTGACGAACAGCCCGAACAAGTCGCCCTGCTTGGCTTCAAGAAGCGACTGCCGGATCTCGTCTTTCTTTGCGGCAAACTCCTCATCCGTCGGCGCCTGTTTTTCGAGAAGTTGTGCAACCACGCCATTGCCACCAGCGCTGATTGGCCCGCTAATCTCTCCAGGCTTCAGGGAAAAGATCGCACCCGCGTTCGCCATGGAGCCGATGTCGGGAACTTGGCCATCGGGCGCCACCAGTTCGCTCGTCTTCACCGTCGCGCCCAGATCCTTGGCGGCTTTCTTCAAATCGTGTTCCGACTTGGCGCGATCGGAGAGTTCTTGCGTCTTCTGATGCAGCAAAAATCCAGCGCGCTCGTTTTTGAACTGACTCTCGACCTTCGCTCGAATCTCCTCAAAGGTCGGCGTTGCCGGAGGCCGGATGGCGAGCAGTTGGAACACGACGTAGCCTTGCGGAACTTGTACCACATCCGGCGGAGCTTTCTCCGCTTCATTGAACACGGCATCCATAAACTGCGGACTCGGTGCCACTCCGGGCAAGCTTTCGGTGCGGCTGAAGAAATCGGTAGTGACGACAGCGTCTCCCTTGGCAGCCGCAGCCGCGTCAAATCCGGCCGTTCGCGCCTGGCTGAGCAATCCGTTCGCCGCCGTTTCGGTGGCGCGCGTCGCTTTCTGTTGCTTCACCTTCTCTTCGATCTCGCTCTTCACCTCGGCGAGCGTTTTGAGATGGGCGTCCTGCTTGTCTTCCACGCGGATGATATGGAAACCGTAACTGCTCTTGACCAGATCGCTGGTTTGTCCTTTGCCGAGTGAAAAAGCGGCCTTCTCGAATTCCGGCACGGTGCGCCCGCGGCCGATCCACCCCAGTTCTCCTCCACTCTTGGCGCTGCCCGGGTCGTCCGAATATTTTTCCGCCAGCTTGGCAAAATCTCCCCCAGCCTTGACCTGCTTCAACACGTCTTCGGCCTTCGCCCGCGCATCGGCAATCGCTTTCTCATCTTCCTTCTCGCCCGGCGTGGGGAGCGGAGTCTTGATCAGAATGTGGCTGACTTTCACCTGCTCGGGCGCGCGGAACTCGTCGCGATGTTGATCGTAATACGCCTGCAAATCGGCCTGGCTAACCGTCGTCGCCGCAGCGATTTTCGTGCTATCGATGACGACGTACTTTATCTGCCGCTTCTCTGGGATGGAGTTGTTATAACTCGCCTTGTTGCGCTCGTAATAAGCCTTGAGTTCTTCGTCCGTGGGGTGCAGCCCCTTCAGGATGTCATCCTTCGTGATCACGGCATATTCAAACTTCACCTTGGTGTTGCGGCGGTCGAACTCCTGGCGTACTTCGCTCTCCCCGACAAAAGCGCTGCTCGAAACCAGGGCGCGCAATTTGCGGACGAGAATATAATCCTTTTCCAGCGCTTCAAACTGAGGCACCGTCAGGTCGTTGCGCTGCGCGAAATTTTCGTACTCCTCCTGCCCCACAAATTTGCCGTCGGGAAATAGAATCGTGCCAAGCTGCCCGTGCTGGAGTTCATCGCGAAGTTCATCATCATTGACCCGCAGGCCCATGCGATGCGCCTCCGCCACCAGAGCCTTCTCATTGATCAGTTGTTCGGCCGCCTGACTGGCAAAATAAGGCAGCAGCATGCTGGCCTGCGGTCCGCCTTTCGGAAACTGCTGGCGGATCATGGCCCGCGCCTCGCGCTGCACCTCGAGCGCGGTCACCTGCTGGTCGCCAATCGTCGCCAGAACCCCCGCCGGAGGCGTGCCAATTCCCAGGCTGGAACCGATTCCACCCGGGATCAGCGTGATCGCCATCGATGCGCAGATAATGACCAACAGTGCCCCCAGAATGATTTTCAGGGTGGGCCCTGCATTTTGAAGCTGTCGAATCATAGTTTGATTGCTCCGTGTCGGGTAATTCGGCAGGCCACATTACGATGGAAGCCGGAATCAATGATTATAAACTAGCAAACGAAATGGCAAGCCGTGACGAAGCAGGCGTGGTCGGTCAGTTTCAATTTGTTTTGAAAGGGCACGGCTTTAGCCGTGCCGTAAGCTGAGGGACGGCAATTGTGGAATGGAGGCAGGTCTTCAGGGTGTCAAATTAAAATCGAGATCCTTCGCTTCGCTCAGGATGACCGCAGCGGGCTCCCGCTTCGCTCACGCCCGCTAAGCGCGGTCACTTCGGCTGCATCGTCTGCGCAACCATCACCTGGCGCTTGAAATCATCCATCATCCGTTCTTCGAGCCGCACTTCGGTGGGACGCTTGGCGATCGTCATGGTGTCGATTTTGTCCTGCAGCTTGAGCAACGCGTAAAACAAATTCTCCGGACGCGGAGGGCAGCCGATCACATACACATCCACCGGCACGATCCGGTCGACGCCTTGCAGCACCGCATAAGTATTGAACGGTCCGCCCACCGAGGAGCACGCGCCCATCGAAATCACCCACTTCGGCTCGGGCATCTGATCGTAAATTCGCTTCACCACCGGCGCCATTTTCAGAGTGACCGTGCCGGAGACGATCATCAGATCCGCCTGCCGCGGGCTCGGCCGAAACACCTCCGACCCAAAACGCGCGATATCGAAGCGCGCGGTGGAAGACGCGATCATTTCGATGGCGCAGCACGCCAACCCAAACGTCATGGGCCAGAGCGCTGACTTGCGCGCCCAGTTGAAGACGTAGTCCACCGTCGAGATCATGAAGTTCTTTTCAAATTTGTTTTGCAGCCAGCTCATGGGGCCTCGTTCGCTACTGAAACATCAGTAAAAAGGATACTCCCCCACTCCCCATCGGGGAGTGATGCACATCACACCCGGTTAACAACTCGCAGTCTAGGCAGCAAATGCGCCAGTGTCAATCGGAGCCCTCGATTGGGGCTTTTTGGTCCGATGGGTGCCCCATCCTTGCGCGTTTTTTTTGCGCAAGGGTGGGATTCCACGGTAGCGTCCGCCAAGGTTTTTGCATTTGAACTTGATTTTGAAATTGATCTTGTATTTGCTTTTGAGTTTGTATTTGATTTTGCCTTTGGGTGGCGCAGCGGTTTACCGCTGCGATAACCGTCGCATTTTTCATTGCGGCCTTAGCCGCTGAGGGACGGCAATTTCCACACTCCACCGCTACCCCTCGATTTCCCCACCCACTAACCAAATCCCTGCTGTCACGTCTAAACCGCACGGAGGCGTTATGACGCAGAAACGCAGAATCATCTGGCAAGTCATCCCCAGAGCCGCAATTTCGGCGGTTCTCCTAATCTCCGGTGCCGCCCAGGCCTCGGATCGGAACGGGACCTTTACCGAGGAATTTCACAAGGTTTACCCGCTTTCTGCGCAGGGGCGCATCCAGATCGACAATCTCAACGGCCCCGTCCACATCAGCGCCTGGGACCGTGATGAGGTCAAGGTCGACGCGGTCAAGAGCGCCTGGAAGAAGGAACGTCTCGACGAAGTCAAAATCGAGATTCAGGCTGAACCGAGCGAGCTCTCGATCCACACTGAGTATCCCGGCCGCAATCACACTTTCAATTTCGGAAACGCTGAAGAGCATGGCAACCCGGCCAGCGTGGAATACACGATCACCGTGCCCCGGCAGGCGCGGCTCGACAAAATCGAACTCGTGAACGGCCGGCTCGACGTGCAGGATGTGGCTGGAGAGATCCGCGCTTCCTGCGTCAATGGCCGCATTCAGGCACACAATCTGCAAGGCCCAGTGGAACTGAACACAGTCAATGGTGAACTCGATGCCAGTGTGGACCAGTTGCCAGGATCGGAACTGAAGCTGTCGTCCGTAAACGGCAAGCTGCGCGTGACGCTGCCATCCGATGCGAACGCCGAAGTGAAAGCCACCACGGTCTCCGGCGACATCTCCGATGATTTCGGCCTACCGGTTACGCGGCACCAGTTCGTCGGCCGGAGCCTCCACGGCCAGTTGGGCGGCGGCGGAACGCTGGTGAAGCTCTCCAATGTGAATGGCGAGATTGAGATTCGCCACGCTAGCGACAATCGTCCGCTGAGTCCGGCGAAAAACCTGGAACGCGACCGCGCTCGCAACTACGATGATGACAATAACGACGACGATGACGACGAGATCTAGGGGCCGAGGGCTCGAAGCTCGTGCGCTCGGAGCTCGCAGCTAGTAAATCACATACCCCGGCGCCGGATTCCGCACATCCGGTTTCGACGCCATCAGCAGCAGCGCGCCCACCCGCTTGAATGCTTTCATGTCGTCGAGCGAATGGAACGAAGTCGTCTGGTAGTTGTCGGGCGTGGGCGTGTCATCGGGAATCTGCGCATACTCCACGTTTTCGAAGGCGTGACCCTTCAGCAGTTCGACATACTCCGCCGCTGAGCGAACATGCACCGGAACCTTCAGCTTCGGCACCCATTGCAGCGAATACGGATTATCCTTGTAGAGGTTAATCAAAATGTACAGCCGTCCATGCGGCGCCATCACGCGAAAAAGCTCGGCCAGCGCGCGATCCTGGTCGGGATAGTAATAAAACGACTCCACCGACAGCACCTTGTCAAAAAAGTTTTCTTCCCAGGGAATCTGCGTCGCTGATCCGACAACAAACATGACGTTGTCGAATTCTTTCGAAGCCGCACGCGCCTGGCGGATCATCTCGTCGGAAATGTCGAGGCCCACAACCTGCCCAAATCCCTGCGGCCCCTCGCCGACCATGCGCGCCAGCAAGCGCGTAGCCCAACCCGATCCGCAGCCAAGATCAAGAATGCGCTCCCCCGGACGCAGTTCCATGCGCCGCATGGTTTTCTCGGTGATGTCGAGATGATGGTTCTCCATCTTCGGGCCTTCGCCTTGTTCGGCCCAGCGGTTGAACTCATGTTGCAGCCGCTCGTCGGGAGATTGGGATTTGTCATTCAACACAGAGTTCCCTCCGATAAAAGTCGCTGGTAGTCAGTCGTTGGTCGCTAGTCGTTCGTCGTTAGCGTTTTTGTTTGCCAACGACTAACGACCAACGACTATCGACCAGCGACCGCTTCCAATTCCTCAAAAAACGCCGGATACGACACGCCCGCCGCATCGGCGCCGCGAATCGTCGTCTCGCCCTCCGCTCGCAAAGCGGCGACAGCAAACGCCATGGCAATGCGGTGATCGCCAAACGAATCAAGCTCTGCGCCATGCAGATGCTGCCCCCCGGGAATGCGCATTCCATCGGGCCGCTCTTCGACCTCCGCGCCCATCTTGCGCAAATTCGCAGCCACGGCGGCAATGCGATCCGACTCCTTCACACGCAACTCCTTGGCATCGCGCACTTCGAGCCCGCCTTCGGAGTACGGAGCAATCGCGGCCAGCACCGGGATCTCGTCAATCAAAGCAGCCGTATCGGCGCCACCGATTACAGCTCCGATCCACGCCGCTCCCCGAGCCTCAATCGTTCCGACCAGTTCACCCTGATGTTCTTCCAGATGCGCAACCGCAACCTTCAATCCCATCTGCACCAGAATATCGAGCAGCCGCGCCCGCGTAGGATTCATCAGGATTCCCGGCAAAGTGACCTGCGATCCGGGAAACAACGCCGCCGCGCAAAGAAAAAATGCGGCGCTCGAAAGATCTCCCGGCACGTGCGCCTCAATCGCGCGCAGCCGCTGTCCGCCCAGAATCCGCGAGGTATTCCCACTTTGCGAGACTTCCGCCCCAAAGGCCCGGAGCGCAATCTCGCCGTGATCGCGCGTGCGGATGGGCTCCTCAACCACCGTTTCGCCCGCGGCAAACAGTCCTGCAAACAGCACGCACGACTTCACCTGCGCACTCGCCACTTCCGGCCGGTAATGAATCGCCTTCAGAGGACCGCCGTGAATTTTAAGCGGAGGACGTCCGCCTTCAGCGGCCTCGATCGTCGCGCCCATCTCAGAAAGCGGCTTCATAATCCGAGCCATCGGCCGCCGCGACAACGACGCATCGCCGCACAGCTCGCTGGAAAATGGCTGCCCAGCCAGAATTCCGCTAAGCATCCGCATGGTCGACCCGGAGTTTCCGCAATCGAGCGTCTCTGCCGGAGCCTTCAACCGCGGCCCCAATCCCACCACTTCAATCGCGCCGTCTTTTTCAGAGCGTTTCCACGCGCAGCCGAGTTTGCGTACGCAATCAAGCGTACTGGCGCAATCGCGTGCCGCGGAAAAATTATGAAAACGGCTCGTCCCCTCTGCAATTGCCGCCAGCATGGCATAGCGGTGCGAAATCGACTTGTCCCCCGGAATACGCACAACCCCACGCACCGCCCGCGCAGGACGGACCGTGACCTTCGAACCCTCAGGTGTCGAATCCTCAGGCATGAATTTAATATAACGGAGATTTGTGGCGCGAAGCGCAAGGTTGCGTAGCGACGGGCGCCCTCGCCCGTCCAAGCCGAGCGCAGCTCGGCGGCCGAGTTGCAGCGGCCGGCGCTACGATGCCCGTACGCGCCCGGCTGCTTCCGCCAGAATTTCTCGTGGAACTTCCCGCAGCGTGACGTGGAATTCGAACATGGGCGTTTCCGATCCGCGCCCCCAGCGGCCCACGGTCCATTGCGCGCGCACAAACTTGATCTCCGGCCGCGCCGTCAGATTCAGCAGCAGCGGACTTTCCTCGCAATAGAACTTCTGCGGGAAAGCCACGATTGGAGCGGCATCCCAAGCCGCACCATCCGCGGATCCGAAGATGCCCACATCGAGCGATTCCTGTTCAACGATGTTGGTGATCGCAAGTGTGAGCAAGAAGATCCGGCCCTCCGCCCGACTCAAATCGAGCGCTGGTCCTTCTCCCTTGGCATTGACTACGGTTTTTTCCGGAACGAGAAAGGCTTCCATCATGACGCGAAGATTCTAGCAGAGAGACCGTACGCGACGCTGTGACGAGCATCGCGTTCCGCGGTTTGCGCGGCACGCGAGGCCGCTGCCCCTCCACAACTTCGCTTATCATCAAAAGGCCGGCTAATCCGGATAATAACGTTCCGATCAGGATTTCAGTTTCTCTTGCAAAAACTCGACAAGGCGACGGTTGCAACCATGCTGGCCGGCATGTGCACGTTTCTCAACGTCTACTGCACCCAGCCCTTGCTGCCGCTCTTGCGCCAGACTTTTCATACCTCCGAACTGGCTGTGAGTTTCACCGTAAGCGCGACGATTTTTGCCACCGCCCTGACCGCACCCATCATCGGCATGATCGCCGAGCGCCGCGGTCGCAAAAAAGTCATCGTACCGTCGCTCTTCTTGCTGGCCCTTCCCACCGCCCTGGCCGCCACTTCCACCAGCCTCGGAGCGCTCATCTTCTGGCGCTTCGCCCAAGGCCTGTTCGTGCCCGGTGTCATCGCAGTCATGCTCGCCTACATCAATGAGGAGTGGGCCGGACGCGGCGTCGGCCGTGCCATGTCTTCGTATGTAACCGGAACCATTATCGGCGGATTCCTGGGCCGTTTTATCTCCGGAATCATCGCCGCTCACTGGCCTTGGCGCTCCATCTTCCTGGTGCTCGCCGTCCTCGACCTGATCGGAGCCGTCGTGGTCCGTGCCTGGCTTCCCTTGGCAAAGAATTTTGTGCGCGCCGAACATCGGCAGCAGGTTTTAGCCCATGCCCGCGAACACCTGCGCAATCCGCGGCTGCTGGCCAACTTCGGCATGGGCGCCACCGCGCTCTTCGCGCTAGTGGGATGCTTCACCTATGCGAACTTCTACCTCGCCGCCGCGCCTTTCCATCTGAACTCGGCGCAACTCGGCAGCATCTTCTTCGTCTATCTGTTAGGAGTCGTCATCACCCTGCAGGCCGGCCGCTTCCTCGATCATTTCGGCTTTCGCCACACCACCATCGTGTACTGCGCCATGATGATCGCAGGACTGCTTCTCACCCTCGTCCAATCCCTTCCGGTCGTCATAGTTGGCCTCGCTATTTTTTCGTCGGGAGTTTTCATAGCCCAAGCCGCAGCCACGGTTCAAACCGGAGCCATCGCAGGCCGCGCCCGCTCCTCAGCCGCCGGACTCTACGTGGCGTTCTACTATCTCGGAGGAAGCGCAGGCGCCACGCTGACGGACTGGTTCTGGCGCTGGGAAGGTTGGCCCGGCTGCGTGGTGTTATTGGGAGGAGTTTCGCTAATAAGCGTATGGCTAGCCCGCATCAGCAGCCGACCGCTCGATCAACTAGATTCCACAGAAATCGAAGTAGTAGGCGATTGAAACCGCTCGCGTAGGGACGGCCGCCCTCGGCCGTCCAAACCGAGCGCAGCTCGGCAGCAACCGCGGTCAGACAACTTCTGGATTCGCGATAAGCGCCAGCCGAGCCGAGGATGGCCAAGCCGGCTGCCACTACGCGACCACTGCATCCAGAAACTGCCGCAGCACCATTCCCACCGCATCCGCCCGCTCCCAAGGCGAATAGTGCCCCGCCTTAGGGATCACTCTCAGTTGGCTGCCCGCAATGTTCTGCCGCATCAGTTCGCCGTCAGCCACAGTCGAGAGCACGTCCTCTTCACCAATTACGATCAGCGTGGGCACATCAATCGTCTTCAAGTCCGCAACCGAGTCCGGACGCTCCGCCATCCCGCGCTGCACCAGGCTGATATCCTCGGCCGACATTTTGCGCATCATCGCGAGCGCTCCATCGACCAGATCCGGGCGCGTGGCAACCGTCGTCGGCCCCATCAGCTTCGGAATCATCGTCTCGATAAACGATTCAGTTCCCTGCTCAAGAACCGTGGCCGCTGCCTGCAAACGATTCGCCCGCGCCTCAGCCGTGTCGGCCTGAGACCGAGTGTCACATAGCACAAGCGAACTCACCCGCGCGCGAAAGCGGCGCCAGAACTCGAACAGAACGTATCCGCCAATCGAGCATCCAACGAAGGCCGCCTTGCCAGCTCCGGCGGCATCAAGCACCCGCGCAATGTCGCTGGCATGTTTCTGCATAAGCGCCGGCCCTGCGCCGATTTCCGAATCGCCGTGCCCGCGCAGATCGGGAAGAATCAGCCGGTAGCGCGACTCGATCGCCACCGCCACCGGATGCCAGAATTCATGATCACAAGGAAAAGGATGGAGCAGAACGACCGGCGGCCCGTTCCCGCGAATTTCATAAGAAATCTCGGCGTCGTCGCTGCGCAAGCGTTCCATGGAAGGAGATTATATGTCGAGGGGTCTAATGGAGCGCCGGGCGTCCCCGCCCGGCCACCGAGTCTACCGCATCAAGATGGGTATTAACTAGTCACCGGCTGTTGTGATGACGCGACGGGCAACAGAAGCGGCTCTTCCGGAATAATGATCCACGCGAGCACATAGGCCACAAGCCCCGGGAAGATTCCGCAGGCCAGCGTGATAAAGAACCAGAGAATCCGCACCAGCGACGTGTCGAGATCGAGGTACTGCGCCAGCCCGGCGCACACGCCCCCAATCTTGCGATCAACGCGGGAGCGCATCAGTTTCTTAGGCGTAGGCGGAATCCCAACCACATTGCCACAGTAACAGCAATAATGGCCGTCCTCAGCGATGGTTTTGCCGCAAGCATTGCAGTACATGGCGCACCTCCCCATCTAGGATACGACGATCGCGGGAAAAAAGTTCCAACTTAGCCTTATGGCTCTTGGCTTTTAGCTAAAGGCTAAGAGCTAATGGCCAAAAGCCGCCTCATTCCCGATACGCGTCCTTCATCCTCTTCCGAGCCGTGTCGGCTACGGCATTGCCCCCATTCGTGGCCACCACCGCCTCATATTTCTTCACCGCCAGATCCCGCTGCTGGAGCTGGTCATACATCTCACCCGCTCCCAGATTCGCCTTCTGCAACAATTCCGGATCAGCTCCCGCAACTCCACTCACAAGTTCGTAAGCCGCAGCCGCTGCCTGATACTTTTTCTCGCTGCGCAGCAGGTCTCCCAGTCCAATCGCCGCAATCTCGTAATGCAGATTGCCATACTTCCCCTCGCGCCCGTTCTGCCATATCCAGCGGTACCGCTCTTCGGCTTCGCTTTTCTTGCCCGACTCCCGCAGCAGGTTTGCCTCCTCCAGCGGCAGCAGATAGTTGCGCGGAAACCGCGGACCGAGCGCCCGCGCTATCTGTAAAGCCTCATCGTAGCGGCGCTCGCGCCGCAAAAAAACCATGAGCACAATTCCCGCGTCCACGCTGGTTTCACCGTTACCGTGGTAAGCATCGTTCAGATACTCCAGCCCTTTTTCCTTGTTTCCAGTCAGCCCAACCAGCGCGACCGCGACCTTCACCGCCAGCGGCAGGTTGCCCATCACGTAGTTGTGCGCGCCCACGACCAGCTTGGCGTCGGTGTAATTCGGATCCAACTCCAGCACCCGCTCATGATCGCGCCGCGCTCCCACGGCATTGCGCAATGCGGAAAACCACGCGCGCTCGATCAGCGCCGTGTAAAGCGCAAACTGTCCCCGCGTCACCCCGCGGGCATAGAGCATATCGACATTGTCCGGATTGCGCGCCAGTTCGTCGTTTTCCAGCTTCTTCGCCCGCTCCACCAGTTGCTTGATACGTTCCTTCTGCGCCGGATCCGCCGGACGGTGCGCCACTCCGATGAAATTGTCGTTCGAGTACTCTCC
>JBAWFQ010000111.1:0-27929 GCA_049592035.1 Terriglobales bacterium
TTTCAAAACAAAATCAAAACCTGATTTTTTCCGCACGCTGTGAAGCCGTGCCCTCTCAAAGCCGCTTCAGAACTGCACCACTATCGTATTTATGAAAACAACCCCCGAAAAACGCGTTCAGCAAGTACAATAGCATCCGGGAATCGGTTCGGCTTTCGGAAAAATCTGCATCAAGTTACGAATGAGTACCATCCAACCCAACATAGAGCAACCGGTCAGCGAAGAAATGCAGCTGGTCCGGCGTGCCAAGCGCGGCGACGATTCCGCGTTTGAAGAACTGGTGCGGCGGTACGATCGTAACGTTTTCCGCATTGCGCAGCACATTACGCAGAATCGCGAGGACGCCGAAGATGTGGTGCAGGAAGCGTTCCTCAAGGCGTATAGCAACCTGGAAAAATTCCAGGAGCAGTCCAAGTTTTATACCTGGCTGGTGCGGATTGCGGTCAACGAAGCGCTGATGAAGTTGCGCCGGAGGAAACCGGAACGCACGGTTTCTCTGGACGAGGATGTAAAGACTGAAGATGATTCGCTGCCCCGCGAGGTTGCGGATTGGAGTCCCAATCCCGAGCAGATGTACAACCAAGTGGAGTTGCAGGACATTCTGACGCGCACCATTCAGGGATTGCCGGCGGGATTCCGGACGGTGTTCGTGCTCCGTGACGTGGAGGGCCTCTCGACGGAGGAGACGGCGGAAGCGCTGGAGTTGAGTGTTCCAGCGGTGAAATCGCGGTTGCTGCGTGCGCGACTGCAGTTGCGCGACCGGCTGAATCGCTTCTTTCAGAAGAAGGCGAGTGGAGATGGCGACCAGTGAAGTGCTCTGAGTTTCTCAACGAACTGACGAATTACCTCGATGGCGCGCTGGACGCCCGGACCAAGTCCGAACTCGACGAGCATCTGGCGTGGTGCCACAACTGCTATGTGGTCTGCGATACCACTCGTAAAACCATCGAGATTTACCGTAATTCCGAGCTTTACGAATTGCCCGACGATCTGCGCACCCGGCTCCGGTCCGCCATTATGAGCAAATGCACGGGGCACAAGAAGTCGGACCCGCCAGCGCGGTGAGCGATCGCTTGCCTCTGCGCACGCGGCAGTTTTGTACGTCTCTCGCCCCTTCTTACTGCTGAGTCTGCGCAAGTGCTTGATTCCTCGAAGCGGAAACGCATCTACTCCGCTACTTCCAATCGCGAACCTTTTCCTGCCTACTGGAATCTAAGTAAATAGCACATTCCGCACCCGCGAGCGACCTAGTTCAGAGTTCTCCGAGGTGAAACGGGATGAGCAGTTTGGTCACTAGTACTGTGGGAGGTACCCAATGTTTTCTAAACTAATGGACGCTATGTTCGGCTGCCGGCACGCTCGCTACAGCTTTCCGATCACCGTCCGACCCGGCTCCAATCGCTATTCCAAGGGGCAGCGCGCGGGCACTTACGTCGCTTGCCTGGATTGCGGCAAAGAATTTCGCTACGACTGGCAGGAAATGAAGGTCGTGAGATCGCAGGCCAGAGAAGCCGCGCCTTCTTTGGTTACGAAAGAAGCCGCGTAAGGATCGCGGAGGAAAACACGCTGTCCACAACACCGTGTTCCGTAGGCATTGCGGCCAAAAGTGAACCTTCCTCGCTAACCTCCTGATCTGCTTGCCCTACGCTTATTGTCAATTGTCATCCCGAAATTTCACTAACTCCCCAACCTCCGGGAAGCGCATAATGGTATCGGCGCCGACCCGCGAAGCAGCTTCGGCAATCCTCCAGAAGCGTTCCAGTTCGCGGTTCGGACGGGAGGTGTCTGTGCCTCTTTCCATGCTTCGGGAATTCCTGGATCGTAATCGCATTCAATACCTGGTAATCTCGCACTCCGTGGCCTACACGGCGCAGGGGATTGCCGCTCTCACTCACATCCCGGGAAAAGAACTGGCGAAAACTGTCATGGTCATGGTCGATGGACGTCTCGCCATGGCGGTGGTGCCGGCGTCGTTCCGGGTGGATTTATACCGGCTGAAAAAATACCTCGGGGCAGACGCGGTGGAACTGGCCAGCGAACTCGAATTTCGCGGCCGTTTTCCCGACTGCGAAACCGGATCCATGCCGCCGTTTGGCAATCTCTACGGCATGGATGTTTTCGTGGACCAGACTCTGGGCGAAGACGCGGAAATCGCCTTCAACGCTGGTTCGCACCGGGAACTGGTGCGCATGAAATTTGCCGATTTCAAGGATTTGGTGAAACCGGTGATGATCCCGCTGGCGGCGAACAAAGCCCATTCGTACGCTGCGTGAGGGCTGCGGAAAAGTTGTCGGTCGCTGGTCGTTGGTCGTTGGGAAATTCGGCTTCGTAAGCCGGGGACATTGTTCGCCAACGACGTTCGCTAACGACCAGGGGCTATCGACCGACGACTGTTGCCGAAGCCTCCAAGTTGGCAGTCGTTGGAGAAAGTGGGACATTCCTGTTTTTTTTCATACAATCTTCACAAATCGCTGTGTTAGATTGCCCTTTCAGACCAAAGAATAAATTCCAATTCGAATTTTCTGGAGGAAACTGCATTGGGCAAGGACATGGTCCCCAAGAAGATCTTCTTCACCAAAGGTGTCGGTAAACACCGGGAGCGCCTCACTTCATTCGAACTCGCCCTGCGCGACGCCGGAATAGCGGCGCAAAACCTGGTGCGTGTCTCGTCCATTTTTCCACCCAATTGCAAACTGATTCCGCGCTCTCAGGGATTGACGCATCTCTCACCCGGAGAAGTCGTATTCGCGGTGGTAGCCGAGAACTCGACCCACGAACCGCACCGCCTGTTAGCTTCATCGATTGGCGTCGCCATCCCCGCCGACCGCAACACCTACGGATATCTCAGCGAGCACCACTCCTTCGGCGAAACCGAAGACGCTGCCGGAGATTACGCGGAAGAACTCGCCGCCGAAATGCTGGCGACAACGCTCAACGTGGAGTTCGATTCCGACCGCTCGTGGGACGAGAAAAAAGAAATCTATCGCATCTCAAATAAAATCGTGCGCACCGCCAACGTGACGCAGTCGGCAGTCGGCGACAAGCGCGGGCTTTGGACTACCGTGATCGCGTCGGCGGTTCTGATCTTCGACTGATTAACAGTCTGGTGTAGAGACGCGGCTTGCCGCGTCTCAGCTCTGCCAGGCCGCGCGACTACTGTGCGATTTGTGCAACTGTCTTTTTCCCTGCCGGCTTCTTCTTCAGACGCTCGAGCACCGCAGCTACGATCAGCGGCAGTCCTACGGTCGCATCCACAAACACCTCGCCAAACTTCCCGCCTTCTGCCGGAGGCACAAACTTGCCCCACGAAACCGCCTCGCTATAAGGACTCCCCGAAAGTCCGCCCCAGAACACCGGCTCAGGACAAATGCGAAGTCCGTAGTGATAGCGCTTCAAGGGCAGGTCTTCCCCGCCCCGCCGATGGCGTAATTCGATGAACGGACCAAACTGTTGCGACCAGTTGCGCGGAACGCCTCCGCCAATGGTAAAGATTCCGAGGCGCTTTTGACTGAGCAACGTGGCGGCAAAATACTCGAGGTCTTCGAAGGGATCGAAGCGAAACCGCGGCTTGCCTTTCTTGTCGCGCTCACGGTTGGTGAGCGCGTAGTCGAGGCCAAGTTCGGAATCCGAGAACGCGGGCACAAATACCGGAACATTTTTTTCGTAGGCGGATTTCAAAATGCCGCGTTCTTTTCCCTGAACTCTTTCTCGCTTCGCCAGATGCGCCCCAATTGCGCGATTTAACTTATACGAGCACATCACTTCGTCCGCGTCCCAGCCGCCGAAGACCGCGTGCATCACGCGTTCCACGTCGTCGAGATTTTGCTCGGGTTCGAGCGTATCGTAAACGCGGTTGTATCCAGCCTCGTAAAGTTCCTCATCGCTGAGCTCTGGATTGTGCCGAAAATGCGCCCGCCCGGTCGCTTCGACCAAGCCATGCGCCATCAGCGCTCCAGTCGAAACGATCGCATTCACGATGCCACGATCGATCAACTCGGCAATCACCAGGCCCTGTTTGGCCACGGTCATCGCGCCCGCGAGCGTCATGACGACGAAGCATTCTTGATCGCGCGCCATGGCCTCCAAAACATCGGCAGCTTCGCCGAGCTGGCGGCCCGTGAAGGCAGTCTTCGACATGGCGCGCACCAGGTCGTCGATGGATTGAATCTTGCCGAGATCAAGCGGCTCCAGCGGAATCAAACGATCGGATACCGGATCGTGCAACTTGCGGTCGATACCCGCACCTTCTTCATGATGACCGTGCTTCGAATCTTTTTTCTGCGCCAAGGAAACAACCTCCGGAGTAAGAAAGCGATTTTGCTCGAAGAAACAATTTACTAGAACTGAGCGGCGCGCGGCGACCCGCTTACGACCGACACATCCACGTCCAGCATTTTGATATCCTACGAGCACCCTTACATAGCGGTAGAGACGCGGCTTGCCGCGTCTTCGCGTGCCCCAAAATTGGAGAAGCTAGTGCCAGACAAGTTCACCGTCGCCCTGATCCAAATGTCGTGCGGCCCCGAACCGGCCGACAATCTGGCCAAGGCGCTCGATCGCGTCGCAGAGGCGGCGCGCAAAGGCGCCGGCGTCGTCTGCCTGCCCGAGCTTTTCCAAACGCAATATTTCTGCCAGCGCGAAGATGCCGCGCTGTTCGATCTCGCCGAACCGATCCCCGGACCAACTACGGAAAAGCTCGCCGCCGCTGCCCGGCAAAATAAAGTCGTGCTGGTCGCCTCGCTTTTCGAGAAGCGCGCGCCCGGCCTCTACCACAACACGGCGGCGATCTTCGACTCAGACGGCGCGCTCGGCGGCATCTATCGCAAGATGCACATTCCCGACGATCCGCTCTATTACGAGAAATTTTATTTCACCCCCGGCGATCTCGGCTTCAAGGCCTTCGATACATCGGCTGGAAGACTCGGCGCGCTAGTCTGTTGGGACCAGTGGTATCCCGAAGGCGCGCGCCTCACAGCGCTCCAGGGAGCGACTATTCTGTTTTATCCCACCGCCATCGGCTGGCATCCCTCGGAAAAGGCCGAGTTCGGCGAAGCGCAACACGATGCCTGGCGCACCATCCAGCGCGCGCATGCCATCGCCAACGGCGTGTACGTCGGCGTGGTGAATCGCGTCGGCTTCGAGACCGGAGACATCCGCGGCAATTCCGCGCCCGGCAAAGGCCTCGAATTCTGGGGAGGATCATTTTTCTGCGATCCCTTCGGCCGCGTGCTCGCCGAGGCCTCGCACGACAAAGAAGAAATTCTGCTCGGCGAAGTGGACCTGAGTCATCTCGAAGACATTCGCCGCAACTGGCCCTTCCTGCGCGACCGCCGCATCGACAGCTACGCTCCCATCACCAGCCGCATGATCGATGGGAAATGATCGGACGACAATGGCCAGAAAATCCACTTCGCGCGCCAAACTTCTCCCCGCCGCGCAAGGTTACCGCATGCCCGCCGAGTGGGAGCCGCACGAGTCGACGTGGCTCGCATGGCCGCACTTTCGCGGCGACTGGCCGGGCAAATTCGAGCCGATCTCATGGGTTTACGCCGAGATCATCCGCAACCTGGCTCGCCATGAGCGGGTAGATCTGATCGTGAAATCTCAGGCTGCGGAGCGGCACGCCCGCGTCGTGCTGGAGCAAGCCGACGCGCTCTCCGACAACGTTTGTTTTCACCACTGGCGCACGAATCGCGTATGGACGCGCGACTCCGGCTGCATTTTCCTGACTGCACCGGTCGACCGCGCCGAGTCCGAACTGCTCGCTTTGCATTTTCAGTTCAACGCGTGGGCGAAGTATCCGAATTACAAGCTCGACAAAAGGGTGGGGGAGCGCATGGCGAAAAGCGCTGGCGCTCGCGTCGTGCGGCCCGTCAGCTATGAGTACCGCGTCGTCCTCGAAGGCGGATCGATCGACGTCAACGGTTGCGGCGCTCTGCTCACCACCGAAGAATGCCTGCTCTCCACAACGCAACAACGCAACCCGCAAATGGACCGCGCAGCGTATGAGCAGTTGTTCGCCGACTATCTCGGCGCGCCCGACGTCATCTGGCTCGACAGCGGCATCACCGGCGATGACACGCACGGCCATGTCGATGACATCACCCGCTTCGTCGCCCCGAATACCGTGGTCACGATGATCGAGCCGAATGAGCGGAGCGAAAATTACGCGGCGCTTCGTGCCAACCTGGGCCGCCTGAAGAACGCCCGCACTTCATCTGGCACTAGCGACGGACAGAAACTCGAGATCGTCGAAATTCCCATGCCCCGTCCAGTCATTTTCGAAGGCCGCCAGTTGCCCGCCAGCTACGCTAATTTCTATATCGCGAATGGAGCGGTACTGGCGCCGGTCTTCAACGATCCGAACGATCGCATTGCCCTCAACACACTCGCGGAACTGTTTCCGACGCGCGAAATTGTGCCGATCTACTCCGGCGATCTCATCTGGGGATTCGGCGCGCTGCACTGCATGACGCAACAACAACCGGTAAGATAATCCAGTCGCTGGTGAAGCGCTTCGCGCGTCCCGGCCGGCTGGACGGGCGAGGACGCCCGTCGCTCCATCGTACTCATCTTCATCAAGCAGTTTGTCGGCCAAGCTGCACCCCAATCTCGCCCATCATTTACACTTTTACCCGTGAACGCCGAGATCATCGCCGTCGGCTCTGAGATGCTCACTCCCCATCGCCAGGACACGAACTCGCTTTACCTCACCGAAAAGCTGAATGACCTCGGCGTTGAAGTGCGTTTCAAGTGTGTCGTAGGCGACGATGCCGAGGGACTCACCGCAGCCGCCAAGCTGGCCATGCGGCGTTCGGACATCATCATCTTCACCGGCGGTCTTGGCCCCACCGAAGACGACCTGACGCGCGAAGCGGTGGCCGACGCGCTCGGGCTGAAACTGCAACGCGATCCCGAGATCATCGCCAAACTCGAAGAGCGCTTCGCCAAACGCGGCTACAAGATGTCTCCCAATAACGCCAAGCAGGCCGACATCCTGACCAGCGCCACCGTGTTAACCAATCGGCTTGGCAGTGCACCCGGCCAGTGGATCGCCGGAAAGTACGACGGCCAGGAGCGGCTGTTAATGCTGCTTCCCGGCCCTCCCTACGAATTGAAGGCGATGTTCGAAGCGGAATGCATCGCGCGGCTGCGCGCCCGGATCCCACCTCAGCACATTGCCACGCGCACGCTTAAGCTGGCGATGATGCCCGAATCGCAAGTGGATGCGCGAGTCGCGCCCATCTACAAAACTTATACCGACGTCGAGACCACGATCCTCGCGGGCGGCGGTGAGATTCAACTCCACCTGCGCTGCCGCAAAGATTCGGAAGAGGCTGCCGAGGCGCGCGTCGAGGAACTCGCCGAAAAAATCGAAGACGAACTCGGCGACGCTATCTTCTCGCGCAAAGGCGAAACCATCGAGCAGATTGTCAGCTATCTGCTGCAGATGCGCAGCATGACGCTGGCCGTCGCCGAATCCTGCACAGGAGGTCTGCTGGCCGAGCGCATCACTTCGCTTGGCGGCAGTTCACGCTATTTCATCGGCGGCGCCGTCGTCTACTCGAACGAATTGAAAACGCAATTCGCAAATGTTCCGAAAGCGCTCATCGATCAGCACGGAGCGGTGAGCCGCGAAGTGGCAGCGGCGATGGC
Source organism: Terriglobales bacterium (assembly GCA_049592035.1). GTDB lineage: Bacteria > Acidobacteriota > Terriglobia > Terriglobales > Acidobacteriaceae > Acidiflorens. The sequence goes on from JBAWFQ010000111.1 coordinate 7,657, forward strand.
CGAAGGCATTCGCAAGCGCTGCGTGTCGAGCTACGGCGTCGGAATCACCGGCGTCGCTGGTCCGAGCGGCGGAACTGAACAGAAACCAGTGGGTCTCGTGTACATCGCGCTGGCGGGAGAGGAAGGCACGCAGGTTGTGGAACGCAATTTTCCCGGCGACCGCAAGCGCATTCGCCAATTCGCAACCCAGCAAGCGCTGGAGATGATCCGCCGGGCGCTGGTGTAAGGCATTTGAAGTTACTGTGTGGAAAGACGGGGCGTCGGCCCGTTCGGCAGGCTTGAGCCTGTCACCACACAACGATGTCAGCACACGATCACAAAGATGCGAATATTCATCGGCATCGATCTCGAACCTGAAGTTCGCGCCCGCATCGCGCGCTTCCTCGAAGGCGTGCAAGGCTTCGCGCCCGACGCCCGCTGGGTGCGGCCGGAGTCGTTGCACATCACGCTGAAGTTCATCGGCGAGCAAAAGCCAGAGCAGGTTGAGGCCATTACTGAACGCTTGCGGCGCGTGGAAAGGAGCGCGTTCGAAATACGCTCTGGCGGATGCGGATTCTTCCCCACCGCAAAGGCACCGCGCGTATTCTGGATCGGAATTCATACGGGGCCGCAATTAGCCGAATTAGCCGAGACCATCGATATGGCCACAGCCGAACTCGGCATCCCGCGCGAAGATCGGCCCTACAGTCCGCATCTGACACTCGCGCGTGCCGGAGGCAGATCGGGCGCGCCGAAGCGGCAGAAACGCGATGCCCCCAATACAATCTTCGCAATCCTCGACAAGCGACTCGCTACAATGGGCGAGCTCGATTTCGGCACTATGACGGCTCGTGAGTTTATTCTCTATCAGAGTCAACTTTCACCACTGGGATCGAAGTACACGAAGCTGCAGCGCTTTCCGCTGCAGCGAGATTGAATCATTAGATCGTTGAATCATTAGATTGACGCACATGAATCCCTACCTCATCACCGCCGCCGCGAGTTACCTGCTGGGGTCCATCCCGTTCGGTTACCTGCTGGTGCGGATTTTCACGGGCGAGGATGTGCGCAGCAGCGGCAGCGGCAACATTGGCGCAACCAACGTGTCGCGGAAATCGCCCGCACTCGGGGCAGCGACTTTGCTCCTCGACGCCGCCAAAGGCCTGGCAGCGGTTCTAGTGGCGCGAATGTTATTCAGCGGTCCACATCAGCAACTCATCATGACCGCGGCAGCGTTCTTCGCTGTGCTCGGCCATCTCTTTCCCGTCTGGCTCAGGTTCCGCGGCGGCAAAGGCGTCGCCACCAGCCTCGGAGCTTTCATCCTGCTCACTCCGAAATCCATCTTGTGCATCGTTGGCTTGTTCTTGCTCGTCACCGCCGCCTTCCGCTATGTTTCGCTCGGGTCAGTCGTCGCCGCGGCGGCTTTTCCCGTGCTGGTCTGGGCTCTTCGTGAATACGTGGACTTACGGCAATTACTCTTGATCGCGGCAGTTTCGGTGCTCGTTATTTGGAAGCATCGCCAAAACATCGGCCGGCTCGCGACGGGAACGGAAAACAAATTAGGAGCGTCCAAGTCAGCCACCTTAGGAGCATCGCGCTCATGAGCCGCGTGGCCGTCATCGGAGCAGGCGCGTGGGGCACCGCGCTGGCCATCGTCCTCGGACGCAACGAAACCCACGGTTTCCGGCACCGAGTTAGGCATGACGTTCGCCTGTGGGCCAACGAGCCCGAAGTTTCCGAGAGCATGGCACGAAGCCGAATCAACGAACGCTTTCTGCCCGGTTTCGTTTTGCCCGAATCAATCGCCGCGACCAGCGATCTGAACGCTGCCCTCGACGCCGCTGAGATCGTCGTCAGCGTGATGCCCTCGCAGCACTGTCGAGCTCTGTTCGAACGCATGGCGCCCGCGCTCCGCCCGGAAACACTTTTCGTCAGTTGCACCAAAGGACTCGAAGACGGCACGCTGCTGCGCATGACGGAAGTGATTGCCGATGTCTTACGCAGCCGCCATTTCACGCCGCGCCTGGCGGCGCTCAGCGGCCCGTCGTTTGCCAAAGAGGTAGCGCGCGGCGACCCCACGGCTGTTACCGTGGCATCCGTCGATGGCGAGGTGACGCGCGCCGTGCAGCACGCATTCAACGATTCGCGCTTTCGTGTCTATACCAACGACGACGTAATCGGCGTCGAGTTAGGCGGCGCGCTGAAGAATATCATCGCCATTGCCGCCGGCATCTGCGACGGCCTCGGCCTCGGTCACAATTCGGTGGCGGCGCTGATCACGCGCGGTCTCGCCGAAGTCGCTCGCCTGGTCGTGGCCTGCGGCGGACGCCTCGACACTATGGCTGGACTCGCGGGTCTGGGCGACCTCGTCTTAACCTGCACTGGTGATCTCTCGCGCAACCGCAGCGTCGGCGTTGAACTGGGCAAGGGCCGCAAACTCCCCGAGATCATCTCCGGGATGCACGGAGCTGTCGCCGAAGGAGTTTTCACCACTAAGGCCGCGGTCGGTCTCGCTCGCAAGAAAAACGTCGAGATGCCGATTACCGAACAGATGTTCGCTATCCTCGAACACGGCAAATCGCCGCACCAGGCCATCGAAGAACTGATGACGCGCGCGACGAAGTCGGAAAGCTAGTGGACGAATTCCGCCATCACTTCGCCCGCGGATGCGTCTGATCATAAACGTTCATCACGTGCTTGACCGAAAGCTGAGTGTAGCGCTCGGTGGTCGCCAGGCGCTCGTGCCCCAGCAATTCCTGGATGGCGCGCAGGTCCGCTCCCTCTTCGAGCATGTGCGTGCCAAAGGCGTGACGCAGAGTATGCGGATGAACTTCGGGCGACAGTCCCTTGGCCACCGCGATGCGCTTGACGATGCGTCCCACGCTGCGCGTCGTAAGGCGTCCGCCGCGCTGGTTAACTAGCAGCGCGGACATACCTTTTGTGGGCATCGCTTTTTTCAATGTCGCGAGCAGTTGTTGCCGCCATGGCAGATAGACGGACAGTGCCGCCAGCGCCGAGCCTCCGAATGGAACGTAACGTTCCTTCTTCCCTTTGCCGCGAATCAGAATCGCTTCGTTGCTCAGGCTGATGTCATCGAGATTGATGCCGACCAGTTCCGAGTTGCGAATGCCGCAGCCGTAGAGCAGCTCGAACATCAGACGATCGCGTTCCGGAAACGATGCCACGTCCGGCATTTTGCCGTCGAGCACGGAGTTCATTTCCTCAATCGTCGGGACCCGCGGCAGCTTCTTCGGCAGCCGTGGCGTCGAAACCAGCTTGGCCGGATTCTGCTCGACCACTCCTTCCTGCGCCAGCCAGCGGTACAGCGACCGCACTGCGGCCAGCGCGCGCGCCACTGAAGTCTTGCTCAGCCCTTTGTCGTACAGATGCGAAAGGAAGCCACGAATTGCAATGTGGTCGATTGCCTTCCAATCGCGAGATCCGATATAGGCGGCGAAGACGTCTAGGTCTCCCGTATAAGCCTTGATCGTGTGGGCGGAAGCATTGCGCTCCCGCAAATGCCGCAGGAAGTCGTCGGTAGCGCGTTCGACAATGGTGCGAGGCTGCTTCATGAATTGGTAATTTGCGATTGGTAATTTGTAATTGAAATCGAGTTCAAAACCAGACGCGAAGGACGCGGTTTCCAATTACCAATTACAAATCGCAAATTACAAATTGCCCTTAGCTTTCGCCCGCGGATGATGCTTCGCATACACGCTCTTCAGCCGGTCGAGCGCCACGTGCGTATAAATCTGCGTAGTAGAAATGTCAGAGTGACCAAGAATCGTCTGCACTGTTCGCAGGTCGGCTCCGTTCTCGACCATATGCGTCGCGCAGGAGTGCCGCAGCATGTGCGGACTGGCGTGGCGTCCTGCGGCGAGGCTAGCCTTGCCCACCAGTTGCCACACTCGCTGTCGCGTCAGGCGCCGGCCGCCTGTCCCCAGAAATAAGAGCGGCGAGCTTTTGTTTGTCTTCGTTGTCTTCGTTGGCTTCGTTCCCGTGATCGCTTCCCTGCCGCTTTTCAAGTAGCGCTGGAGCGCCTGCTGGGCCGGCACTCCGAGCGGCACCATGCGCTCCTTGTCGCCCTTGCCGCGCACCAGAATGTATCCCATCTCCAGCTTCAGGTCTTCGAGCCGCGCATCCGCAACCTCGGAGACGCGCACGCCTCCTGCATAGAGCAGTTCGAGCATGGCGCGATCGCGCAGGCGGAGCGCTTGTGCGCGAGCGGTTTCGCGGCCCGGTTGCTTGTCGCCGAGCTTTGTTTCGCCCAGCTTCGTTTCGCCCAGCCTTGTTTCGCCGAGCATGGCTCCAACTTCGGCGCGGCTCAGCGCCTTGGGCAGTACCTTCCACTGTTTCGGCAGGTCGATGTTCAGCGTCGGGTCTTTGTCGATCTTTCCATCCAGCAGCAAATGCCGGTAGAGATGGCGGATGGCGGAAAGCTTCCGTCCCACCGAGCGCCCGTCGAGCGAGTTAGAAAACAATTCCTGGATGTATTCGCGCACATCATCGCGGCGCGCTCCGCTGAGCGCCACGTGGCGCTTCTCCAGAAAGTCGGCGAACTGTGCCAGGTCGCTCGTATAAGCCGCAATCGTTAACTTCGCCGAGCCGCGCTCCACGCGCAGGTAGTCGAGGAACGAGCTCAGGGTTCGGGCGTTGGCATCCGAGGCCATGAGTCGAGTATGGAATGTCGGCGAGAACCCGGAAAGTAACGAGCAGGATGCCTGATGCGGAGTCGGAACCTGACGAATTGTCCGACCGGGCTCGCGAATTTCCTGTTTCCCGCGTCCCGCATTATGATAGGCATATGAATTTTGGCATCTCTGGCGAGATGATCTTCCTGTTTCTTCTGGTGCTGATCCTGTTCGGCCCCAAGAAAATGCCGGAGATCGCCCGCCAGATCGCGCGCATGTTGAACGAGTTCCGCCGCGCCTCCAACGAGTTCCGCTCGCAGATCGAGTCCGAGGTCAATTCTCTCGATATGGGTGGAAAACCTGGCGCCGGTCGCGCGACGCAACAGATCCTGCCGCCTCTCCAGGCGCCACTGGGATCGCTGGCCAACCGCATCTTCAATCCGCCCAGCGCCGAAAAGCGCGAGGCCAAGGAAAGCGCGCCCGCCGTAGAGACGGGGCTTGCCCCGTCTTCCGAGCCCGCTCCCGCCGCGCGAACTGAAGCCGCGAAGGTTGCGCCCGATGCCTGAGTTGTCCGCCTCTTCACCCCTGAGCGATACCGCCAGGGATAACGATAAAGACCAACTCCCCGCCATGGGTTTCCTCGACCATCTCGAGGAACTGCGCAAGCGCATCGTCTATTCCATCGTCGCCGTCGTCATCGGCTTCTTTGCTTGCTGGGGATACGCCGGGCGCATCTACGGAATCATGCAGCGTCCTATCATGGACGCTCTCGCGCGCAACAATCTCTCGGCCAAGCTCGTCTATGTCAATCCCACCGAGCCTTTCAATCTCTACCTGAAGGTCGGCATGATGGCCGGTCTGTTCATCGCCTCGCCCTTCGTGCTCTACCAGCTCTGGTGCTTCATTTCGCCTGGTCTCTATCGCAACGAAAAGCGCTACGTTTTGCCCTTCATGGTCTCGACCATCGGCCTGTTCCTCGCCGGAGGATATTTCGGCTACAAAATCGTCCTCCCGCAGGCGCTGGTATTCCTCATCGGTTACGGCAAAGACTTTCAGCCGATGATCACGCTCAGCGAGTATAGTTCCTTGTTCCTGACGCTCATCGTTGGCATGGGCATAATTTTCGAAATGCCCATCGTGGTATTTTTTCTGGCGCTCATGGGCATAGTCAGCGCCGGCTGGATGTGGCGCAACATCCGTTATGCCATCCTCGGTATCTTCGTGGTTGCCGCCATCATTACGCCCACGCCCGATATCCTGAACATGTGCATCTTCGCCGCCCCCATGGTAGCCCTGTATATTCTGAGCACCAGCATCGCCTGGCTGGTGCATCCCAACCAGCGCAAAAAACGCGCCGAGAAAAAATCCTAACGACAGGACACAGAGGATCGCAAAGAAAAGCATGAGAACCTCCGCCAACCAGATAAAAATCCGCAAAGCCTTCCCCTGTGTCGCCCTGTGTCCCCTGTGGTTAAGATTTTGCCTTTTCTTGACACTGACGGTAGCGTTGGCCAGCACCGCAGCCTGCAGCAAGGGAACGGAAGCCACCCAGAGCGCAGCCTCAACCTCCAAATCACCCGCGGCGACCCCGGTTCCGGATGCAGCGCCAGCAGTCCCCGCTGCCGACAATGCACCGCTCCCGCACATCGATGCCAAGCGCGCCTTCGAATACACCCGTGAAGTCACCGCCTTCGGCCCGCGCTACATGGGTAACGAGAATCACAAAAAACTGGAGCGCTACATCCTTGATCATCTGAAAGACGATCATCTCAAAGCTGACGAGATAGAAGACGACGCCTTCACCGCCGATACCGTGGAAGGCAAGTTCCCCGTCCGCAACATCATCGCCAAATTTCCCGGCACCAAAGACGGCATCATCGTCATCATGGGCCACTACGACACCGTCTATCCCCTGCGCAACTCCGGATTCGTAGGCGCCAACGACGGCGGCTCTTCCACCGCCATTCTGCTCGAATACGCCAACCAGTTGCGCGCCGCGGCATCGGGCAGAGGACCGGATAAAAAGCGCGATGGCTACAGCGTCTGGCTAGTCTGGACCGACGGCGAAGAAGCCGTCAAGACCTGGACGGCCACCGACAGCCTCTACGGCACCCGTCATCTAGCCGAAAAATGGGAGAAAGACGGCACGCTAAAGAAGATTAAAGCGCTTATGGTAATGGACATGATTGGCGATGCCGACCTCAACATCGACCGCGACACCAACAGCACGCCCTGGTTGCTCGATCTGATTTACGCCGCCGCCGAGCGCGGAGGCTACCAGTCCCACTTCTACGCCCGTGAAGGCCCCATCGAAGACGATCACCTGCCTTTCGTCAAACGCGGCGTCCCCTGCGCCGACGTAATCGACCTCGACTACGGCTACAACAACGTTTTCCACCACTCCCCGCAAGACACCATGGACAAGCTAAGCCCGCAAAGCCTTGAAATAGTAGGGAATACGATCCTCGAAACCATCCACTTGCTCGACCAGCGCTAAAGCAAGCCAAGGGTAGCGCCGCCGTCCCGGCGCGATTTCTCTTGATCCATATAATGTCTATCGATATACTCTACTTAACTAAACGCCGTCGTAACCACGCCGGCGCGTCCTGGAAGCACGATCGGCCGTGATCGGGGGATCGAGGCCGAGCAGTTGTTCACTAAGGGAACCTCGGCCACCGGGAAGGGTGGCCGAGGCGTTTTTTGGATCAAGAATCAGATGCGAACGAACGGAAAAGAGACAGAAAAATAGCAACCATCGTCTGCCAGCGGCAATCCAACTTTTGGAGTTGAGAACTGAGTCCAAGGATTCCTGTGTGTTCAACCGAATTTCTCCGGCAGTAGTTCTGTTAGCATCCAGCATTCTGGCCAGCGCGCAAGCGCCCACCGCCCCCGGCAAGCCGCTTCCCCCTGGAGCCATGCAGCCGAAGATCAAAGCCGCCTGCACTCAATGTCACAATACCGGGCGCATTACCCAGCAACACCTCACCCGCGAGCAATGGTCCGGCGAACTCGAAAAAATGGAAGGCCTGGGTGCCGTCATCCCCGACGCCGACCGCAACGCCTTTCTGAATTACCTGACCAGAAATTTCGGCCCCGAAAAAGGTGCAGCCAAGCCCGCACCCAAGAAGTCCGCAAGCGCAGCCAACTGACCAGGGCGTCCGGGTACCTAAACAATTACTTGAAGTCTTAGCGCCGTCCTATCATGCTGAAGGTAGTTTGAGCTTGGTCGGGCAGCGCTGCCGTAGCGCCACTTCAGACGTTGGGTCGGCAGCGCTTTGCTTTTGCACCGTCTTGCTACGCGAGAATTGTGGTGAACGCATCTGCCGAGCTGTGCTCGGCTGGGCAGGTGAGGGCACCCTTCGGCAGGCTCAGGGCAGGCTCTGCCCCTACGCAAACCTAGATCTCCTCTTTCTCCGCGTCCTCAGCGGTTAACTGTCTCTCCGGTCTCAGCAACGGAAACAGAATCACATCTCGAATCGTATGCGAGTCGGTAAACAGCATCGCCAGCCGGTCCACGCCCAACCCCACTCCGCCCGCCGGAGGCATGCCATACGACAGCGCATTGATGTAATTTTCATCCATCTGGTGAGCTTCTTCGTCGCCGCGTTCGCGTTCTTTCAACTGCGCCTCAAACCGCGCCCGCTGATCTTCCGGATCGTTCAGTTCGCTGAACCCGTTGGCAATCTCCATCTTCCCGGCAAAAATTTCAAAGCGCTCCGTCCAGTCCGGCTCGTCCGGCTTCTGTTTTGACAAAGGCGAAATCGCGGTAGGAAATTCATAAATGATCGTAGGCTGCATCAAGTGTTCTTCAGCCACCGCTTCAAACAAGGCCGCGATCGTCTTGCCCGCCGGTTCCTCGGCATCGTAAGCCAGGTTGACGCCCGCCTCACGCACGCGATTCACCAACTCCCGCACCGAATCGTGCGAAGCGAAATCGCTGACACCAGGCTTCGCTCCCGCCTTCTCCGGCCAGAACTTCGAGATCGCCTCCCGCATAGTCATGCGCCGCCAGTTGGCGTGCGACCAGTCAATCTCGTGCTCGCCCCACTTCGTCTTCATCCCGCCGGTAACATCTTTCACCGCCTGCTCAATCGACCCCTGAGTAGTATCGAGAATGCCCAGGTAATCGGTGTAAGCCTGGTACGCCTCGAGCATGGTGAACTCAGGATTCCATCTCCACCCGAGCCCCTCATTGCGGAAGTTGCGGTTGATCTCATAGACGCGATCGAATCCGCCCACCGTCAGTCGCTTCAAATAAAGTTCCGGAGCGATTCGCAAAAACAGATCCATATCCAAAGTGTTGTGATGCGTCTTAAACGGACGGGCCACCGCTCCGCCCGCAATCGGATGCATCATCGGAGTCTCGACTTCCATGAAGCCCTGCGCGTCGAAATACCTCCGCAAAGATTGCACCAGCTTGCTGCGCTTTAAAAACACTTCGCGCACTTCCGGATTCATCACCAGATCCAAATACCGTTGCCGATAGCGCAACTCCACGTCGGTAAGCCCGTGAAATTTTTCCGGCAAAGGCAGCAGGTCTTTCGATAAAAAAGTCAATTCCTCGGCATGAATGCTGAGTTCGCCGGTGCGCGTGCGAAACAGATATCCGCGAACCCCGATGTGATCGCCCAGGTCGAGCAGCTTCCAAAGTTCGTAGCCGGCGTCGCCGATCGCATCTTTTTTGACATAGATCTGCAGCCGCTGCCCATCCTGCTGCAAGTGCGCGAAGCCAGCTTTGCCCATCAGGCGGATCGCCATGATGCGACCCGCAACCCGCACGGTGACGCGCGGAGATTCCAGTTCCTCGGTCGTCTGTCCGCCATACTCCGCCAGAATCTGCGCCACGGTGTGGCTGAAGTTAAACTTCCGCGGATAAGCCGGATGCCCGAGAGCCTCAATCTTCTTCAGCTTCTCGCGCCGGATGTCATAAATATTTTCGTCGAGTGCCAATTAGTGTCCTTGCCCAGTAAAAAGTAAGACTGGGAACAGCGATTATAAATAACCACGCCCCACGTAGGGGCGGACGCCCCCGGCCGCACAGCCAGGCGATGATCGCGATAGGCCGATCCCTTGCCTCGGTTTCTCTGTAGACTGCTGATTCTGCCCGCAATTGAGTTCTAGACATAATATCCTAGAACTGGGATAATCGAAATGGCGCGATCGACGAGGCTTCCTGGCGAAAAGCCCTTGTTTTGGGTGGGATCGGCCAAGGCCGATCTGCTGAACTTCCCCGAAGCCGCCAAAGACGAAATTGGCATCGCCCTGAGCGTGGCGCAGTTTGGCGGAAAGCATCCGAAGGCAAAGCCGTGGAAGGGCGAAGGTCCCGGAGTCCTGGAAGTTGTCGAAGATCATCGCGGAGATACGTATCGTGCGGTGTACACCGTGAAATTCAGCCAAGCCGTCTATGTTCTTCATGCTTCCAAAAGAAATCGCCGAAGGGCATCAAGACCGCCCAAACGGACGTGGAACTGGTCTCCCGCAGGCTAAAGGCGGCGAGCGAGGATTGCGAGGCAAGATATGGCCAACGGAAAAAACAGTGACGCGGTAATTCCAAGCTCAGGAAATGTCTTTGCGGATCTCGGCCTCGGCGATGCCAAGGAAAAGCAAACCAGAGTGCGCCTGGCCGTCGCCATCAATCAGATCATTCAGTCGCGTCTCCTGTCGCAAACCGCGGCGGCGCGCCTGCTCGAAGTCAATCAGCCCAAGATTTCCGCCCTGATGAATTATCGCCTGGATGGGTTTTCCGTGGAGCGCCTGATGCATTTCCTCAACGCGCTCGATCGCGACATAGAAATAGTAATTCGCAAGAAGCCCCGCTCGCGTCGCGCTGCAAGAATCATGGTGACGGAATCGCAGCTTTCGGCTTTCTAGGCGTCGGTTCAAGCACATTCGCGTACAATTTTGCAGATCACCGCCTATTATGAACGCGACTCACGCCTGACGAAGCAGATTATGGCAAACGATTTGATCAGTGATGGGACCGGCATTCTTGATCTCCTGAGCACGCTCGAAAAACGACCATTCTGTTTTGTCCTAGAACATGCGCAAATTGCAGGATACGTCCATTTCTCAGACCTTAACCATCCTTTCGTGAAATTGGCTCTGTACACCATCATCGAAGCCACGGAAAGTTCTGCTCTTGCTATGGTCAGCAAGGTTCTCGACGACCAGAACCTAGCGCGACTACTCGGAAAGAGACGGTTTACCAGGATCAAGAGGCGGTTGGAAACGGCGCAGAAGAAGGACGCAGATCGATCCTGGGCCGATTTCCTGAACATAGAGGACACACTCCGGATCGCCGTTAAGGAAAACAAGATCCACCTGAATGAGCAGGAAATCAAAGCCATCACGCGAATGCGGAATAAAGTTTCACACCAAGGAACTCCGCTGGTTAAAGACTACAAAGGGGCAATAGAACTCGCCCGAATTGCTAATCGATGTGTCCGGCTACTCGACGTCTCGTGACTGCGCTGGACATTGATATCGCAGTCATCTGAAGATAGGGAGGGCTCACCGCTGAACCCGTGCCTGGGCCAGCTATCTTGGAATTAGAATAATCACGTGGCCAGCACCGATTGTTCAAAGTGTCGACTGCGACAGAGAATGAAGAAGGGACTCCTCCTCGGGTCTGGCTTTTCTTTCGACCTCGGAATGCCACTAACACCTGAGCTCACCGAGGTATTTCTCGGCATGTTCAACGAAGAGAACGTGCGAGACCTAACCGCAGCACTTTCCGCGCAGCAACCCTTTAGTAAAAACAGACCAATCAACGCAGATGCGATTGCCGATGGTTGCGGCCTTCTTCTCGACTATAAAAGGCAGAAAGGAGCGAACTACGAAGCGTTTCTTGCCAGCTTACAAGCTCTCCTCGGCATCTCTAACCCTACTCAATCGGACCGGGATTCCTATGAATTCCTGTTCAGCTGCTTTTATGAAGCCATCCACAACATACTCTGTTTCTACCAAGAGGCCTCGTATGAAATTATTTATGGCAAGAACAGAAGGTGGTTCAGCAAGCTGGAAAACCTTCTTTCTGATGGCGAAACCTGGGTTTTCTCACTGAATCACGATTTGTATTTTGAGTACCTAGCCTTGGACCTCAACATCCCGATCACGTACGGCGATGATCATCAAGTGACCTTCCCGATAAGCAACATAGACGTGAGCAGAAGGATCACGCTTAGCCTTGCACGGCGCGAGGACATGACAGCTGATCACAGTGGTTTTTTTAAGAATGTGAAGGGCGTCAATCTTGTCAAACTTCACGGCGGATTAAGCGAGCTCGAATATAAGGACAACACCCTCCTCTGCAATCTTAGGTTAAACAAGGGATCCTCGCGTGAGTTGGCGGACGAATTCAAGCTCTCTAACGCGATGACCTACTGCGGGGGCAAGAAGTTCGGGGGTAGGGACAGAATCATTACCAACGCGGACGGCGAGCCAGACGTAATATCCAAATCAATGCTAACCGGCGGAAGAAAATACAGCCAAACGTCGAAGATCAAGAAAGGCGAAGAGAAACTTCAGCTATTTGACGATGTGCTCAGGCACCTCGACGAACTCACCATACTTGGATATGGCTTTGGGGACGAACATATAAATTTCAGAGTCTCTAACGCGCTCCTGTTAAATCCAGATCTTCGAGTAATAATCGTAGATCCCTTTCGCAGTACGACTCCCGCCTGTATTGGACAGTTCGATTACGATTTACGTATCAAAAGGGCCGCCTGTGGCGCTGCCCAATGGATGGACTACAGTAAAAGTGGGAGCTGGAACGAGGACCAGATGAACGGACTGAAAGAGAATGAGAGATATAGAAGCCAGATTAGAGAAAGAGTGGAAAGCCGGGCGGCCCATTTATTCCGCTTCCGCACGCGATGAACTGGACCAATCCTCAACCCGAGCCGTGACCGAGGGATTCCGCTCATGGATGTACGCGACAATCCCCGCAAAATCGGCCGCTGCTGCAGGCGACCATTCGATCCTCATCAGGGAACCCAATCACGAACCGAGGATTCGGTCCATCTGGCGGCGCACGTCCTCGTGTGAACAGTTTTGCCCTGATCGAGCGAGGCGAGGGCCTTGCCGACCTCTAGCCGAAACCATTCGTCATGCTCAAGGTGGCTCGCAACTAGCTCACGCACGACCTCGTCCGGCGCCTTGCCCGCTTCGGAGGCGATTCGGGCAGCGGCGCGGAATCCCACTCATCGCAAAGTGCGCGATGAGTGGGGCACCCGGCGGGGAGAATTCCCTGACGCATCCTTGCCGCGGAGAGGAATGTGGGGGTCCTTCGACTGCGCCGGGACTTCACTTCGTGAAGTTCCGGCTGCGCTCAGGATGACAGTCTGGATGGTGGGATCAAGGCTGCGGTACTGCACACTTTGCTTTTCGCCTTTTGGGTCTTCGGCTCGGCTTAAGTCTTCGGCTCCGGCGACAAAAGTCAAAAACCCCACCCTTGCGCAAAGAACGCGCAAGGATGGGGCACCCTCCAGAGTTGTCTGGGTTTATCTGAAGGTGTAGCCGATGGAAGCGCCGACGCGCGTGGCGTAGGAGCCGGCAAAGTTGGTGTTGTTGTTGATCAGGTAGACGCGAGCCTCGGGACGGACGAACAAGCCCCTGGTGAGATACAACTTGAGGCCTCCGCCAAAGTCTCCGTCGAAGTGCGTGCTGCTGGCTACTTCGCTGGAGCCACCGGAGATTCCGCACTCGTTGCATTCATACAAATGCGTGCTCATCGCTCCGACGCCAGCGACCAGCTCAAGGTAGACGCGGGGAGCAATCTTGGGCGCGTAAACGGCGTTGAAGTTGTAAAAGACTGGCCGATAATTGACACCCAGCTCGTTATAGTAATTGCCGGCACCTTGGGATGCTCTCCAGTTGACATCGGCTCCGATACCGAGATTGTGCCAGAAGAGCACGTCGCCGCTAAAGCCGGGATAGGCGCCACCGGTAAGCGACTGGTTGATGAGACAGTTTCCGCTGCACGAGTTAGCGCCTGGAGCTAACGTGGTGCTGACGCCGAATGCAATGTCGATTTTCTGGGCCTGCGCAAAATTCGAGAACGCTGCCAACGCGGCACAGGCGAACATGAACAGGATGGCAATACGCACTGTCGATTTCAAAGAAATCCTCCATTTGAGATATTGGGTTCAACACGTTGGATGCAGGTTGCCCGCACTACGCTGCCGAATGAAGTGGATTTTACAAGAATTTACGGTCCCGGAAGTGCATGAACCGTTGGGAGTTAGGTTACTTTGTAGATGACCGGGGGAAATTCGCCCGCTGGGGGACTCCAGATTGGTACGCTATCGAACATATAGATTTGCGGCGTGTTCTTGCTCAGCGCTCCGAGGGCGAGACGCCCCTTCGGCAAGCTCAGGGCAGGCTCTCGGGACTGCCGACAAGAATGCCGACGCTACCAGTTCTGCTCGGCGCCTAATACGCTAGCAGGATGCGCAGGTCGCGCAGATTGTTTCCCGTCGGTCCGGTGACTACGGCATCTCCTAACGCGTCGAAAAGAGGATAGGCATTAAAAGCGGAGAGCGCTTGCTGGACGATGGATCCCACGTCTCGAACACCGCGAGACCCTTCGGCAAGCTCAGGGCAGGCCGTGGGGCACCCGCCGAGTCTGTCAACGGTGCTGCCATCGACTATGGCTCCGGCGGCGGGACTGTTGCCGTCGATGCCGTCGGTGCCGGCGCTGAGAACGGTGATGTCGTGTCCCGCGATTGCTTCGGCGCAGGCCAGCGCGAACTGCTGGTTGCGTCCACCGATACCACCATTGCGGACGGTCACGGTTACCTCGCCTCCTGAGATCAGGCAAACGCGCGATACCTTGCTTCGCAGATCGCGCAGGCGGTCGAGCAGATAGGCGGCGGCTTTGTCGTAGGGCCAGTCGTCGCAGGAGTTGTCGACTTCGACCGCGAAACCGGCTCGTGTAGCGGCGGCGGCGGCTTCATCCAGGGCTACTTTGTTCGAGAGCACGGTCCACCAGCGGGCGCGAATGAACGCTGGGTCGTCGGATTTGGGCGTCTCGTCAAGCGCATGCTGGCGGAAGAGATCGGCTACGGATTTGGGGAACTGATCGACGAGATTGTATTTAGCGGCGATACGCTCGCAATCCTGGATGGAGGTGGAATCGGGCATGGTGGGACCGGAGGCAAGCGCGTCAGGCATAGCATCAGGCACGTCGGAGACGAGAATCGAAACTTGCTGCGCGGGATAGGCGGCCTGGGCTAGGCGTCCGCCCTTGACGGCGGAGAGATGTTTGCGGATGGCGTTGATCTCGGCGATGGGCGCGCCGGAGTGGACGAGCGTGCGATAGGTGGCGGCGAGGTCGGATAGAGAGATGTCGGCGTCTGCGGGTTTTTCGACGATGGAGGAACCGCCGCCGGAGAGCATAAAGATGGCGAGTGAAGCGGCGTCGAGCGCGGTGAGCGATTTGAGGATGGCGTCGGCGGCTTGAATGGATTCGGCGGTGGGGGTGGGATGTCCGCCGTGAAAATAACGGAAGCCGCGGATCTGACTTTCGGGTTCGACGGAGGAGGCGACGATGCCTGCTTCGAAGCAGCCGCTTCCGACTTGGGCTGCGAGAGCGGCGGCCATGGTGTGGGCGGCCTTGCCGATGGAAACGACGAAGACGCGCTGATAGGAATTGAGATCGTGCAGGTCGTCGCCGATGCGCAAAACACGGCGCTCGCAGTGCAGGTTGCGGGCAAAAGCGTTTTCGATGGAGGCGTTGTTCAGGGCGGAGATGAAGATCTCGCGGGCCGTCTCGCGCATCTGGCTGAAGTTTTGCTGACGTTCGGGAGACAGCTCGGGCATGGGAGAGATTATACGGGCGATGGAATCATTGCCTCATTTGGACATTGAATCGTTCAGTCGTTGAGACAATGATTCAATGAGTTAATGCCGCAATGAGTCAATGATTTGCTACACTCGCTTCGCATGCGCACGGACCTTTTGCCGCTTTGCGATCAGCATTTCCGCACCATGGAGCCAGTGCTTGCTCCTTACAACGCCGACTATTGCATTGAGTTTTTTCGCTGCACCGAGAAGTTTTGCCGCCGCTGCTTCGGCGAGCGCACCGGCTACGCCACACCTAGACGTGAAGACGCGCCGGTCATCTCTCCCAATCAGCCGATCTGCGATCGGCACGGACGACCCATGTTCATTATCAGTTTCAGCCGCCAGCATAATCACGTGACTTACGCCTGCGCGGAGGCTGATTGCGGCGAGCGGGTGGTTAGAGCGTAAGCGGTCGTGGGGATGAGATACACGCGGGCTCCTCTCCTGCATGGGATGGTGCTGGCGCTGGCGAAACCCTGCCGAGCTTTGCTCGGCTTGGACGGGCGAGGGCGCCCGTCCCTACGCGATCGGTTCTGCAGTCCCGCTTACTCTCCCGCCAGCCACTGGTACTGCGCTGCCGTCAATGGCACTACGCTTAATCTTCCCTGTTTTACCAGCGGTGACTCGGCAAATGCTGCGCGGGTTTTTATTTCCGCCAGCGTCTTCGGCTTCGCGATCGGCTTGCCAACTTTAATCTTCACTTGCGGAGTCTTGGGATCACTTGCATCCACCGAGACTACCGACGCCGTTCCCACGGCGCTTTTCTCGTCTCCGGTGTGGTAGATCACCAGGCGCTCTCCGGGCTTCATTTCGCGCAGATGCTTCACTGCGGCTGGATTGGTTACGCCATCCCAAATCGTCGTCTTCTCACGATCAAGATCGGCGAAGGAATAGACCGTTGGCTCAGTTTTCAGAAGGTAGTCCATGGGTGGGTATTGTAAATAGAAACAAATTTTTGCGAGAACAAAAAAACGGCGGCGGCCGGGAGTGCCTGCGCTTGGCTCCGTGACTAAACTTCTGCGACCTACTACCATGTCGAAATCAGTGATGAATGTCAGCAGCCAAGGATCGGGGAAGAAGCAGCGTCCTCATTTTCATTGGCTGCGCTGGCTGGGCGCGGGCTTCGCCGGGTTGTTGCTTACTGGCATGACGCTGTGGGCGGCAACCGCGTTGTACTTTGATCTTTCGTTCTCGCGTTTGCCCCTCTTGACTCCGATTCTTTACTTGGCGGCGATCGCAGCCATGGTATATCGGGCGAAAACTCATCTGTTGAAGATGGCGGTCTGCCTGGGCGGATTTCTCATCGTTTTGGGCTGCTGGCTCTCGCTCAAACCCTCCAACAATCGTCCCTGGCAAGCGGACGTTTCGCAAACCCCCTGGGTGGAAATCGATGGCGACCGCATCACCATCCACAATTTTCGCAACTGCTTCTATCGTCAGGAAAGGGATTTTACCTGCGAATGGGTGACCAAGACTGTCTTCTTGTCGCAGCTGCGCGGCATCGACCTGTTCGTGGATTACTGGGGTTCGCCGTGGATCGCGCATCCCATCGTCAGCTTCCAGTTCGACAATGACGATGCCCACGCCGATTATGTGGCGGCATCGATCGAGGCGCGGTATCAAATCGGCCAGAGCTATTCGCCCATTCGCTCCTTCTTTCGTCAATTCACGATTGTTTACGTGCTGGCGAGTGAACGCGATCTCGTCCGGCTCCGCACCAACTATCGCTCGGGTGAGGTGGTTTACCTGTATCACATGGTCGCGAGCCCGGAATGGTCGCGGCTGCTGTTTCTCCAATACATGAAGCAGGCGAATCAGTTGCGCGACGAGCCACGCTGGTTCAATGCTGTCACCGACAATTGCACCACCAACATCTTTGCGCAAATGGCGGCGACCGGCCGTATGCCGGCGGGAAGTTCGCGATATGCCTGGTGGGTGCTTTTGAATGGCCGGGCTCCGGAGCATCTTTACCGTGGCGGAAACTTCGCCGGCAATCTGCCTTTCGCCGAATTGAAGCGGCAGGCGTGCATTAATCCTGTCGCTGTCACACTCGATGACGCGCCTGACTTTTCACGCCGCATTCGGCTGAATCGCGCCGGCTTCGAGTCTGTTGGGCCAAAGTAGCCGATGACTATTGCGCTCGCCAAATGCCGCGGTGGAAGGGTAGGGGTGCTTCGACTGCGGTTGAGCTTCGCGTTGCGAAGCTCAATCCTCGCTCAGCATGACAAGCGTTTTGGGAATGTCAACACAGCCAGATAGCTTTTGTTACCGGCGACACTTCCCTTCTGCGCTGGTTTCGCCAACAATAGAAGCTTCTTGTGACCGAAGCCTCCAGCAATACGGGTCGGGTTCGTGCGGCCGCGCCCATGGCGACTACCACCATGGCTAAGGCCATCGAGCGCTATTTCAACTTGGCGCTTTATCTGCTCGTGCTCAGCGGCTTCGGCGCGTTGGCTTCGACTGGAGGCCTGGATCTGCCGGCCGTTGTGCTGGTGGGGATGGCGCTGGTATTCCGCGGATATCAGCTTGTGACGCGGCGCGAGTTTGCTATCCCGGAGCGCTGGACCACTTTACTGACGCTGGTCTACATCTTTGTCTACCTTGGCGACTACTTTTTTCTATCGCGCAGTTTTCTGGGAGCGACCATTCACCTGGTGCTGTTTGCCATGGTCGTCCGGCTATTCTCGCTGCAAAAAACGCGCGACCACTACATGCTTGCCGCACTTTCGTTTGGCATGGTGCTGGCCGCCGCCGTGCTTACCGTGGGCAGTGTATTTCTGCTTTCTTTCGCGGGCTTCCTGCTGGTTGCGGTCATTACTTTTGTGTTGATGGAGATGCGGCACTCGGTTGTCTCCGAGTCTACACATGCTCTCGATCCACGCGGCGCTGCTGGTGATCCTTCCCCCGGCGTCTCGCCCACTCAGCGCATGGCTTACGCGCTGCTGGCCATCGCTCCGGCGCTGATGCTGATGATCCTGGGTGGAAGTTTTCTGATCTTTTTCCTTCTTCCCCGCGTTTCGTCACGCTACCTGAGCGCTTTCACTCCGACCAGCGACGTTTCCACCGGCTTCACCGATCGCGTGCAACTGGGACGCATCGGCCAGATTCAGCAATCCAATTCGGCCGTCATGCACATCGAGATCGAGAACGATCTCGCGGGCGCTTACGACTTGAAGTGGCGAGGAATTGCCCTCAGCTCTTTCAACGGCAGAGAGTGGACTAATTCATACGATCAAACCCAGCTGCGGCCGGCGGGAGATGGAAGCTATCGGCTGGCGCCGTTGCGCGAACCGCGTGGGACCGCGGATCGATCCATCCGTTATCGCGTGCTCATGGAGCCGCTCGGAACCAATGTGTTTTTCTTAGCTGAGCGGCCGCAGAGGCTCATGGGAAATTTTCGGCAAGTGAGTATGGACGCCGGCGGCGCGGTGTACGACATCGATGCCGATCATCCCATCAATCGCTACGAAGCCGAGTCGCAGTTGGCCGCAATCGACAGCGACGAGCTTCGAGTAGCGCCGAACACCGTGCCCAGCGGCATGGACGAGTACTTGAAACTGCCGCCGCTTGACATCCGTATTTCGAAGCTGGCGGAGAAAATCACCGCTTCGGCTCCCAGCAACTACGATAAGGCGGTCGCTCTCGAACAGTACCTATCGACGCACTTCGGATACACGCTGGAATTGCCTCGCAGTCTGCCGCAAGATCCGCTGGCTGATTTTTTGTTTGTGAGGAAGCGGGGGCACTGCGAATATTTTGCCAGCTCGATGGCGGTGATGCTGCGCTCGTTGGGCGTTCCATCGCGCATCGTGACCGGGTTCCGCGGGGGAGAATTCAATGACCTCACGGGCCAATATGTGGTGCGGGCCAGTGACGCGCATTCGTGGGTAGAAGCCTTTTTCCCCGGATCCGGTTGGGTCAGCTTCGATCCCACTCCGGCAGCAAGTGTGCCGACGCGAACGGGATGGTCGCGGATGCAGCTTTATGTCGATGCGGCCGCTTCTTTCTGGCGGGAATGGATTATCAATTACGATTCCAGCCATCAACGCACTTTGGGGAAGGACGCCGCTACCAACAGCCGGCATTTTTTTGAAGAAGCTCGGCGGTGGATCGCGCAGCAGCATCGCGCGCTCTTGCGGTCGGCACGGCATGCCCATCGGCGCGTCACCAGTTTTCCTGTGCGCTGGCTGGGTGGGGTTATTGGATTGGCCGCGGTCCTGTTGATCCTGGTGAATCTGCGGCATCTGGTTGGCGAAATACGTGCCCGTGGTCTGCGGGCGCATCCGGAGCGTGCTCCGCGCGAATCGGCCGCGCTTTGGTATGACAGGATGGTGAACCGCATGGCTCGGCTGGGTTGGCGCAAGTCGCCGTCACAAACACCGCTGGATTTTGTGGCGGCTATTCAGGAAGCGACGCTGCGGAAGAAAGTTGCCAGATTCACGCGCGCGTATGAGTCGGCGCGCTTCGGCGAGTCGGTCGATGACGCGCAAAGTTTGCCGGAGCTGTTCCGGGATATCACCGCCGAGGATACGCCAGGCAAAATAGAAAGCCGTGCGGGCTAGAGGATCGCCGCGGCCCGTGGTAACTGCCGAGCTTCGCTCGGCTTGGACGGGCGAGGGCGCCCGTCCCTACGCAAAACTTAGAAGCGGTGCATAATGCCAACACCTACGTAGTAGTTGTGCTGACGGCTGTTATTGGTTGTAACGTTCAGGTCGGGATCTCCGGAGTAGAAATCGCGCGCTTCGAAACGCCCACCCCAACGATGCCAAAACCACACATCCAGTCCAGCCCCGAACTGAACTACGCCGGTATTGC
>JBAWFQ010000112.1:0-17211 GCA_049592035.1 Terriglobales bacterium
CGCCGAGAAAAACCTTTTTAAGAAAAACTCGGCGAGACTCGGCGTCTCGGCGGTGCACTGATTGTCGATGCTGACTTTTCATAAACTCGACGATGTTCCTCGGGACTTCGGGCCGGCGGTGGTTAGCGTTGGCAATTTCGATGGCGTGCACCGCGCTCATCGCCACGTTCTTGACGAGATCGTGCGGCGGGCTCAGGCTGGTCACGCACAGTCGGTTGTGGTTACTTTTGAGCCTCACCCTGCGAGAATCCTGCGGCCCGATCACAATCTGAAATTACTGACTCCGCTTCCGGAAAAACTGCGGCTGCTGGAAGCTACCGGAGTCGATGCGGTTCTGCTGCTGCCGTTCTCACGCGATCTTTCGCTGATGACGCCGCATCAGTTTGCTCATGAAATTCTTAAGAAACGGCTGCATGCCCGTGAACTTCACGAAGGCTACAACTTTCGTTTCGGACACAAGGCGGCGGGAAACATTCAAATGCTGCGCGAGCTGGGACGGGAGATGGGATTTGAGGTGCACGATTATCCCGAGATGCGGTTGCGGGGGGAGAACGTTTCGAGCAGCCATATTCGCAAGCTGCTTTCAGAGGGGCGGGTGAACCGCGCGCGACATCTGCTGCAGCGTCCGTTCAGCATTCTTTCTACGGCTGGGCGCGGGCGCGGATATGGGGCGAAATATACGGTCCCGACTATCAATTTGTCGCATTACGACGAGCTCGTTCCCAAAGACGGCGTGTATATTACTCGCACCCGCATCGGCGGCGAATGCTTTGATTCGGTGACTAACATCGGGAACCGTCCGACTTTTGGGAATGATTCATTTGCCATTGAGTCGCACTTGCTGAATTTCCATCCGATTCAGCTTTCCGCGGAGACGGAAGTTGAACTCCATTTTCTGGATCGGCTGCGCGATGAGATCAAGTTTCCTTCGGTTGAGGCGCTGAAGGAGCAGATCGGGCGGGATGTGCGGAAGGCGCAGACGTATTTCCGCCGGCTGGGGCGGGCCGGGGGGCGTTCCTAGCGTAGACGGCCCGCGCGCGGATAAGTCCCTCAGCGGCTAAAAGCCGTCGATGAAAAGAGGCCAAATATCGCAGCGGTAAACCGCTGCGCCACCCAAAAGCAAAATGCAACAACCCTGGCTGGACATTGCCGTGGAATCCCACCCTTGCGCAAAAACCGCGCAAGGATGGGGCACCCATCGGCCAAACGACTGACGACTATCGACCAACGACTACTACTCACTCCATCGGCTCAACCATCAACTCTTCGGCTTGCGCTGTCCGTTCTGGTAACTGGATCAGCACTATTGCTACTAGCACCAGAACGATTCCTACCGTCTGCGTTGGGCGCACTAACTCCCCTAGCACTAGCGCCGCGATCAAGATGCTGAAGACAGGCTCCAAGCAGCTGGCTACTATGGCGCTGGTTGGCTCCAGGTGCTGCAGGCCGGCGAAGTAACAGGAAAACGGACCGAGGACCGAGACCAGCGAGAATAGCAGCATGAATTCCCATTGCTTGCGAGCATAGTGAGCGGCAGCAATTTTCCAGGGGGGATTCACGAAGATCCAGAAGACAGACGCGGCGGCTAATACCCAGAGCAGGACTTTCCAGCGGTCGTAACGGGCCAGGACGCTGTGTCCGCCGACGTTGTAAAAGGCGAAGGAGAATGCTGCCAAGAGCGCGGCCGCAACTCCCACGGCGTCTAACCGGAGGGCGCCCGGGCCGACAAAACCTACAGCCAGCGCGCAACCGGCGACGGCTAATGCGACGGCTGCGATTCTCCGCAGCGAGGGCTTTTGCGCTCCTCGGGCCACGGTGTAGAGCAGCACCCAAACTGGTGCGGTGTATTGCAGGATGATGGCGGTGGCTACGTTCGTCCGTTGGATCGCGAGGTAGTAGAGATAGTTTGAGGCTGCTACTCCTAAGACTCCCAGCAGGAAAAAGCGCAGCAGGTCGCGGGCGGGAACACGCAGGGCGGAGGCGCCTCTTCGCATCAGAAGCACCGGCAGCAGGACGACTAGCGACAACGTGGCGCGGCTCTGCGAAAGGATCAGGGGATCGATATTTTTAAGCGAACTACCCAGCGAGATTCCGCCGGGGAGGGGATGGCCGGTAAATGCGGCGCGACCCAATGTCGCTGAAATTCCCCAGAGAAAGGCCGCGCTGCCAATGTAGAAATACCCTCGCAGCGGATGTGGGCCAGCTTTCACGCCGCGTGCTCGATGGTGTAGGTGATCTTCGCAGTTTTCTCCAGCATGGCGGACACCGAGCAGTATTTTTCTTTCGAGAGTTTTACGGCATCTTGCATGGCTTTTTGCGACACCGGTCCGCGTACCAGATAGGTCAGGTGAATCTCGGTAAAGACGGCGGGGTAACCGGTCGCTCTTTCGCCTTTGGCCGTCACCTCCAGGGCAGTGAAGTTTTCGCGTTTCTTGCGGAGGATGCCTACTACGTCGGAGGCGGTGCAGCCGCAAAGCGCTAGCAGCACTAATTCCATTGGGCTGTTGGCGGTTTTTTCGGCGGCGGCGTCCATTACGATCGAATGACGGGAGGTTGCTTGGCCTACGAAGCGGTCGTTGTCGATCCAGTTCACGGTGGCTTCCATCATGCGGTTCAGTCGTCCCTCCGGGACAATGGTCCTATTCCTTTTCCCAGCGCTGAAGCGCTGGGCTACTTTCATTTGCCCCTCCGGGGCTGAAATCTCTACTCTGGTTCGCCCCTCCGCGAGCGCGGTTAAGGCCGGGCGAGGACGCCCGGCGCTCCACTTATTATGCTAGCGCCGGTTATCCGTCATTGGCTCGGGATGAATCAATACACGAAATAGTTCTGGCGCGTCGTGTTTGAAACGAATCTCCAGCGAAGTTTGCACGTCGTGCACTCGCGACAGCGGCATATCGTCGGGCAGCGTGCAGTGGCAGGAGACATAGAGTCGCGCCCGCACCTTTTTGAACTGGAATTCGTGCACGTCCATGACCTCGGGAAATTCTTTCACAATGTTTTTTAGGCGCTGCTCTAATTCGGGCTCGCGCACGATTTCTTCTCCCGTTTCAATGGTTGCCGGCTCGCTTTCAATGTGGGTTAGGATGGTCGCGATCTCGGGAACTTCCCCGCGCATTTCGGTTTCCAGGCGGGTCACTTCATCGTGCGCTTGTTTCATGCTTAGTTGCTCGTCCAGTTCGAGGTGCTGCTCGACGTGCAACTGGCCGTTCAAATCCTGCACGCTGACGTCGTGCACGTTGAAGTTGTGGCGGGTAGCTACGGCGCGGATGCGGTCAAAGATATTTTCCGTGCCGCGCGCGCGCGGAACCGAATGCACCATCACATCGGCATCGGGCAGAATCTCGCGGACGCGGGAGGTGACGGCAGCAGATACCTGCTCGGAGCGCTGGAAGGTGAAATTGCGTTCCAGTCCCACCGAAACATCCGCAAAAAAGCGGTTGCCAGCTTTACGGAAGCGGACTCGCTCCACTTCCAACACGCCGTCGACGGTTGCGATGCGGTCGAGGATCTGGCTGCGCACTCCGGCGGGGGCGGCGTCGAGCAGCGCGTCGATAGTTTTGCGCGCGAGGCGCCAACTCACATAAATAACCACGCCGGCTACAAAAAGGGCGGCTACCGGATCGGCCTGGCGCAGCCATCCCACGTGATAAGTGCGGCCCGCCCAAACCAGCGCGAGGCCGAGGATTACGACCGCGCTCGACCAGATATCGGTAGAAAAATGGAGCGCATCGGCTTCCAGCGCCTGACTGTCGTACTGCGTCGCAATGCGGCCGAGGACGCGGGACCGCCAGGCATCGACGGCGATGGACAGCAGCATGACCAGGAAGGCGGCGATGCTCGGTTCTATTTCCACTTTGTGGAAGAAAAGGCGGTTGATCGCTTCATAGACAATCCAGACGCAGGTCAGCAGGAGCAGACCGGTTTCTATGAAGGCGGAAAAATTCTCGACCTTGCCGTGTCCGTACTGGTGATCGGCATCGGCGGGCTTATCGGAAACGCGCACTGAAAGAAATGTGACCAGGGCGGCGATGAGGTCCAGTCCGGAGTGAGCCGCCTCCGATAGAATTCCCAGCGAGCCGGTAGTGATGCCGACAATAATCTTCAGGCTGGTAATGACCAGGGCTGCGAGCACGGAGTTGCCGGCAACGGCGCGCTTGTCGCGACGCATCGCTTCGGAACTGAAGGGGGCACGAATTTCCGGCATCCACGTCATTATCGCTTTGGATTCGCTCGCCGCCAACCCCTCTGCCCGCTTCGTAGCCTTTTTCACCACGGAGCACAGAGTCACGGAGCAAATATTAAACTGGTAAAAAACAAAACGGATGGTTTTGCCAAGCGATTGGCCTTATCCGTGTCTCCGTGACTCCGCGGTAGAAAAGCTAATTAGGACACACACCCCCGCTTGCCCGGTCTCGGTGGGGACATGCTACGATGACATTCGTCAGAATTTCCCTTTGGAGGATCTTGATTCATGCGTTCCAAGTGCTTCGTCTGTCTTCTGCTCGTGAGCTTGGTCTACGGACAAGCCGCGCCACCGGCTACCCCGCCCGCCGCTGCAACGCCGGCGGGACAAAGCGCTGCTCCCGCGCCTGAAAAGGCCCCCGAAGTAAAAGTCGGGCCCGATGATGCGGTGATCACGCTGAAGGGTTTTTGCAAAGACGCCACGCAAAAGGGCGATGCTTGCAAAACCGTCATTACGCGCGCGGAATTTGAGAAAATCGTGGAAGGATTGCAGCCGAATATGCCTCCGGCAGCGCGCCGCAATCTGGCCAACAAGTATTCCTGGGCCCTGAAGATGTCGACCGCGGCGGAACAACGCGGTTTGGACAAGGGGCCATCGTTTGAGGAGAAGCTGCACTATTACCGCATGCAGATTCTCGCGCAGGAACTGAGCGGCGCAGTGCAGGCAGATTCGCAAAAGGTCAGTGACGAGGATGTCGCGGACTATTACAAGAAGAACTTGGCCTCTTACGAGCAGGCGAGTTTGCAGCGGATCTATATTCCGCGGACGAAACAGATCAACACTGCAGCGGTAACGCCCAAGCCCCCGGTGAAGAAGGGAACAGCGGCCGCTGCTGGAACAACGACGAGCGCGAAAGCGACAACGGCGAAAAACGCTCCGCCGAAGCCGCCGACGGAAGCGCAAAAAAAGGCTGCCGAGGAAGCGATGACGAAGCTTGCCGACACTCTGCGCGCCCGCGCGGTTAAGGGGGAAGATCCCGACAAACTGCAAAAAGAGGCGTTCGTGGCGGCTGGATTGCCGGGAAATGCCGTGAACACGAAGGTGGAAAAGGCGCGCCGCAGCACGCTGCCTCAGAACCATCAGATGGTTATGGATTTGCAGCCGGGCGAAGTGTCGCAAGTGATCTCGGACCCGAACGGCGGGCACTACATCTACAAGATGGTGAGCAAGGAAACTCTAACTCTGGAGGCGGTGTCGCCGGATATCCGCAAAACCATTTCCATGCAGCGGTACCGCGACCTGATGAGCAGTTACCAGAAAGATGTTGAGCTGAACGATGCCTACTTCGGGGCGGCACAACCTCGGGGCATGCCGGTGCCTCCGCGGGGAGCAACAAGGCCGCCGGAGCACATGCAAGATAAAGACTAGAACGCCGACGCAATGGACACGGCAAAACCTACGATTGTGGTTACCGGTGTTTCCGGGAATCTTGGGCAGCGACTGCTTCCGCAGCTTTCCGATTACAAGGTGGTGGGGGTGGATATAACGCCCCCCACGCACTCTGCCGTCGAGCGCTTCGTTCCGCTGGATTTGGGGAGAGAGGAATCGACGCGGGAGTTGCTTTTGCTGCTGCGGGAGTTGCAGCCGGCGTCGGTGGTGCATCTGGCATTTGTAATCGATCCGCAGCGCTCCGGGGTGCTGGATGTCGACCGCATGTGGCGAATCAACGTGGCGGGTACGGCGCGGGTGATGGAAGCCATAACCGAGGCCAACCGGAATGCGAGCGCCAATATTCGCCAATTTGTTTTCCCCAGCAGCGTGTCGGCGTATGGCTCGGACCTGCCCGCGCCAGTCGCGGAGGACGAACCGCTCGGGGCGCATACGCTGCCCTATGCCATCCATAAGAAGGAAAGCGACCTGGTGGTGCAGCAGCGCGCGCCGGCGTTGCGCGGATGCGGAGTTTTTATTTTGCGTCCCCACATTTTTGCGGGAGCCACGGTGGAAAACTACCTGATGGGAGCGTTCCGGGGAACGCCCAATGGCAAGGGAGCGCGGGCGGCGCGGATGCGCGAGGCGGCGAAGCGCTTGCCGTGCATGTTGCCCTACGGCCAGAAATATCTCGACAACAAGATCCAGTTCGTGCACGTGGACGACATGGCGCGGCTGATCGCCTGGATCCTGCGGCGGGAGCCGGAGCCGCAGCGGCTGACCATTTTGAATGTTGCCGGACGCGGCGACCCTATGAGTTTCGCGCAGTGTATCGAACTGGCACATGCGAAGTTAGTGCGCGTGCCCGGAGTGTGGGCCATGCGAAGCGTTCTGCAATTTTTGTGGGACCGGAATATCTCGGCGATTCCGCCGGACGCCGTACCTTATATGACCGGGCAGTACATTATGAAGACCGACCGGCTTAAGGACTTTCTTGGCAAGGACTACGAGCAGGTAATTGCGAAAACTAATCTTGAAGCGTTCGCGGATTCGTTTCCTCGGAACTGAAAACTTTCATCACCGCCGAGACGCAGAGTGCGCGGAGAAAACCAAAATCCTGGAAGACTAATCAATTTACAGATTGGTTGTTATTTGCTTGCGTAGTGGCCGGCGCCGAGGAAATGTAGCGAGACGTATGGCGCATCTCCCACCACCCAACTATCGTGGCCGGGAGGGCCGGGTGGGATGTAAAAGAGCATGCCCTCTTGGAGTTCGTGGATCGTGCCGTCCTCCATCGCAGCCGTGGCGCAGCCGGATAGTACCAGCCCGACGTGTTCGACGTTGCACCGCGACGCGCCCACGCTGGGGCCGACGTGAACGGACCACTGCCATCCGGGCTGATACGTCGCGCGACCGATGGTCATGCCGCCGATACGAACGAGTTCGAATTTTCCTTTTTCGAAAGTTCGGATCTCGTCAGGCTCTTCAAAACGCTTCAGAACTGTCTCCAGCATTGCCTTGCTTCCTCACAAGAACTTAAGCACTCTTCACTCCACGGTAGAGGCCCGCTATACCAAATGTGTAGGGAGTCCAAGATGACTCGCTAAATCCCGCTTGGCGCATGCGGCCGAGCATTTCACTGGGCGCGGGAAAGCGTTCGACGGATGCCGGCAGATACGCGTAGGGACCCCGCACTCCTGAAATTACCGTTCCTACCGCGGGAAGAACCTTTTTGAAATAGATGCGATAGCACTTCCCTATCACTCCGCCGGGCTCTCCGAAATCGAGGATGCCGCATTCTCCGCCGGGCGCGAGCACGCGGGCAATTTCACGCAAGCCTGCGTTGTAGTCGGCCAAGTTGCGAAAACCGAACGCCGACGTTACCAGATTGAAATGTTCATCGGGAAAGGGTAGGTGCAGCGCGTCCGCTTCGATCCAGCGCGGCGTCACGCCTCCCTTCTCCGCCGTTTTTGCGGCTGCGCGTTGCAGCATGGCGTGCGAAAAATCCGCGCCCAGAATCTGCGTGGAGTTCGACCGCGCGCGGCGACTCAGCGCGAACGTCATGTCGCCGGTGCCGCAGCAGAGATCGAGCACGCGAGCCTGGGGGCGCTCCAAAATGGAGTCGAACCTGCGGGCGGTACGCCACCACCACAGGCGATCGATGTTGAAGGAAAGCACGTGATTCAACAGGTCATAGCGTGGCGCAATCGAAGTGAACATTTCTCGAACGGCCTGGGCTGCCGACTCGCGATCTTGCGCACCGGCGGGAGTTGCTCCGATGATCGGCGGATTGATCTCTTGATTCATACGATGTTGCTGGTGGAGAGCCGGGCGTCCCCGCCCGGCCACCATACTGCCGGACGAGCGAGACGCCCTCGCTCGACTAATTCCTTGCCAGCTTTCTGATCTCTTCGACCGCCGAGCGGATTATGGCTTCGGGCACGTCGCTGGTGATTTCAACTTTGCCGATCTCTCGCGGGAGAATAAAGTGCACAACTCCTTGCCGTGTTTTTTTGTCGGCACGCAGGCGTTTCAGGATGTTCGTGGTCTGCAACTGCATGCGGGGCAGCCTGCCAAAGCCTAGAACCGCGTTGGAAATGCGTCCGGCCGTCACGCTGTCCAGTTTGCCCGTCGAAAGCGCAATGTGCGTGGCTGCGATCATGCCCCAGGCCACTGCTTCTCCATGGAGCAACTGGGTATAGCGGGTCTCGGCTTCGAGCGCGTGGCCGATGGTGTGGCCCAGGTTCAATACTTGTCGCAAACCGCCTTCACGTTCGTCGGCACTTACCACCGAAGCCTTCAGACGCACGGAATCGGCAATCACCTTCTCCACCACTCCCGGGTCGCGATCTAGAATCTCGCGGCGACGGTCTTCAAACAGGCGGAACAAGCCGGGATCTCCGATGATGCCGCACTTTAGCGACTCGTACAGGCCGGCGTGATATTCGCGCGAGGGCAGCGTTTCCAAGACGGCGGGGTCGACGAGGACGGCGCGCGGCTGGTGGAAAGTTCCCAGCAGATTTTTTCCCGATACCAGGTTGACGCCGGTTTTTCCTCCGATCGCGGCATCGACCTGGGCTAGCACGGTGGTCGGGATTTGAATTACATCGACGCCTCGCATGTAGATCGAGGCGAGAAATCCGGTTACGTCGCCGACTACGCCGCCACCGAGCGCCAGCAAGGTTGCCCCGCGATCCGCGCTTTGCTTGACTAACTTTTCCGCCAACTTTTCCAGCGTCGACAGACGTTTGGAGCGCTCGCCGTCTGGCATTTCCAGGACGCTCGATTCGATTCCCGAAGCCGACAAGGATTTCGTCAGGACCTTTAGCCATCGCCTGCGCACGGGTGGAGCTGTGACCACAAAGGCGCGGCGATTTTCCAGAAACTTACCGAAACACTCACCGGCGCGGGTGAGCAGGCCGCTCCCTATGAGCACCTCATAGGAGCGCGACGGGGTGGCTATTGGAATGCTAATCATTGGCATTCATCATAGCTTATGAAGCTGCGAGCTACGAGCTACGGGCTTGGAGCTAAGGTCTGCTCGGCTCGTTTCTTTGGGGATGCAGGAGCGAGGCTAGAATAGAAACTCCCAAAACTACTAGCACGGTCGCCAGCGCCCACTCGGTGGGAATGGTAACGTAGTGCGAAGCCAGCATTTTCAGCCCGATAAAAATCAGCACCAGCGAAAGTCCGTAATGAAGATAGCGCAATACGTCCATCATGCCGGCCAGGGCGAAATACATCGAGCGCAGGCCGAGAATAGCGAATACGTTCGAAGTGTAGACAATGAAGGCATCGCGCGTTATGGCTAGAACCGCCGGAATCGAATCCACTGCAAAAAGGATGTCGCTGGTCTCGATCGCCAGCAGAACCACCAGCAGCGGAGTCGCATAAAGCGTTTCCCGGCGGGAAAAGAACTGGCCGCCGACATATTCTTTGGTGACCGGGAAAGCGCGCTGGAAGAGGCGCAGAACCACATTTTTCTCAGGATGGATTTCCGTTTTGCCCTGGCGCAGCAGCTTGCATCCGGAATAGACGAGCAAGGCGCCGAAGGCATAGGTGATCCAGGTGAAGCGGCCGATCAGGCCGACGCCAGCGCCTACAAACGCGCCGCGCATCAGCATCGCTCCGAGGATTCCCCAGGACAGCACCTTGTGCTGGTACTCTTCGGGAACCTTGAAATAGCGGAAGATCACTAGAAAGACGAACAGGTTGTCGACGCTGAGGGAGAGTTCGATGACGTAGCCGGTCACGAACTGGAGCGCGTGAGCCGGCCCTTGCCAAAAGAACATCAGTACCGCAAAGGCAGCTGCCAGCGCGATCCAGACTCCGGACCAGGCGAGCGCTTGGCGAAAACTGACGCGGTGGGGGCGGCGATCGAGCACTCCCAGATCGAGCGCCAGCATTGCCAGCACAAACAGGTTGAAGAGAATCCAGAAGACGAGCACAGGGAATGTTACGAGAATCAGGTGTCAGGTGTCAGGTCTCAGGTGTCAGGAAAAGCCTCGCTATCGGCCGAGCACACTACAAGCAAAGAGACGGGAGGTTTTCCTGAGACCTGGCACCTAAGACCTGACACCTTCCTTTCTACGCTGGGGTCAGACCGTATTTCTCTTGCAGACGGCGTTCCATGGTGCGGAAGATCAGGCCATCCACCAGGTAGCCTAGGATGATGATCAGGATCATCACTGCCATCACCTGGCTCATATCGCTCAGGTCGCGACCCATCATTAGCAACTGGCCCAGTCCGAGGCTGAGAAAAATCATTTCGGCCTGAATCAGCGAACGCCATGCAAACGCCCACCCTTGCTTCATCCCATTTACGATGAACGGCAAGCTTGCCGGCAATAGCACCGACCAGAAAAGACGGAAGCCGCTGGCTCCCAGATTGCGGCCAGCCATGCCGTAGATTTTTGGCATCTGCTTGCGGCCGTCTTCCATTGCGATGGTCACCGAAAGCAGCGAACCCATTAGCACTACAAACAGGATGGCCTTTTCCGTCAGTCCAAACCAGAGAACGGCTAGTGGAATCCAGCAGATGCTCGGCAGGGATTGCAGACTCACCAGCAAGCCGCCTAGAGTTTCTTCGAGGAATTTGTTGCTCGATACGGCTAGGCCAAGGATCATGCCCAGCCCGACTGACAAACTGTAGCCGATTAACATACGCTTCATGGTGACGGCGATGCCAATCCAGAAGCTGTGGTCGGCAAATCCATCCCACAAAGCCTGCCCAACTCCCCACGGCGGTGGAAAAAGATACGGCGGCCAGAGATGCAGCTTCGCTAAAAGGGCCCAGATGCCGAGAAGAGCGGCGTAGAAGATTATCTGCCTAGCGAGCTTTTTCATCGGCGTATTCCTCTGCCAGCGACTTGTTAATTTCAGCGCGCAGGCAATCCAGAATGTCGCGCGCGGTTTGCAGGACATCGTTCTGTTCCATCTGACGCGGGCGGGGCAGACTCACGGAAAACTCCTGCTTCACGCGGCCCGGGCGAAACGTCAGCAAGGCGACGCGATCTCCCAGCCTGACGGCTTCGCGCACATTGTGGGTAACGAAGATGATGGTGCGGCCGGTTTCGGCCCAGAGGCGCTCCAACTCGTCGTGCAAAAGATCGCGAGTCTGGGCGTCCAGCGCGGCGAAGGGCTCGTCCATCAGCAAGACGTCGGGTTCGGTGGCCAGCGCTCGCGCCAAGGCCACGCGCTGGCGCATACCTCCGGAGAGCTGGTGGATGTAGCTGTCCCGGAAATTCAAAAGATGGACGAGGCGCAAATAGTACTGCACTTTTTCCTCGCGCTCGGCTTTGCTGACATTTTTCATCTTGAGGCCGAACTCGACGTTGCCGCCAACTGTCAGCCAGGGAAACAATCCGAGTTCCTGGAAAATCAGGATGCGATCGGTTCCCGGGCCACTGACCGGAGCGCCATCCACCAGAATTCTTCCTGAGGTCGGCGGATGCAGACCGGCGATCAGGTGCAAGAGAGTGGACTTGCCGCAGCCCGAAGGCCCGACGATGCAGAGAAATTCTCCCGGCTTGACCGCAAGGCTGATCTTGTCGAGCGCCAGCAAAGGCTCGCCCGACGTTGTTTTATAGCTGAGCGAGATTGCGTCCAGCGCGACTTTTGGAATCACTACCTCGGAGACTGGGCGCGCCGGAAACTCAGTTACGGAAGCAACCGGCTTCCCATGAAATACATTCGCGCGCACTCCTGTGCGAAGAACGGGCGGGACTGCCCGAGGATTTACTTGGTGCGGACTCGTGCTCATTGGACTGCCTTCTTCCCCTTTTCAGCTAGTACTTGATTGAGCAGCGAAAGATCGTACAGACTTGATAGATCGGGCATCTGGCGGCCGAGAAAACCGGCGTCAAATGCGGACTTCGCGGCATTCATCAGCGACGCGCGCAGCGGGTCATAGGTCGCTGTCATGCGGCCAAACGCGTCCTCCAGCACAGCATCGGGCAACGCCTTTCCTGTCTCTTTTGCGATTTGCTGATTTAGAAGTTTTTTGGCCTCGGGTAAATGGCCGTTGATCCAGTCCGTTAATTCGACGTGCGCGCGGATCCAGTTCTTGACCAGATCGGGATGTTCCTTCAGGAATTGGGTGCGGACAATCAGATGCGCGGTAATAAACTGGCCGTTCGGCCAGAGCGTGCGCTCGTCCAGGAACAAGCGTCCGTTCCCTAATTTAATTAAACGCGTTGCCCAGGGCTCGGGCGCCCACGCGCCATCCAATTCTTTTTTCAGAAACAGTGTCAACTGGTCGGGATTCGCCAGCGGAATTACCTGCACGTCGCCGCCTTTATCCGTGGATTTCATGCCGTGCGCTTTCAACCATGCGCGCAGTGCGACGTCCTGCGTGTTACCCATTTGTGGTGAAGCGACTTTTTTGCCGTGAAAATCTTCCGGCTTTTGAATGCCGGAATCGTTGCGCACCACCAGCGCAGCGCCGCCACTGGTCGCACCGGCCACAATGCGCAGAGCTTCTCCATTGGAGCGAACATAACCGGAAATGGCTGGGTTCGGGCCGATGTAGGTCAGGTCGATCGCCCCGGCGAACAAGGCTTCAATCGCGGAAGGGCCGGCGTTGAAACTCTTCCACTCAACTTTGACCTGAGGACCCATTGCCTTGTCGAACCAGCCGTTGTTCTTGCCCACCATCGCCTGCGGGTGCGTGATATTGGGAAACGCGCCCACGCGAACCACCGTCTGGGCGGTGGCAAATGTGCTCAGCAAGACGCACAACCAGGCAACCACCAACGAGCATTTGCTAATCATGACCCGCGCCTTGCACCAGCATGGGGAACACGCTGGCTTTGGCCTTCTTGTTGCGTGGCTTGCGGTTGGCTTTCTTACTTTCGCCGGCCTTTGGACTCGAATCGTACGCCGGACCGCGATGGATCAAATCGGCGAGCGTCGTATTCTCCAGAATCCTGGCCGCCTCGTCTCGTACGTCCAGGAACACTTTGTACAAGGCGCTATGATCGGAATCGCTATCGACCAGAGCTCGCAACTGATCGGCATCGCCAAAGGGCGCCAGCGGCCCGTCGATCAAACGAATGATTTCGCTCAAGTGAATCTCCGCCGGCGGGCGTCGCAGGCGGTATCCGCCCTTGGCGCCGCGCACGCTCTCGACCATGCGCGCATTCTTCAGTTCGAGAAGAATAAGTTCCAGAAATTTTTCCGGGAGATTCTCTTCGTAGGCGATGTCGCGAATCCGGATTGCTCCCTGGGTATAACGGCGGGTGAGCACCATCATGGCCAGTAATGCATACAACCCTTTTTGGGAAACTTTCATTTTGCCTTGCCCCCGACTATCTCTATTTAACCAATAGGCATTATAGAATCATGCACGCGCGCTACCAAGCACAAAGTGCGCCCGCTGGGGCTGGTTGTGTGATTTCAGCAAGTTGCGACGGGAGGAGAGAGCCGAAGAGGACGTTGTTGTGCAACGCTTTGCAGTTTAAGGGAAGGTTGCCTTGACCACCGGATGTCACTTTTATTTTTGCAACGTCTCAACGCAAGCGCAAAATCTCGACCGTGATGTTATCCGGGCCGCCGCGCTCGCGCGCCAGTTTGATCAGCTCGCGGCCGGCTTGTTCGGCGCTTTTATTTTTTACTACGCCTAGAATCTCCGAGTCATGCACCAGGCCCCACAATCCGTCGCTGCAGATCAGGAGGACGTCGTTCGGGCGCAGGGGCTCCGGCCTACCCGGAGAATCCATGATGAGATCGGGGTTCGTGCCTAGCGCGGCGGTCAGAATGTTCCGTTGCGGATGATGCTCGGCTTCTTCCGGACTGATCATTCCGGCCTCGACCAGGCGTCCAACATAGGAGTGGTCGCGGGTTACCCTCGTAATCTGGCCGTCGCGGATCAGGTAGAGCCGGGTGTCGCCGACGTGCACGTAGTAGAGCGCGTCATAACTTCCAAGATCGCTCGCAACGGCGTTCTCGGCACCGTTCTGATCGCCGTCGGCCGCGCGGAGGGTACCTCGGACGATCGCCGCCGCCGTGCACGTGGTGCCCATGCCGCGGAGCTCGGGATGAGCGAAGCTGTATTTCCGGATCTGTTCGTGAGCTGCCTGCAAAGCCTCGTTCAGGGCCGCCTGCGGGTCATCGCCGCCGAAGTCGCGATAGACCGCGACCAGCGTTTCTACCGCCAAGCGGCTGGCTTCCTGACCGCCCTCGTAGCCGCCCATGCCGTCCGCGACAACGGCTAAGCGGCCCTTACGCAGGAACTGCTGATCGTCTTCCGGCTCCCAATAACCAAAGGAATCTTCGTTGTTCTGGCGCAGGCAGCCGATGTCGGATTGGCCCGACACCTCTACTCCGGAGCGAACCTTCATCCAGGCACGACCTCAGTTACGGGAATGAAGAGCATAGGCGTCGATTGCTTTCGCGGGTACGGGCAAACCTTGAATTATATCGGGTTGGAGCAGGACGCTCAAACAGTGGAGGCACGTTTGTACAGACCTCCACCACAAAGGGTGCGAAGGGAGAGCCAGAGACATCGTGGTTCAGGATTCTGTGAGATCTTGGGCGTGGCTAAACGGAGACGAGGACGGCAGCGTGAGCAGCCGTCCTCGCAGAGCGAAAATCCAATAAAGGGCTACGAACCCGAGGGTGGATTGGTGCACAGACCTTCTGGATTAGTGGCGCTGGTGATACCGGCCTCAGAAGCGTCCGTAAGAAAGGCGGGCGGCGTGGTCATCCCCTGATAGGTAGCCGTAACCGTATAAAAGCCGACGATTGCAAAAGCGGGAGTGGTCCCGGTCGTTGCAGTATTTACCCAAGTGCAGGCGAACGGCGGAATGGCAGTAAGCAGTCCGTTCGGGGTCAACAACTGGACGGTCTGAGGCGGATCGGCGTTCGGGTCGCCAAGAGGGCCGCCGGTCTCAGCGAAGCCGGTGGCGGTGCTCGATATCTGGTAGGCAACCTGGTTACCGTGGAGGAGCACTTGTTTCCCGTTGCTGTAATTTGCCCAGGTATATAACTGGACTGTCCCACCGATGCCATACAAGGTGAGAGTGCTGCCAGGGCTCTCCTCTGTATTCGAGGTTGAGAGCTGGATGGACTGCAAGTGGTCGGTCGTTCCGCAGCCCAGCATGCTGAACGCCAGTAGCGCGCAAGCCAACGCGGCAAAGAGAGTTTTACGTTTCACCGCCAAGTACCTCCAAAAGGAATCTTCCGCATCGTCGCAGCATCCGTTACACCGGGCAAGGTAACCAAAGTCACGGGACCGCAAGCGCAGGCACCCTTGTCCTGTTGCGTACCCGGACCAGGAGCCGGATATCAGAGACCGAACCTCGTCTACAATCACTCCATGCCCGATCCCACATCCGACGCGACGCCTGAGCGACCTGTTCCTCCGCCGACGCAGCCCGCATCTTCGCCTGCGCCGGTTGCTAATCCCGTCAGCTCTCCGGTCGGAAACCCGGTTACGGAATTTCGCATTGGCGAAGAATTCGGAACCGCTAAGCGCAACTTTCCACCTGCCGGCATTGTCCTGATCTGCATGGTTGCGGTCGCAGTGATTGTGGGAATTGTTGCATTCACGGAGCGGGCAAAACCGCAGGGCGCGGGCTCCATCGATTTCGTGGCGCCGGCCGAAGTGCCAGGGCAGAACATGATCCTGGCCGCCATCACTGTGACGCTGCGGAATACAGCGGACAAACCGCTGTGGATTCACACCCTCAAAGCGCAACTAACAACCAGCGACGGGAACACCTTCGAAGATGAGGCAGCATCGGCTGTGGATCTGGACCGGTACTACCAGGCGTTCCCGGCTTTGAAGGAAAGTTCAGAGCCTCCGCTTTCGCCTGAAGCCAAACTGCTACCTGGAGCCGTACAGAGAGGGACCATCATCGTCGGCTTTAAGGTCACGAAAGAAGCCTTCGATCAGCGCAAATCTTTGACGGTTACGATTCAGCCCTATGACCAGGCGTTGCCTGTCGTGTTGAAATGAACGTTTTGCACAATGGAGGTCGCGTTGGTGATTACGGCGTGGAAAACGAACAGCGCCGCCATCTTGCCGGCTGTCACAAGGGCGCTACCCTCGGTCACAGCACTAGCGTTAACGCTTCATTCCTTCTCTAATTGTTTACGCGCTTCGGCCAGGGCAGCTCGTTCCTCGCCGCTCACTTTTGGATACTTCAGGTTCATGGCTTTCAATGCATCCACCACAGCTTGCGAGACGACTAATCTGGTAAACCACTTGTTATCGGCCGGGACTACGTACCAGGGCGCGTGCTCGCTTGCGGTGTGACGGATCATGTCTTCAAACGCTTCCTGATAGGCATCCCAGAATTGGCGTTCCTTTACGTCGGCAGAGGAGAACTTCCAGTTCTTATCCGGCGTGTCTAGCCGTTCCATAAAGCGGTGCTTCTGCTCTTCTTTTGAAAGATGAAGGAAAAACTTGAGCACGGCAACGCCGTTGCGGGTCATGTAGCGCTCGAAGCTATTGATATCTTCAAAGCGCTCTTGCCAGATATGTTTTGTGACCAGTGACGGCGGCAGTTTCTCGTTGGCTAGAACCTGAGGATGGATGCGGACCACCAGCACCTCTTCGTAATATGAGCGGTTAAAGATGCCGATCCGTCCTCGCTCCGGCGCGCATTTCATGCAGCGCCACAGGTAGCCGTGGTTAAGTTCCTCGGCGGAGGGGGCCTTGAACGACCACACCTGCACCCCCTGCGGATTGACTCCTGACATGACGTGCTTGATGGTGCCGTCTTTGCCGGCCGCGTCCATGGCCTGAAAAATCAGGAGCAAGGCCCAGCGGTCCTGCGCGGCCAGAATGTCCTGCAGACGGGCCATTTCCTTGACGCCGTTCTCCAGCAATTCCTTGGCATGCGGTTTCAGTTCTGACCCGAGGCCGTGCGTATCGGCGGGATCGTGATCCTTGAGGCGAAAGTGTTTTCCGTGTTCGACGCGGTAACGTTTGAGCAGTTTCTCGATTTTCATAAAGTTCACTGGGTGTGACTTTGCTTGGCGATGATGATTATAGACAGAGTAGATGGCGGCTGGCCTCGCGGAAAGCAATTCACGTAGGGGCAGGTGCCCTCACCTGCCCCGCGGGGCGAAGCCCCGCAGCCGTGAGTCCATTG
>JBAWFQ010000113.1:0-20671 GCA_049592035.1 Terriglobales bacterium
CTCCCCGCCGGTGGCTTCGATGCTCGCCAGTATCTGACGCACCGTGTCCACCATGGCCAGCAGTGCGTTCGTGATATCCCGGTCCAGCGCCTTCTGGCCATCGCGCAGCAACCCCAGCAGGCTTTCGCCGACATGCGTCACTGCTCCCAGTTGGTTGAAATTCAGAAAGCCGGACGTGCCTTTAATGGTATGAATCGTGCGGAAAACGCTGGCCAAAATCTCGCGATCGTTGGGATTCCTCTCCAACTGCAACAAGTCCTGATCCAAGCGGTCGAGATTTTCGTAGCTCTCGACCAGAAACTCTTTGACAATGTCGTCGGAATCGTTCATATCGATACCTGCTCCATCGGCGCGCCCGTCCTTCTCTTGACCTCAGCCCCATCGGCGCGTTGCAATTTCCGCCCTCGCGCTCGCACCGAATGCTTGCGGTCGAATGAGAGAGTTCTGGATTAGAAAGTTCTAAAGACGGGGTTGGTAATCCCGGAGAAACCGAGCACTCCAGGAACCCAAACGACAAGCATCCCGTACCTTCGTCAGTCGTCGATGGTCAGAGCGGCCGCTGCGCGCCTCTGGGAATGCTTTTTGGGTCGTGGGTGCCCCATCCTTGCGCGCCTTTTGCGCAAGGGTGGGATTCCACGGAAGCGCAGCTAGGTTTTGCAGGAGCACAGCTTCGGAGCTTGCGGAAGAAGTCGATCTTGCACTTGATTTTGGGTGGTGCAGCGGTTTACCGCTGCGATATCTGGCTTGTTCAACGATGGCTTTAGCCGCTGAGGTGACACGCGGCGGCAAATGGTATTTTTTCCGCAGCCTGTTCAGCCGTGCCGTATTATCGCAAAATCAATGGCGGCTCTCTCCGCCCACCGCGCCGACTCACTCTCACACAGAGTAGGAAACATCGTCACCAGCCGCAACCGCGGCTGCATTTTCCGCCGTCGAGCTGGCGCCCGCCGATTTGCTGCCCCGTCGCATGGCCACAATGCCGGTGCGCACCATCTCCAGCACCCCATAAGGACGCAGTAATTCGAGCAGCCCGTCGATCTTGTCCTCCCCGCCCGTAATCTCCAGAGTCAACGATTCCGGAGCGACATCGACCACGCGTGCGCGAAAAACGTTGGCGAGTTCAAAAACATGCGAGCGCGCTTCGTGTCGGGCCGCCACCCGGATCATGGCCAAGTCGCGCACAATCGCCGGTTGATTGGTAATGTTTTCGACCAGCAGCACGTTCACCAGCTTGTACAGGTTCGCTTCGATGCGCCGGGCCTGGTCGTGGTCGGCGTCGACGGTGATGGTCATCCTCGACACCTCCGGTTTCTCCGTCCGCCCCACCGTGAGCGAATCGATATTGAAAGCGCGCCGGCGAAACAGCGAAGCCACGCGAGTCAGCACACCCGGCTTATTTTCGACGTACACCATGAAAGTATTCAGCATATGTTTGTCGTCTTTAGTATTTAGGTAGCGCCCTATTCCCTGTTGCTCCGCTGCGAGCTTCGCGCCGCGACCTTCGAGCAAGAGGCTGCCCGCGGCTCGCAGCTCGCAGCGCTTTACTCATCTTCCGCCGTCTCCACAATCGGACTCGGCCGCCGAATCATGTCATGCAGCGCCGCCCCAGCCGCCACCATCGGATAAACCGTGTCTTCCTGTTCCACCTTGAAATTGATCAGCATCGGTCCGTCGTGCCGCCGCGCCGCCTCCACCGCCGGCACTACCTCCGCTCGCTCCGAGACCGTCATGCTCCGAATGCCATAAGCCTCCGCCAACTTCGCAAAATCCGGATTCAGCAACGGCGTAGCCGCATAGTTGCGGTCATAGAAAAATTCCTGCCACTGCCGCACCATGCCCAAAAAGCCGTTATTGATGATCGCAATGTGGATCTTCAGATTTTCCTGCACCAGCGTAGCCAATTCGCACATCGTCATCTGGAACCCGCCATCGCCCACCACCACCCAAACCTCCGCCTCCGGACAAGCGACTTTAGCGCCGATCGCGGCGGGCAACGCAAAACCCATCGTCCCTAATCCGCCCGAAGTAATCAGCGTCCGCGGATGCTCGTGCTTGTAATACTGCGCCTCCCACATCTGGTGCTGCCCCACGTCGGTGACGACGATGGTCTTCCCGTCGCGCGTCTGCCGCCACAAATCATTAATGACATGCGCCGCATAAAGATGGCCGCTGTCGGGCAGGTTCTGAATGTCGCGCACCGCCGAATCGCCCTTCAGTTTGTCGATCGAATCCAGCCACTCGCTGCGATCGATCGATTCAACATGCGGCATTAACTCCAGCAACACTTCCCGCAGATCGCCGACCAGCGGCACATCGACCTTGACGTTCTTGTTAATCTCGGCCGGATCAATCTCGATGTGAATCTTCCTGGCATTGGGCGCGTAGGTCTTCAGTGTCCCCGTAACCCGGTCATCAAACCGCATGCCAAAAGCCAGCAGCAGATCCGCCTCCTGAATCGTATGGTTCACCCACGCTTCCCCATGCATCCCCATCATGCCCAGATTGAGCGGGTGCGACGCTGGAAACGCGCCCAACCCAAGCACTGTAAGTGCCACAGGAATCCCCGCGCGCTCGGCAAAATCCCGCACCTCGCGCATCGCTCCAGAAATAATGATGCCGTGCCCCGCCAGAATCACCGGCCGCTTCGAATTGTGTATCAACTCCAGCGCCCGTTCATACTCCGCGGGAGCCGGCGACAAATCAGGCCGGTAACCCGGCAATTGTGGCTTAGCCGCCTCCCAGTCAAACGCGCAAGTACTCTGCTGCGCATCTTTCGTGATATCGACCAGCACCGGCCCCGGACGTCCCGACCGCGCCACATAAAACGCTTCCCGGATCGTCCGCGCGATTTCGCCCGCGTGAGTGACCAGATAGTTATGTTTTGTGACCGGAAGCGTCACGCCAGTGATATCGGTTTCCTGAAACGCATCCGTCCCTATCAGCTTGCTGCCCACCTGCCCGGTAATGCAGACAATCGGTATTGAATCCAGCATGGCCGTGGCCATTCCGGTGACCATGTTGGTAGCTCCCGGCCCCGAAGTCGCAACCGCAACGCCCACTTCGCCGCTGGCGCGCGCATAGCCGTCCGCCATGTGGGTTGCGCCCTGTTCATGACGCACCAGCACATGATGAATCTTGCTGTGCTTCAGCGCGTCATAAGCCGGAAGAATCGCGCCACCAGGATAGCCGAACACATGCTTCACGCCCTCCCGTTCCAGACACTCCCAGAGAATGCTGGCCCCAGTCATCGTTTTTATTTTTGTTTGCTCGGTCAACTCGGCTTGCGACGCAGCTTTCGCCCCGCCCGCTCTCGCCGTACCCGTGCTCGCCACACCATTCGAATGTGTCATCGAACCTCCCCACGCAGTTCCACTTTGTTCTTGCCTTTGGGTGGCGCAGCGGTTTACCGCTGCGGTAGCCGTCTACTCTCAGTCCGGCTTTAGCCGCTGAGGGACGACCACTGCGAACTCCCGAGTTTTTCATCGCTTCGTCGACCAAAAAAACGAAACCCACCGCGCCAGCATCTCTGGCGGGTGGGATTCGGGAGCGCTTACGATTTCGAATTTCTCAGCTCACTCTTCCCTCCGCACCCGGACGGACAGACATACTCGTACTCCCGGAATTCTGATAGTAATTCGCCGCACACTGCGTCCCTTCATTACGGTTCCACCAGAAGTTGACAGTCATCATAACAAACCGACCGGTCGGTTTGCAAGTGAGGCGGGTTACGCCCCTGCAATCTCATCATTGAATCACTAAGGATTCGTATCAGGGCATCGCTTCAGCGATGCCGAAATCCTCCAGGATTCGCATGCCCCTTTAGGGGCTGGCACTCAGCCTCGGGCTACAGCCCCGGCCCCTCCGGATAAGTCGGCAAATCCGGAGGCGGCGTCGGCAGTTTCTTAGGATTAGCTTTGATCTTCTCCATCAGCA
The DNA here is from genome assembly GCA_049592035.1 of Terriglobales bacterium. Classification (GTDB taxonomy): domain Bacteria; phylum Acidobacteriota; class Terriglobia; order Terriglobales; family Acidobacteriaceae; genus Acidiflorens. The sequence goes on from JBAWFQ010000113.1 coordinate 3,934, forward strand.
TCTCCACCGCTTTCTCCAGTTGCGGATCTCGCCCCTTCACTACCAGGTCCGGAGGATTATCCACCACCACATCCGGCTGCACGCCGCGATTTTCGATCAGCCATTTGCTGTCGTTGCTGTACAGAGAGAACTCCGGGCGAGTGATGTAACCGCCATCCATCAGCGGCATCATCCCGCGAATGCCGCGCACTCCGCCCCACGTCCGCTCGCCAATCAGTGGCCCCAGCTGGTAATGCTTGAAGAAGTAGCTGAAAAAATCTCCATCAGAAGCAGCGTACTGATTAGTCACGCAGGCCATGTATCCGTGAAAGACGTTGCTCGGAATCGTCCCCGGTTCCCAGTTGCGCGCCGACTCCATCCCCCCCAGCACCCGCCGCAACCGCTCAAAAATCAGCTGGTCGACAAAACCCCCGCCGTTGTAGCGGACGTCGAAAATAATCCCCTCCTTGCGAATCTGCGGAAAATACTGCTTCACAAATTCGTTGAGCCCATCGTCTTCCATGTCCGGCAGATAGACATAGCCGATGCGCCCGCCGCTGGCCGCATCCACCTTCTTGCGGTTGGTCTCAATCATGTTCAACTCGCGCAAAGCGTGTTCGTCGCCAATTGGCTTCACCACAACTTTGCGCGCGCCCTCCGCCGAGGCTTTGGAATTCACACTAAGTGTGACCACCTCATTAGCCGTGTTGGTAAGCAATTCATCCGGCGTCTGCGGAGCGCGCAACGCCCGCCCATTGATCTCAACCAGGTACTCGCCTTCTTTGACGTTCACGCCCGGCTCGGTCAAGGGAGAGCGATTGTGTGCGTCCCAGTTTTCGCCCGTAAAGATCTTTTTGATCCGGTACATGCCGCTGGCCGAGTCGACTTCATAGTCTGCGCCCAGCAATCCCACGTTCACCGGATACAATTCCGGAAAATCCCCGCCGCCAACATAAGTGTGCGAGTTAGACAACTCTCCAATCATCTCGCCCATGATGTAAGTCAGCGAATAACGATCGCCCACGAACGGAAGCAACTGCGCGTACTTATCTTTGACCTTCTGCCAATCCACTCCATTCATGGAGGACTCAAAAAAGTAATCCCGTTCCTGCCGCCAGACTTCGTTGAACATTTCCTTCCATTCCTGCGGAGGATCGATCTCCACGCGCATGCCGTCCAGTTTCAGCGCGCCCTCCCCAACTTTATGCGGCGCGTCCGGAGGCTTCGCGTCGATGATTCCCACCGGCCCATTGGCATCGACCCGGTACAGCAGTTTCGAACCGTCGCGCGACAGTGCGAAATGATCCGCGCCCTCAAGCAGCACTTTGTCTTTCCTTTCCTTCAAATCGTAGGCATGAATCGCCGGACCTTCCCCCGCCAGCGGCCCCGACAGCCCCTGAATTGGCGATGTCGAGTAGTAGATCGCATCCTTCGAAGCGTCGAACACGTGAATGACCGCAGGAGGCACGGCCAGCGCCACAATCCGGTTCTGGATGCCGTCCAGATCGATCTTGAAAACTTTCGGAGGCTCCTTGCTCTCGCTTCCCGCCGTTTTTTCTTCCGGCTTCTTTTCCTCTTCCTTCTTTTGCGGCTGCTTCGCGTTCTTCTTATTCCCCGGCTCGGGTACGGGCGTCGACGCCGCCGGCTCTTCCGTCTTCACCTTCACCTCATCACTCAGCGCCGGAAAAGGCGAAGGCTCGTCCGCCGTCAGCGTAACCACATAAACCCGCGTCGTTTTCGGATTGGCAAATTCAAAGTCAATATTCCCCAGCACTTCGTTGTAATCGCGGTCAGAAAGAAAATATAGGTATCGCTTGTCGGGATCGAACAAGGCTCCATAACTATTATTGAGAGTTGAAGTGACAGCAGTGATCTTCTTATCGGCAAGTCCATACAGATACACGACCGACAAACCAGACTCTAAGTTCTTGTCATAAGCAATCCACTTACTATCCGGAGACCAGTTATAGTTCTGAATCTCACCATACTTACCGCGATCCACCTCAACTGGCTTCTTCTCTTTGATGTCGACATACCACAGTTTCAGGTCCTTGTCGGCCCACGCAATCTTCGAACTATCCGGCGACCACGCCGGCTGAAACATAAAGCCTTTATGTCCGCTCGTGATCTGCTCTTCGCCCGCCAGCCCGTCTTGCGGAGCGATATAAATCTCATCTTCCCCGGTCCGGTCGGAAACGTAAGCGATCCATTGCCCATTCGGCGACCACGCCACCTTTTGCTCGCGAACCCCCGGCGAATGCGTCAAATTGCGAATACTCCCCTCCTTCGCCGGAACGGTGAACACGTCTCCCCGAGCCGCAAACACAGCGCGCTTGCCATCGGGTGCAATGTCGAAATCGGTAATATTCCGGCTCGCGCTCACCCAGTGCTTCATCGCCTGGTCCCGCTCGCCGTCGACATAGACGCTCAGCTTCTTAGGTTGCCGGGTCTGTAAGTCAAACGTATATAAGTAACCGCCATTCTCAAAAATAATCGCATCCGGACCCAGGCTAGGCCACATCACATCAAATTCGTCAAACTTAGTAAGTTGTTCGACCTGCTTGCTGCCTACATCGTAACTGTAGAGATTAAGCCGGTGTTCCAGCCCGCGATCGGAAGTGAAATAAATCGTATTTCCATGCCACATCGGAAACGTATCCGTATAGTCCGTGTGCGGGATCACCGCGTCCACGACATTATTCTTCATGTCGTAGATAGTAATGTCCTGTGCCAGTCCGCCCGTATAACGTTTCCACTGCCGGAAATTGCGGAAGATCCGGTTATAAGCGACCTTGGTTCCGTCTGCCGAAAACGAAAGTAGTCCGCCCTCATCCGGAACCATCGGCTGCGGCAATCCACCCTCCACGCTTATCGTGTATGGACGCTTCGTCCACCCGTTCGAAGCGTCTCGCCGCGAAAGAAACACGATGCTCTTGCCATCCGGCGTCCAACCAATCACCTGGTTGAGGATGCCCATGCGATCACTAAGCGCCTGCGCCTCGCCCTGGTAAAACGTCAACTGCTTCGGTTGACCGCCCTCCGCCGGCATAACATAAACGTTAAAGTTGCCGTCATACTGTCCAGTGAACGCCAGCCACTTTCCATCCGGCGAAAACTTCGGAAATAATTCCCGCCCCGGATGCGAAGTGATGCGGCGAGCCGTGCCTCCCGAACTCGACGCCAGCCACAGATCGCCGCCATACATGAATGCAATCTTGTCCTTATAAATATCCGGAAACCGCAGCAACCGGCCTTCTTGCATTTCCTGCGCAGCCGCCAGACAAGCGCAGCCAAGCACACAGACGCCGACAATAAACGCGAAAAAACCACGAATAGAAATCATTAGGAGATCCTCATTGGAAAACTTTTGCGGGACTGACAGCCGAGGGCGAGCATTTTCGACCAGCAAAATTGTACCAGCTTCCACGCTGCAACTTCGTGCGCCGATTGTAAATTGTGTGTCACTGCCCCGGCGTGTTGGCGGCCTCGCGCACCGCCTCCTGGCAATGGCCCGCCGCGGTCAACACTTTGTCAAACGCTGTATCTGTGCGGAGTTTCGCCAGCAGCGGATCGGAAAGCAGATTCTCGTGCGCGCAGTAGTTTTGCTCCACCGCACTCTGCAGCAAATGCAGAGCAGCCTGTTTCTTCCCGCAGTACGCGAAAATCGATGCCTGGTAATACCAGGTCTCCGCATCGGGCTCGGAGGGCAAGTTGGTTTCCGCTTCCTGCGCCAACCGATCCAACTCGCCAGCCGGCCGCAACCCGAGACATGCCTCCAGCAGATCGCGGTGGTAGCGCGGCGCGCTCGGCATGTGCTTTACCGCCTCTCGCGCTTCCGCAAGCTTCCCCTCGCGCAGCAGAAGTGACGGCATGATATACGCAGCCCAATCCGATCCTGCATCCAAACGGATGAAATCCGAGGCCCGGTCCGTTTTGCCCAGCTCCATAAACGCCCAGGCGCACGAGCGAAAAACATAGTTGCCGGGATCGATGGCCAGCGCCGCGTTGCATTCATTCGTCGACTGCTCCAGCATCCCCGCATACCGATAAACATAGGCCATCGCGAAATGCGCCTCCGCACTATCCGGACGCCGCTTCACCAGTGCCTGTGCCGCCTGGTATGCCTTGCCGAGTTCCCCGCGCTCCACCCGGTTGGCGATCAGTTGCCGAGCCGCCGCAATCCGATTCGGATCAAGCTCCACCGCGCGTTCGCAAGCCTGGTTCGAGCGCTGGAACATCGGCTCGCCCCCATCCGAATACTCTTCGTCATAGTAGCAACGCTCGCCCAGCTGAGACCACGCCGGCGCGTAAGTAGGATCCATTTCCACCACGTGCTCGAGCACCGCAATCGCATCCTTATTAGGTCCCGCATCACGCGGCAGCGCCAGGCTGTGCAGGTAAAGATCGTAGGCCTCCGCGTTTTTCGGACGCGATCCCGTCTCGATATACCCGCCCCCCGTCCCCAGCGCCGGCAGCAACTCCTGCCGGATCCGCGCCGACATCTGCGACTGCAATGCGATCAAATCCTGCGCCGGAGCGGTCACGTTGCTCTGCCACAAGAGCTTGTTCCCGTTCACCTGGATCGCCTCCAGCGTAACCAGCAGCCGGTCGCCCTGCTTTAGAAAGTGCCCGGTAAGAATGGTAGCCACGTGTACTTCCCGCCCCGCCTTCTGCGGATCCACGTCGTTGCCCACAAACTTCCGCGTAACCGAAGATGGCCGGACGTCCAGCGTCCGCGTGTAAGTAAGCGTGTTGGCAATTTCATCGGCCAGTGCGAAGCGAAGAAACTCCACGCTGATGTCGCCATTCATATTCTGCAGCGGCAACACCGCAATCGTGTTCCTGGCCGCGCCTGCGTCTGCCATCTGCCTCTGTTTGAACCACCACGCCCCGATCGCGACCAAAACCGTGAGCAGCAGCCCGCTCACTCCCAGCAGCAGATAAGTGGAAAACTTGCTCGAGGTTTGAAAGGTGGTCGTCGCCAGCCGATACGGCAACGCCGGCCGCCGCATTCCGCTCTTGGTCAACCCCGTTTCCGTTTCCCTTCGCAACGACTGCAGATCGCCCTTCAACGCCAGTGCGTTCGGGTAGCGGTGTCCCCGGTCTTTCTCCATGGCGCGGCCAATAATGCCTTCCAGATCCCGCGGCAGCGATGGGTTGTGACTCAGCGGAGAAACCGGCTTCTGGTTCAGCACCGCGTCCAGCGTGGTAATCACATTGCCGGTAGCAAAAGGTTTTTTGCCGGTCGCCATTTCATAGAGCACGACTCCAAGCGAGAACAGATCGCTCCGCTGATCCAGTTCCTCCCCGCGCGCCTGCTCCGGAGACATATAAACTGCCGTCCCCGGAATCACGCCCACCGCCGTCAGCGAATCCTCCAGCGCCGCCTCGCTCGATCCCGCCTCTCGCGCCGACTTGGCTAATCCGAAATCGAGAATCTTCGTCTGCCCGCTTTGGGACACAAAAATATTGGCTGGCTTGATGTCGCGATGAATGATGCCCTTCGCATGAGAAGCCGCCAACGCGTCCGCTACCTGGATACCGATGTCAAGAACTTCATCCACATCCATCGGCTTGCCGCGAATCTTCTCCTTCAGGCTCACCCCCTCCAGCTTTTCCATGACAATGAAGGGATGCCCGTTGTTGTCGTTGATGTCGTGAATTGTGCAGATGCCGGGATGGTTTAACTGCGAGGCCGCGCGAGCTTCGCGCAAAAAGCGTTCCATCGACTTCTTGTCGTGCACCATCTCTTCGGGAATAAACTTGAGCGCGACGTGACGCGCCAGCCGCGTATCTTCCGCCTCATACACCACGCCCATGCCACCACCACCCAGCTTCCCCAAAATGTGATAGTGGGAGACAGTTTCGCCGATCATTCCGGAGGCCTCTGTGCCGCCGCGGTAATGTTAGGCCGCTGGCAAACCCCCGGTCAACCCGCCCGCTAAACAGAGTGCTGAAAACTCGCCTTTCGTATCAGGGCATCGCTTTAGCGATGCCATAACTCCTTCAAATTGAGATGCCCCTTTAGGGGCCGCGCCGCTCCAATCGAGTTTTTCAGCAAACTGTAAAGTCTTTGCCGCCCCTTGCCGATTCCACCAGAGGTGCCGCTCCATGTACCGGCCCGCGATTTGCCAACTCTCTGACCGCCTCTGGCCTTATGCTAGGGTCATGTTTCCTGCGTAACGCAACGCTCAGGGAGGTTGGAATGAGCGGTCATTCGTGGTTCGGTCCAGGGGAGTTTGGCGCACCAAAGATTGGAGGCGCAACCCTCATGCAGGCCCTGGTCGTCGATGATTCCGCCGTCTTCCGCAAGTTGATCGGCGACCATTTACGCAGCTGGGGCTTTGGTGTCACCCTCGCCGAGACCGGCTCCGAGGCTTGGGAAATCCTCCAGCAGCCCGACTCGCCCAAGCTCGTTCTCCTCGATTGGGTCCTCCCCGATCTCGATGGCATCGAACTGTGCCGCCGCATCCGCCAAGCTGGAACTGCCGGCCCGTATGTCTACGTCATCCTGCTCACCAGCAACGAAGGCCTCCAGAACATGCTCGAAGGCATGCAAGCGGGCGCCGACGACTATCTCGTCAAGCCCTTTGACGAACTGCAATTAAAGGCACGCTTGGTCGTCGGCAAGCGCATCCTCGACCTGCAGGAAGAACTGGTTTCCGCCCGCGATTCCATGCGCCACGCCGCCACTCACGACAGTCTCACCGGACTGATGAATCGCGGCGAGATCGTTGCCCTGCTCGAGCGCGAATTGGAGCGCAGCCGCCGCGATCGCAAAACCTTGGGAGTTATTCTCGGCGACATCGACCATTTCAAGAGCGTCAACGACACTTTCGGCCATCTCTTTGGCGACGAGGCGCTCCGTGAGATCGCCCGGCGTTTGCGCGCCCAACTCCGCGTCTACGACGGCGTGGGCCGCTATGGCGGAGAAGAGTTCCTGATGATTCTTCCCAACTGTGATTTGCCCAACGCTCTCCTCCGCGCCAATACACTGCGCGAGTTCATTGCCAGCACGCCGGTAGTTTATTCCGGCGAAGCCAAACTCATCACCATGAGCATGGGAGTAGCCGTCTCCACTTGCGTGGGAAAACCCGAAGTCGAAGCATTGTTATCTCGGGCCGACGCCGGCCTCTACCAAGCCAAAAACAACGGCCGCAACCGGATCGAGCACTTCACCGCTGCACGCAAGAAAGCCGCAGCCGCCCGCGCCCGCAAAAGCTAATCGCCTTTCCACAACCAACCGAACAGATAAACTGCCGCGACCCTAATTGCGCTCGCGAAACAATCAATGCGTGAAATCGGATTTTACGTCAATCGACAGTTTTGCCTTGCGCCGCCGCTCATGATCATCGCCTCACATCAAGATGTGATCCTTCTCACTGACAGGGCGCGCTCATTTGTGTTCGCATAGCCGGGTCCGGCCTCTCCGAAGAGCAGTTCGCGCCCGTTGAGACGCAGCCCCCCTGAGGCGAATGATCCAAATGCTCGGAAAAAGCACTTTCCATCTGACAAATTGTTAGGAGAAAAGATCATGAGGAAAAAGTTCTTTAAGTCAAAAAGGAGATTCCGGATAAATCGTCTTCAACTACGAAGTCTTAGTCTGTTTGTTCTTGGCTTGCTCCTCGCGGCGAACTTTTGCTCGGCGCAAACCGCGACTGTCAAGCCATCCGAGCCGGAGGCTTTAGGCGTTTTCTTCTATTTGGGCCCTGCCGACCAGTCTCTCAAGGCGCTGCCGCAGGAGGATTTTGAAAAGCACCAAAAAGCTAGCGTGGGCTGGGCTTTCGGAACCGGCATTTACGACAGATTTTACCTGGACAAGGTCATTCTCGATGGAACAGCGTCCCCTCTCCGTACAGTAGGCAGCCAGCCCGCATTCATTTTCAAGCCATTGCCCGGCGAGGACATGGCACGTTACAAGCTCATGCCCTGCACGGTCCACAAGAACAAACGTGAATACAAGTTGGGGGATTATAAAGGGAAACACTTCATTCCAATGCGGCCTATCGAGGTAACGATATCCAAGTACGGCGATGAATCATACAAGCTCGTCCCCTCGCAGCCGCTCGTCGCGGGTGAATATGGACTGCTTACGGAAGAAAAGGTATATACCTTCGGCGTGGACGCTGTGAAATGAGACAGAGGTAAGTCGTAGAAGAATGAAAGCGCAGTACAGGATATGTTTCGGGCCGTTGGATGATTGGTTCAGAAAGAACTCCTCCCGTCTCCGTCGAAGGACACGCGCCACCGAGCGGCCACCTTGAATGCTTCACAGCCTTCGTGCAGGGAATCCGTCGTCACTAACAAATGCGGAAGTCTCGCGCACCTGTCGCAAGCAAGCCGCCGCTAAAGTATTTATTCCTCAAAGACCTGGCAGGAAAACAACCGGGAAAGTCGGGAACAAACGGAACCTCACCGATCCTCGAAGCACACTCCAGAAGATCTGGTAGCGGAGAAAAGTCCGAGACTGCAAAACCGCTAAAGTATTTATTCCTCAAAGACCTAGAATCCACGAATCCGGTTTTTCGATCACCCGATGGCCCGATCACCCGATGACCCGATTGTTTCCGACGCCGTCGCTGCCAAATCGCTAAAATATTTATTTCTCAAAGACCTAGCGGGAATTTAATCGAAAACAAGCCCAGAATCTAAGCTAAGTCATTGATTTATAAATACTTTACTAGTAAGTCCTTATTCCTCAAAGACCTGGAAAGAATCAACCGCTAAGTCTTTGATTCCAAAAGACCGTCGTGGGAGGGGGAGTAAGCTAACGGCAGCAGCTCACTTTACGATTGGCTTTCCTTCGTGTGACTTCGTGTCCTGAGTGATGGTGGTTTCGTGAAACTGAGACACTACCTCGTCAACAGCTCATTTCAGTCATAACCATCCAAATGGTAGCCTTCTGGAGGATGTGAGAGCACACCACGTCTGAATTCACCGCGAGCGGCCATTTGCTTCTCGACCTTCCAACCCGCATCCAGCAATTCGCCCGCGACGCCGGATTCGATCTCTGCGGCATTGCCCCAGTCCGCGACTTCCAGGAATTGCAAGTCTTTCCCGCGTGGATCGCAAACGGCAAGCACGGCGAAATGAAATACATGGAAGCTCGCGACGAGACCGGCGAACTCAAGCGCTCATCGTTGGCCAAAGTCGCTCCCTGGGCGCGCAGCATAATCGTCTGTGCCATCAACTACAACACAAAACATCCGTACTCGACCGAAGCGCAGGCGCATATTGAAAATGCCGACCGAGGCTGGATTTCGCGCTACGCCTGGAGCCGCGAAGATTACCACGAAGCCGTCCTCCGCCGACTGAAGCAACTGGAAGAAAAGCTAAGCGCACTAATGGAAGCCACTGGCAACTGGCCGCTGGCAACTGGCAACCTGCGCTTTCGTTCCTACGTAGACACCGGTCCGCTGATCGAGCGCGTATACGCCAAATACGCGGGCATAGGATGGATCGGCAAGAACACCTGCATCATCAACCAAAAACTAGGCTCGCGGCTGTTCCTGGGAGTAATCCTGACCTCGCTGGATTTCACGGCCGACCAAACCGCCAGCCTGCCAGCGCCCGATCGTTGCGGAACCTGCACCCGTTGCATAGTAGCCTGTCCCACGCAGGCGATTGTCGCGCCCGGCGAATTGGACGCGAGACTCTGCATTTCCTATCTGACCATTGAAAAGCGAGGCAACATTCCAGAAGATCTGCGCCCGGCCATGGGACGCCACGTCTTCGGTTGCGACATCTGTCAAGACGTTTGCCCCTGGAACCGCAAGGCCCCCGTGACCTCTGCGCCAGAGTTCGAGCCGCGCGAGGGACTAGTCAATCCCGCCCTGAATTGGCTAGCCGAAATGCAGCCAGAAGAATTCCGGGAAGTCTTCCGCGGATCTCCCGTCCGGCGCGCCAAGCTTTCCGGCCTGCGCAGGAATGCGGTAGTTGCAATGGCGAACAGCAGTAACAAGAAATTCGTACCCACGCTAAAAAAACTGAGCGAAGATCCCGATCCCGTAGTAGCCGAGCACGCGCGCTGGGCAATCGCAAAATTGAGTTGAGGATTCCAATTAGGGTTTGGCATTTGATTCCGTGGATGCCCCATCCTTGCGCGCCCTTTGCGCAAGGGTGGGACTCCACGGTGGCCTGCAGCTACGGTTTTTGCATTTGATTCTGCTTTTTGCATTTGCCTTTGGGTGGCGCAGCGGTTTACCGCTGCGGCAGCGGTCTTATTTCAGTGTCGGCTTTAAGCCGCTGAGGTGACACTGCCGCGGGAGGGTAATTTTTTTTCGCACCCTCTCTCGTCGCTCGTGCCGCTAACTCGTCAAGTGTTTCCGCTTCAGCGCCCGAGGTGAGCTTTTGCCCCGCCTGACATACAATGGCGCAGATTGATCGAACCGCGACACCGAGCATTCCTCGTAAAGGACAATCACTTATGTTCCAGAAAGATCTACTACAAGGCAAGCGCATCCTGATCACCGGCGGAGGCACCGGCCTGGGCAAAGCCGCCGCCCAGCGGTTTCTGGAACTAGGCGCCGAGGTTTACATCTGCGGCAGACGCCAGGACGTCCTCGCGGCCACCGAGCAGGAGTTGCACCAGCGCACCGCCGGCAGCAGCAACAAGAAGAAGATTCACTCCCGTCCCTGCGACGTGCGCGATCCTGCCGCGGTCGAAGAAATGATCGGAATCATCTGGGCCGAAGCTCCGCTCGATGTGCTCATGAACAACGCCGCCGGAAACTTTCTGGCCCGCACCGAAGAGCTTTCCTTGGGCGCCTTTCAGTCGGTACTCGGCATTGTCCTGATGGGCACGCTGCATGCGACCATGGCGTGCGGCCGCCGTTGGCTGGCAGCCAGCCACAAAGGTGTGGTACTGAACATCACCACCACCTACACCACGACTGGTTCAGCGTATGTCGTCCCCTCAGCCGTGGCTAAAGCTGGCGTGCAGGCGCTAACCAGAAGCCTCGCCGTAGAGTGGGGAGATCGCGGCATCCGCATGAACGCCATCGCCCCCGGACCCATCCCAACCGAGGGCGCGTTCTCGCGTCTGTTGCCGCGCCCGGAGCTGGCGGAGGCGGCCAAGAAACGAAATCCTCTAGGCCGCTTTGGCACCACGGAAGAATTCGCCAACCTGGCCGCCTTCCTGGTGAGCGATGGCGCTGGATACGTCAACGGAGAAGTAGTTACGATGGACGGCGGCGAGTGGCTACAGGGTGCCGGCGAGTTCACTGCGCTGGGAAGGGAGCTGACCGAAGAAGAATGGCAAATGATGAAACCAAAAAAAAATCCGCCGAAATCCTAAAAGACCTGGGGAAACGATCCTAAGGCCCGCGGAAACGATTTTGGTTCGCATCAGCGTACGCTTTAGCGATACCGAAAGCTTTCGACGACCATGCCTGTTTAGGGGCAGCAACCGAGCGGCAATTCCATCACAAAAAACGAAAGCGCCCGGACTCTGTTCGAGTCACCGGACGCTCGTTTGAACAGCCCTCCCCCGAAGTCTGCTCACCGACTACTCTACCTTGGAATCACCGCACGCGGCATGGCACGAACGGGGGATTCCTATAGGACAATCTGGTAGGTTACTCGCGAATCGGGCCCAGAAATCGGTCAGAAATCAAGCAATTTCGCCACTTTCCAGCCCAGTCGATCCACCAGAAAAACGGCGCTGGGGAGAGCCGCCATCGCGGCCTCCCTAGCGCCGAAGCTAAACACTCACGTTGCCAATTATTGGCAGGCGGTGAACTTGAACGAGACCACATGCGACTGCCAATTGTACCCGCCGTCGCTGTACTCTTGCGCGTACCAGAGAGTGCAATCATCGGTGGGATCCACGCTCATCGAGCTGTAATCGCCCCAACGATTGACGTTTCCCTGCACTGTGGCTCCAGTGTGAACCACCACCGTCTTATCCAGCTTATTCAACTTCGTAGATGGTAGGCGGCCGGTGAGCCAAATGCTGGGATCCTCGTTCGTGCTGTTGTCCACGCTGAAGCCCAATGCCATGTCACCGTTATGGTCCATGGCCACGCTACCCATCCAGTAGTTGTCCTTGCTGCTCTTGAAAGTTGCTGCCTGATAGACCGAGAAGTTGCCTCCCGGAGGGGTGGAGCGCAGTTCATACCAACGTTCGGCCGAGACTTGCTTGCCACCCGAACCCACGGAATGCGAGAACACCATCGCTTCGTGGTCTCCAAAGTTCCGATACGCGTTGCGGAACATCATCCGGTCGCCGATCGCATCCAGCAAGCCTCCGCCCTTAGGCTCGGGAATGCAGGCCCCGCCACCACCGCCGCATAGCACTTGGTACACCGGCACAGTAAGTGTGTTCGGCCCGGTGAAGGTAGAGTTCTTGGGGTTGTTAAAGTCCACGTGGAAGTCGTATTCCTTCAGCGTGGTGTTAGAGTTCCCCAGCTCGATGTAGTGGTTGGGAGCGCCGCTCGGTGGCAGCGTGCTGCCGTCCAGGTCGGAAGGCAGGAATCCCATATCTGAACTGTTGGGGCTGAAGCAGATCATGGCTGGGTTCGCGCCGCCAGCCTGCATGGTTGCGCTATCCAACGCGCAGGGTTCTCCGTCGCCCGGGCCAAAGTAGTTAAACGCCAGGTAATAGGCGTCGGGCCAGATCGCAAGTTTCGGATAGTCGGTCAGGCCGTTGAAAGTATATGAGTAAAGGTTGTACGCGCCCGTCGCATCGTCGGTTTGCGAGACCGCGAAGCAGATTTGGTAGCTGCTCGTGTATTCCAGTTGTTCCAGCAGCCATCGGTTCGCGATATGGTCGTAGAGCACCACCGGGTCGCCACCGTTGTCGGACTGGCACTGGCCGCCAAAGTTTTGCCAGATGCTGTTAATGTACAGCGGTCCTACCTCGAGAGCGCCTGTGGTCTTGTTGTAAATGTTAAAAGCGAAGTTGGTAATCAGGAAGAACTGCGTGTCTCCAACCGCTCCGTTCGTGTCCGGCGGAATTACTCCGCCCGCCTGCTCGCCGTCCATCCCGTCGAAATTGAAACCGAGGGTGACGGGCAACTTGGCCGCAGGCTCCGCGCTGTCTTGCATGACCGGATCCGGCTCGTCATAGATCGTGGTCATATGGTTCGGCGTCTCGTGCTCTTTACGAATGATCCAGCCGTTGAATACCGGCGGCCCCGTGGTCTTTGCAATCTCACTGACCGGCAAGGAGACTGCGACCTTGTCCGGGTTGATCACGATGGGTTGGAGCTTGTTGGCGGCGAATGCCGGAGCAATCAGTAGTACTATCCATGCTAGTAACAGTAGGCAAGCGCCCGCTGTGTGTCGAGTCTTCATGAATCCCTCCTCAGGATCGAAGCAAACAGGATCGAAACAAACTACAGTGCAAATTGACGCTCTGCAGAAAGCCGGAACTCGGCTCCCATCGGTTGGAGATTTGTCGTGGCCTGCCGCATCCGCACAAGCGCAGCAGTCAAGAGAGGAGAATTATCCCCCGGTGCAGGACACCGGTCAAGCTTCATTTTAACGAACCGGCGAAAATCGTCGCGCCAGCTGCAAACCGCGCCGAGCAGGCCAGCAGCGCGATGTTTGGCTCAAACTCGCTGTGCAAAACTTTGCCGCATCCGTTACTTGCCGTAGCCTCGAACGACACTCCGAGGGAAGGCAAAGAAATCGAAGAGTGGAGATCTGGCTAAGAAGGTAAATCTAACCGACCGAGAGATGTTCACACCGGCTTCGGTTCAGTGCCTCCCCAACTGTAACAGCTTTCTGCCCACCAAAAAATACCAAGTCATCATCGCAATCCCCCCGCCAGCGGCAATTGCCATCCCCGCCCCAGTCAATCTCCGCGCGGAAAGAATGACTTCAACGACCAGGAGCAACCCATTTCCCAGAATCCCCGCGTAAGCCGTCGCTTTGCTGAAGACTTTGCCTTTCAGCATGACGACGGAGATTATCAGGCAGGCAAATTCGACGACAGGAAGACCAGTGCGGCTCTCTCCCTCAACCACCATTGTCTGCCCCGCCGCCATCAATAAAGATCTCTGCGCATCGCTGGTCGCCCTTGCGTATTGGCCGCTCAGGGAAAGCATAGCGAGCGCCCGGCTGTCGGCGAGGTAAACCGCCAGCCCCACAAAGAAAAGGATGAGGCCGAACGCCGCGTAAGCCTCGCTGTCTCGCCTGATGAGCGAGTACACGGCGAGAACCGTCGGGGCGAGCAGGACTCCGCCAATCAGATTCAAAAATCCGAGGTTGCGGAGTCCAAGAAACCAATGCGCTTGAAAAAGTCTGAACCAGTCGACGACAGTGATTAGCCCCTGCGTAGCCTGCTCCACACCGGGGAGATAACTAATGCCGACTTCAGCGAGTGGAATCAAGAACACAATCAGGACAGTGGCTCCCCCGATTATGTAGAGACTTTTCCAGTCGGATTCTTCCGCTCCGCCATCATTCATCTGCTTCAGTTACGACATAAGATTTTCAACTCATCGCTGACGTGCGCCGTGGATAGCTACCCGTAATCTTGCGGACAAATCCGTGAAAGCGATGGAAGCCCGCAGTCTCCGGCAAAAACATAAACGGACACTCCCCCGGAACCACCTCAATCCCCCGCCCCTGGCAGAACTGGACTGCCTTGGTACTAACCGCGCCCTTTCCGACCGCGCGGTACATCCAAATCTTCCGAATGCCCGCGGCGGCGCAGTCGTTCACCACTGTTTCAGTGGCTTCTGGTGAAGTCATCAGCAGCGCGGCTTCAACCGGAGGCTGGATGTCCTGCACGCGAGCAAAGCATCGTATTCCCTGCACCTCGGCCACGTTGGGATTCACGGGAACAACGTCATACCCGCGGCGGCACAATTCTTCAAACAACTTCACGCTAAAATTCGCTGGGTCCCGCGAGATCCCAGCCATCGCAATCCGTTTCTGAGCCAGGAACTCCTCAATGGTATTGAGCGACGCACGCTGCGCTGCCATATTCCCTCCCTGTCGATAGCAGATATCTGTCCGCCATTCACCGGCTCCTCCATTTCTACCTGCTCCAGCCGCAAGCGTCAGTGATTAGAAACACGAAGATTAGAAACACCAACGAGGGGACGAAGCTCAGGCCGGGCAATCTCCAGCGGATTCAGTGTGCTGCGTGGGGTTTTACCAGAAAAAGGGGAGAAGCCGAAAGCGGCTCCGGAGCCAGGATTCGGAATAGCCGGGCCGAATCACACTGATTTTGGCCCGCGCAGGTTCAAACCGCGACTTTTGCATCCAAAGTCTTCATAAGATCCAGAATCATATGAACGACCGCCTCGTCGCCGATCCCGGTATTGATCATCGAGTGGTAGATGGCGCGATCCGGCCATTCGACGTGGAAATACTTCTGAATGAAATCGACGCGCTCCCGGTCAACGGTATCGACGAGCTGTTCGGCTTCCTTCTCGCTCTTGCCGCGAGCCAGCAGCCGCCGCACTTTATCTTCTCTCGCAGCGTACAGAAACACGCGCATCGCGTCTTTGCGGTTCCTTAGAAACTGCTGCGAACCCCGTCCCACGATGACCGAGTTTCCCGTTTTCGCCGCATGCTGCACCACCTGTTCCGTAAACTTCAAAATGCATTCGCTGTCCACCAGCTTGAGCTTGTGCGCGTTCAGGCTCCCTTCGTAACTCCCGCGCAGGAATGATTTGAAGAGCCGGTAATACAGAGGATCGGGTTTTTCCTCTCGTCCTTCGACGACTGCCTTGGGACAATCCGCCAGCCGCGCGATCTCCTCCGTCAACAACTGATCCCAAAGCTTCCAGCCCAGTTGCTTGGCAAGCAGTTGCGCGATTTCGCCCCCACCGCATCCGTACTCGCGTTCAATGGTGATGATTTTGATCATGTCCGCCGCCATAACCCGGTTCTGAAATAACCGAATCCTGAACAACCAAAATCCAAAGGCTCAAATGTGGACGGCCAGAACCGGGCACGGTCCCAACTGCAGCACCCGATAGGTCGTCGAACCAAACACAGCCATATCCAATGCGCCCCGGCCATGCACTCCCATGGCCACCATATCGGCTTGCGTCTCCTGGGCGAGTTGAATAATCTGCTGATATGGTTTTCCGACACGCACCACCGTCTTAATCTTGAGCCTCTTGCGCGCCTCCGGTGGAATCAGTCGATCGAGTTGCGCCGCCGCTTTCGCTATGACTTCTTCCGTCTTGCCCGCACTTGGAGCGTCCTCCAACACATGCAGCAGCGTAAGCTCGGCGTCGTACTCCTCGGCCGCCGAGATCGCATAACTCAAAGCCCGCTCTGAATTCTCCGAGAAATCCGTGCAGAAAAGAACTCGGTTCAGGTGGTGAGTGTGGGGTCGCGGTTCGCCTGCCGCCATATCCGCGGAGACCGAGCCTTGCGGCAGCTTACATACCGCCAGCACCGGGCACGGCGTCTTGCGCATGACTCGGTTGGTCACTGACCCTAGCACGAAGCGGTCATATCCTCGCCGCCCATGCGTTCCCATGACGATCAAATCCGCTTTCTGCCCTTGCGCCAGCGACAGAATACAATCTGGCGCGACTCCTTCATGCACCACCAGCTCCGGCTGAATTTCACCGCGGAAGTGCTTCTTCACGAATTCCCGCAGTTGTTCCTTGCCGCCCTCGCACAGCGCCCGGCGGAACTCCGCATAGTCTCCCGCCGTGGCCGCATAATCGGCGTAAGGATATCGCGACAGCTCGACGATATGCTCCGCCACCAGCTTAGCTCGATAATGCTCCGCCAGCGATAGCGCGTGCTGATACGCCCGCACCGAGAACTCCGAGAAATCAAC
>JBAWFQ010000114.1:0-21299 GCA_049592035.1 Terriglobales bacterium
CCCATTTCGATCACGAAGGCGAGCGAGCAGAAGCGCGTAAACAATCCCAAAACGATGCCAATGCCGCCGAAGAATTCCGTGCCCGCGGAAAAGTACGCGAGCCAGCGCGGAATACCGAGCGAGCCGACCATATCCATGTGATGATGAAATCCGCCGAACACCTTGTGATAGCCGTGCGCAATCATGATGGCTCCCAGAACCAGGCGCATCACGAGCAGGGCCAAGGGTTGCAGCCGATTGAAAAAGTCCACGCTAGCCTCCAGAAGCAGGTCTCCGAAAAGGCTGACCTTATGCGGACCGACAGTCAATAGCGCGGGAGATGCGCGCAGTAATCTCTGAGAAGTCAAGAGGAGAAGATTTTTCCTGAGACCCGACACCTGAGACCTGCTCTACCAGGTTGAATACGCCTTGCCGTCGCTGCCGATCTGGTTCGAGCCGCTGTGGACGCCGATAATGCCATCCGCATCTTTCTCGTAGATCGACAGCTTTACGCCGTCTGCCGGCTCAACTTCCCAGGTAATGCTGCCCGTGATGTCATTCGGAATTTCGTCCAGATAACCCGCCGTCCTCAGATCATCCAGCGAGTCGGGGGCTTTTTGCCGGTCCATCGTGTACTGGAAAATCATCTGATTCAGGGTTTCCAGATTGCGGCGCAGATTGTCCTCGCGCACGCGTTGCAGGCTGTGGCTGTAAATGGGCATGGCCACGCCCAGCAGGATCAGCATGATGCTGATGACCACCATCATCGAGATCAGCGTAAATCCGCGCTCGCGTCCTGGGGCTCGGCTGTTCATAAATCTCTTTCAGTGCGTCCAACTCGAATACGCCTCGCCGTTAAGCGAGGTCTCAGTCGATCCGCTGTGCACGCTCGCAATACCGGGGTTGTTCGGGTCCCACGGCGTGTGATCCTCATCTTGGACTTCCGGATCTGTCACCCAGGTGGTGTTGCTGCCGGTGATGTCGTCCGGAATGAACTTGAGGTATCCGGCCTGCACCAAATCGTCCAGCGACTGGGGCGCGTGCTTTTTGTCGAGCGAATACTCCTGGATGACTTTATTGAGCGTCGTGAGATTGTTATGAAGTTTGGCTTCCTTGGCGAGAATGACATTATGGGTGTAGTTCGGCACCGCGATCGCCAGCAAGATCATAATGATGGTGATCACCACGAGCATCTCGATCAGGGTGAAGCCGCGATAGCCGACCCAGGCACTGCGGAACATGGTGTTCCGAAACATGGCCCTGCGAAACTTGGGATTGCGGACCCTGGGACGACACGTTTTGCACCGGAATCTCATCTACCAATCCTTGTACTTGGTGCCATCCAACGCGGTTTGGTCCGACTTGGTATACACATCGAAAACGCTCTGCCCGCCCCAGGAAGTCGAGTCCTTATCGTCCTGCATGGAGCGTAGTCCCCATTCATCCTTGGTCATGGGGTCGACTGGAATCTTGCGGAGAAACTTCACTTTTTTGCCGCCGACATCCTCGCCCTTGACCAGCGTGTCTAGATCGGGAGGATAATTATCCGATCCCACCTTGGTGCGGAAGGCGCCCCGATCGGCAGCGTCTTTGTAGCGATCGATAGCGTCGCGAATCATCCAGAGGTCGTAGCGCAACTCGCGCTCGCGCTCGCGCTTGACGGCGTTTTGCGCCATCGGAACCGCCATCCCCACCAGGATGGCGAGAATGGCTGTGGCTACGATCAACTCGATCAGGGTGAAGCCGGTTTCGCGGGACGCACCCACCGGCCTCGCTCGTCTCAGGTTTGTCGACGTAACCATAAATCAGTTCCTACTGAATCGTAATCGCCGCCTGTGCTCCGCTCATCGCAATCGGCTGCATCGCCGGATCGCGGGCGCCGCCGCGGGTAATAGTCAGCGCCGACTGGCCCGGACCCTTCGCCATGAAAGTCAGCGTCACCACCGCGCCCTGTCCCGAAACGCCGCCTGCGCCCGGAGGCCGCGAAGCTGTGATTTGCATTGTGCCCGTCGCTGTATCCTCGCGATGGGCTACGGTTACGAGTTGGCCATCCTGCGACAGGAATCCGCCGTTCGAAACGTTGAGTACCTGCAACTGATTGGGATCGTAGTTGAGCTGCACGGGTACGGAGTACACATTCTGGCCACCGGAAAGCATGACGTTCACGGTAAAGGTCGAGCCTTTGGCCTGGTTCAAAACCGGCGGATCAAACAGAAATGTTCCAGCGCCGCCGCCCCCCTGATTTTGCGCCATCGGCCTCGGCAGAGCTTGACTCGGCAGACCTTGATTCGGCAGACCTCGGTTGGCTTGACTTTGATTCGGCGGAAGCTGTGCAGGTGCCATGTTCCCGGAAGTCTGGCCCGCGGGGGGCTGTGCCGCCGGTGCCGGTGTCGTCCCCTGTGAAGCTGGCGCCGCCGCGGGAACCGCGCTCGCCGGAGCCGCCGCCTTGGTGTTGGTTCGTCGCAGTGACAGCGCGTTGGCTGTGCCCACGTCGAGCATGTCTTCACTGCTATGAGAAGTCTCCGGCCCGCGCACAATGTGCGGCACGAGCACGAATACGATTTCGTTGGTGGAGTGGTCCGCGGTATCCTGCGCGAAAAGATACTTCAGAATGGGGATGTTCGCCAGACCCGGAATTCCGGTCAGAGCCTTGGTCTTCGAGTCTTCCATCATGCCACCGAGCAGGCTGACCTCGCCCTCTTTGAGGCGAATCTCGTTCTCGATTTTGCGTTGCCCGATCACCGGCTGGCTGATGCCGCCAATGCTCACGTAGGAATCCACATCCGAAACATCCATCGACAGCTTCAAGGTAATTTCCCGATCGGCATGTACCCGAGGCGTGATTTCGATGTTCACGCCCACATCGAGATATTGAAATTGCGTGTTAACCAATGGGTTAATACCGACGCCGCCAATTCCGGGCTGGAACGATCCGGTCGCTACCGGCACGCGGTCGCCGATCTTCAACGTCGCCTTCTGCCCGTCCAGCGCGCGCACCTGCGGACTCTGGATAACCCTGGTATCGGTGTCGTTCATCAAGGCCGTCGCCGTAGCCTGCGGAATTGTCACTTGGAAGTCGGTGGCATTCAAATTGGCGAGAGTATTCAGGTTGATGCCATTCGATGTTGACGTCGGGTTAGTCGTGGTTCCGGTAGAGGAGGTGGTCGACGTGGTAGTGCTGATGTTGGGTTGCAGCTGCACCGAAGCGCTGGTCGGAGGATTGATGCCGAGGGTGTGCGACTTGTCGCGGCTCACTTGCATGACTGCGATATCGATCAACACCTCGGGCTTCGCTTTGTCGAGATCGTCCACCAGCTTCTGCGCGAGCGCCGCTTGATCGGGAGTGCCCCGCACCACGATCGCTCCCTGCGAAGGCAACTGCTGAATACGGCTCACTTCAAGAATGGTGCGCATCGCGTTAACTACATCCTGCAACTCGGTAGGCTGAGAAAGGTTGGAAAGATAAAAGGTTTTGATGACGTTCTGTTCCAGCTCTTTCCGTTTCGCGGGAGTGTCTTGCGCGACAAAAATCGTATTGGGCGTCACCGGACGCCAAAAAGTCTTGGTCTCAAAAGAAATGATCTCGAGCGCATCTTCGAGCGTCACGCCGTTGAGCTCGATGCGCACCTGCTTCGGTACGTAGTCGGGATCAAAAAGCACGTTGATCCCGGCCAGTTTGCCGACCGTCTCGTAGATCACGTTGGCCTTCTCCGTGACCTTCAGCGTAATGGGAACGTTCGAGATGGGAGCCAGTTCGACGGGGCCCTGCGCCGATTGCAAACGCCGGCGCAAAGGCGTGGGGCCGACCGCTTGCGGCGGCGGATTCTGTGCTTCGCGAAGCAACTGCTTGGTCCGGTTCAGTTCCTGCTGCGCAATGAACGACGAAGGATCGATATCCAGTCCCTTCTGGAACTCGACCACGGCCTCGTCAAGCTTACCGGCATCCCGTAGAACCTGGCCGCGATGCACGTGCGAGGATGCCGCATAAAAGCGCGTGCGCTCGAAGGCAGTACGATATCTCAGGTCTTTCGGCTTTAGAGTGTAGGCCTGCTTGAAATAGTCGAACGCCTGCTCATAGTTCTGCCGCGCCTCGGCCTCGGTGCCCTTCGCATAAGCCGCCTTGGCATTATCATGACTCTTGCCGACCACCGGAAGCTGCAAGCAGAGCAGCAGCAAGACAAACAGAGAAGGACGGATCAGACATCTCATCTAGCGGTCCTCATAAAAACCTCTCTCGCTGGACTTTTCTTGCCGGAGCAGCGTGGCCGGCCAGACGCATAGCAGCAAGAGTCCTCCGGCCATTCGAAAGCCAAGGCCGGGCATTGCGCAGTCAGGCGCAAAAAGTGCCGGAAAAATGGATTATAGCATCGCATCAACTGGCACTCGAAGTGATTGGTACGTAGGTGTTTACACTCATTAGTACAGGTACGCAAGGTGCCAGGTCTCAGGTGTCAGGTCTCAGGAAAACCGGGTTTGCTTTTCCTGAGACCTGAGACCTGACACCTGAGACCTGCCTCGTGATACTTTCTTTTCAGTACCATGGCCAAGCAGACCACTCACCAAACCCAGCCTAATCGGGAGAAAAGTCCTCGCCGCCAGCCCACCGCTTCCGGGGAAAAGGACGCCGCTGTTAACAGGAACGCTGGCCACAACTATTTCTTGCTAGAAAAATTCGAGACCGGGGTTGTTCTCACCGGAACCGAGGTGAAATCTGTCCGCGGCGGCACAGCGAATCTGAAAGACTCCTACGGCCTCATCAAAGATGGCGAACTCTGGCTCCTGAACTGTCATATCGGCCCCTACGATCACGGCAACTATGCCAATCATGCCGCTCTCCGCACCCGCAAACTTCTGGTTCACAAAGAAGAAATTCGCAAGCTCATCGGCAAAACGCAGCAAAAGGGACTGACGCTGATTCCCACCCGCATGTATTTCAAGAATGGCAAGATCAAAGTAGAGCTAGCCCTGGCCAAAGGCAAACAGCTATGGGACAAGCGCGAAACCGAACGCAGAAGAACCGCCGACAAAGAAGCGAGAGAAGCGATCTCACGAGGAAGAAAAACCTAAAGTCATAAGGTGCGCCACTTCTCGCGCTTTTCGAGAAGTGGCCCCGAGCCATCCATAAAATTGTCATCCTGAGCGAAGCGAAGGACCTGCTTTTCGCGTAAAGTACAGCGGCAACTGGGGGGACCCGGTAGTCGAAACACCCCCTACAGCCACCAAGTCCTTATAACTCGAAGAGCTGGCGGAAGTGGACAACAGAATCCATTAAGTCATTGTTTTATAAAGACTTTACAAGTAAGTCCTTATTCTTCAAAAGACCTGGCGGAATTCACTATCTAAGTCTTTTGTTTTCAAAGACCGCCTAGGGAGGGGTCAACGGCAGTGAGCGCATTTCGCCCAGATCTTCCCTGCTGAGTTGCAAGTTTCCCCTTCTTCCGTCGATACTGGACAAACTCCATCATGAAAACAAATCTCTCTTCCACCACTCCGTCTCAACTGGAAACCGATTGCCTGGTCGTAGTGGTCCTGGATCACAGCGAAGACCGCAGCGAAAAAGAGAAGGCGGAAAAAGACAAGCCCGCACCTTCAGTCGAGTGCGACGACGCGGCCGTTGTCGCCGCCGCCAAAGACGTCATCGCCAGCGGCGAAGTCACCGGCAAGATTTTCGAAACCACGCTTCTGCACAATCCCGCCGGTTTGAAAGCGAAGCGTCTGCTCCTCATCGGCGGAGGCAAAGCGAAGAACTTTTCCGCCGCCGAATTGCGCAAACTGGCGGGCACAGCCGTCCGCACGCTGAAAGGAAAAAGCATTCGCAGCTTCGTCTTCGCGCATGGTGCTGGAGACGGAGTTCCTTCGCCCTTAGCGGTTCGCGCTATCGTCGAAGGCGCCACCATCGGCGACTTCGATCCCGGCTACTACAAGAGCGACCGCAAGGATAAGGACAAAGAACAAAAGATCGATGCCGTCACCATCGTCGTACGGAACACAGACGACCAAAAATCGCTGGCTGCGGCTCTCGAAACCGGACGCATCATCGCCGAGTCGCAGAACTTCACCCGCGACCTGGTCAATGAGCCGTCGAATCTAATGACGCCAACTATCTTGGCCGAACGCGCGAAGAAAATGGCTGCAGAGGTCGGACTGAAGTGCGAGACCTACGGAGCCGACAAGATCAAAGAACTGAAGATGGGGGCGTTTTGGGGAGTGGCTCAGGGCTCCGACGAACCGCCCGCGCTGATCGTTCTGCGCTATGAACCCGCGGGCGCAGCCAAAGATGTGCATCTCGGCTTAGTCGGCAAAGGTGTCACCTTCGACACTGGCGGCATTTCGATAAAGCCGGCCGATGGCATGGAGAAAATGAAATACGACATGGCGGGGGCCGCCACGATGATTGGCGCCATGCGGGCCATCGCGCTGCTGAAGCCTAAAGTCAAAGTCACCGCCGTTGTCTGCGCCACGGAAAATATGCCCTCCGGCAAAGCGCAAAAGCCGGGAGACGTGCAGATCGCGATGTCTGGCAAGTCGATCGAAATCATCAACACTGACGCCGAGGGACGCTTAATCCTGGCCGACGGCCTCTGCTACGCGCGTCAACTCGGCTGCACTCATCTCGTCGACGCCGCCACTCTGACAGGAGCCGTTGTCGTTGCCCTCGGCTTCGTGAACGCCGGAATCTTCGCCAGCACCGACGAAATGTACGAGCGCTTCGTCAAGGCCAACCAGCAAGCGGGAGAGAAAATGTGGCGGCTGCCGCTCGACGACGAATACAAGGAACTCATCAAGTCCAACATCGCCGACATGGTCAACGCTGGAGCCCGCTACGGCGGCGCCATTTTCGCCGCCATGTTCCTGAAAGAATTCGCCGAAGATACTCCCTGGATCCACCTCGACATCGCCGGCACGGCATGGATGGAAGAGAACAAACCCTGGATCGCCAAAGGCCCGTCCGGAATTGCGCTGCGCAGCTTGGTGGAGTTTGTGAAGGGATGGAGCGCGTAAAGCGACGCTCCGCTGCGCTTCGCCATCACCTGAATCCTTCGCGTCGCAGGCTCTATCTTTATCATCGAGCGTAGCGCCATGGATCTCCCCGAGAAAATCCGCAGTTTGCCTACTTCGCCCGGCGTCTACCTCTACAAGAACGCCGAAGGCGAAGTCATCTACGTTGGCAAGGCGAAGAACCTGCGCTCGCGCGTCTCTTCCTACTTCCACGAAGGCCGCTGGGAAGACGCGAAAACTGGCACGCTGATCCGCGAGGCAGTTGACGTCGACTACATCGTAGTTGCCAATAATAAAGAGGCGCTGGCGCTTGAGAATCACCTGATCAAGCAGAAGAAGCCGCGCTTCAACATCCTGCTGCGCGACGACAAAACTTACCCTTACGTGAAGCTTACGCTAGCCGAACGGTTCCCCCGCGTCTATGTAACACGCCGTCTGCGCAAGGACGGCAGCGCATATTATGGTCCGTACTTTCCGGCCAATCTCGCCTATCGCATCGTCGATCTGATTCACCGGCATTTCATGGTTCCGTCGTGCAAGGTGGACCTGACCCGTCACCATCCGCGGCCGTGTTTGCAGTTTTACATCAAGCGTTGTCTCGGGCCGTGCGTAAAGGAGTTGACCACGCCCGAGATCTACGCCGAAGCCGTGCGCGATGTCGAGCTTTTTCTGGAGGGTCGGCAAACCGATTTGGTCAAATCGTTGCGCGAACGCATGTCGGAGGCGGCCGAGTCGCAGGAGTTCGAGCGCGCCGCCCGCTATCGCGACCTGATCTCGACCGTCGAACAACTGCAGGAGAAACAGCGCATCGCGGCCGCCGAAGGCGACGACGCCGACGTTTTTGGGTATCACTACGAAAATCAAATGCTGGCCGTGAACCTGTTCCATATGCGTGGAGGAAAAGTGCTCGACCGGCGGGAATTTTTCTGGGAAGACCTGCCCGAGTTTGGCCCAGGCCACGTAGGGGCGGACGCATTCGTCCGCCCCAGCGAGCAAAGCTCGCCAGCGACGTTAGCCACGTCGACCGCCGATTCCTTCCATCCCGGTGAATTCTTCTCCGCCTTGGTCAAGCAACTTTATCTCGGCCAGCCGTATGTGCCGCGCAATATCTACGTTCCCGTCGGCTTCGAAGATCGAGAAGAAGTAGAAGACGCGCTCAGCGAACAGCTCGCGGGCGAGGGCGCCCGCGCCACGCGCGTGCATCTTACGGTTCCGCAGCGCGGAGATAAGCGCGAACTCATCGATCTTGCCGGCACCAACGCCAAGCAGTCTTACGATCAGCGTTTTCGCGTGCTGAAACCGAACTCGCGCGCCATCCAGGAAGCGCTGCAGGATGCGCTGGCACTGCCGGAGCTCCCGAAGCGCATCGAGTGCTTCGACATCTCTCACATTCAGGGAGCGGAGACTGTGGCATCGATGGTGGTGTGGGAAGACGGCAGGATGAAAAAATCCGATTACCGGAAGTTCATCATCCAGACGGTCGAGGGCGTGGACGATTTCGCGTCCATGCGCGAGGTGGTCACGCGCCGTTACAAGCGCTTATGTGAAGAGAGAAAGCTGGAAGGGAAAAATCCCATGCCCAGCCTGGTGCTGATCGACGGGGGCCTTGGACAGCTCCACGCCGCCGCGCAGGCGCTGGAAGCGCTCGAAATCATCAACCAGCCGCTGGCCGCTATTGCCAAGCGCGAAGAAATCATCTACGTCTACGGACAGGAGGACGATCCCGTCGTTCTCGACCATCATTCTCCCGTGTTGCATTTAGTGCAGATGATCCGGGACGAAGCCCATCGCTTTGCCGTGACGTTTCATCGGAAGCGGCGCCAGATCCGCGATCGTGCGACTGAGTTACGAGAGATCCCCGGCGTCGGCGAATCGACGACCCGCCGCTTGCTGGAACATTTCGGCAGCCTGCAAGCCGTGAAACAAGCGGACGTAGCGGCGCTGTCGGCCGTGGTCACGAAATCTCAAGCCGAAGCAATTCTCGAACATTTCCGAAAAGCTAATACTGCGACTGCGCGATGAGTTCATCCATGCATTCCCTGCACACGGACGAGGGCAACGATTTGTCAACGGATGTTCGGGGTGATACCCTTCGGCGTCCGAATCTGTGCCGTTTCAATCCATTCCAAGAAAACAACAGGAGGCAAGATGAGAAGCTTTATGCGCCACTCTGTTTGCCGTAACGCTGCTAAGCACGCTCCCCGCCCTTGCGCAGAATCCCAACTATGATTACCGATCGGTATGGCGCGTCACCTACTACGACTCAAGCCCGGTCAGTCCGAGGCTTTCTGGAAGGATTTTCGCGAGAACCTGAAGCCTTCCTACGATGCGGTGAAAAAGGAAGGCATTATTACCGACTACAAAGTCTGGACCAACGTGACCACCGATGGCCCGCATGACTGGGATATCGCAGTCGGGTTGATGTTTCCCAACTGGGCGGCAATCGATCAGGCCGAGACCAAAGCGGCAACCATCATCGCCAAACATTACGGATCGCGAGAGGCCATGATCGAAGCCGGAAAGAAACGAAATGAGATACGCGAGTGGTTGCCAGTAAGCTAGCGCGCGAAGTAGTGCCGAAATAGCAGTTGAATCACGGGTACAACGAAACCACGGGGCGTCCCGAATGTTTCTTTTTGAGAAGCATTCGGGGCTCGCCAGCGCGCCCCACGCCAGGTTTCTGACTGCTAGCATTGCTCACGGACAAGCGGCGCACGATCGGCGTACAATTTCTACCGTAGCTCGTGTTTGCATTCGAGCGGGAGGCCCCCATGCCCGTGTACGACTACGTCTGCAACGATTGTCACAAAACCTTCGAGTTGATTCTTACCCTGAAAGAACATGAGGCAAATGCGAAATGCCCCAAGTGCGGCAGCAAGAACGTGGAGCAGGAAGCCACCGCGTTCTACGCTGTGACGGGTAAGAAGAGTTAGGCGAAGAGCCAGGCTGGGAGGTTAGGCTCGGAATCACCAATCGATGCCAGTTGGCGAAGTTGGACGGATGTTTGTGCCTCACGGATGCCTCTGGGGCACCCAATAAAAGCTTGCAGCTTTACCCGCGGCCGCTTCGAGGCACTTCACGCTTATCCCTTGACCTAGGAATGGAACCTTGTCACCATGATCAATACGAGGACTTCCATGAAATTTGGCATCATAATTTTTCCCGGGTCGAACTGCGATTACGATGCTTTCTGGACCGCCAAGCACGTGGCCAATCAGCCGGCAACGTTGCTCTGGCACGACTCGCACGATTTGGAAAATTGCGATGTGATCATTGTGCCGGGAGGCTTCGCCTATGGCGACTATCTCCGCACCGGGGCAATTGCGAAGTTTTCGCCAGTCATGGAATCGGTGCGCAAGTTTGCCGCCGCAGGCGGACTGGTCCTCGGCATCTGCAACGGTTTCCAGATTCTGTGCGAGTCGGGATTGCTTCCCGGAGCGTTGATGCGCAACGTCGGCTTGAAGTATGTCTGCAAAGCGGTGCAGGTGAGAGTTGAAAACAACGAGACCCCTTTTACGAACGCGTGCCGCATGGGCGAAGTGCTGACCATCCCCATCGGCCACATGGAAGGCAATTATTTTTGCGATGAGGCGACGCTCGCGGATTTGAAGCGCGACAACCGCATCGTTTTCCGCTACTCGAATGCGCAAGGTGAAATCACGGCGGAAGCGAATCCCAATGGGTCGCTCGAAAATATCGCTGGAATCTGTAGCCCGGGACGCAATGTGCTGGGCATGATGCCCCATCCCGAGCGCGCCGCCGAGCCCGAATTAGGCGGCACCGATGGCTTCAAGATTTTTGAGTCATTGGTAGGAGCGATGGCGACAAAATAATGTGGGCAGAGACGCGACTTGCCGCGTCTGCGTCGCGATCTAGAACGCCCATCGGAGAAGCGTGGCTCCGCTCGTAAATCCAGCTCCGACCGAAGCCAACAGCACCAGACTTCCCTTCTTCAATTTGCCTTGCTGGCGCGCGGTTTCCATGGCCAGCGGAATCGTTGCTGCGGTGGTGTTTCCGAACTCCTCGATGTTGATGATGACGGCTTCAGGACGCATGCTGAGACGATCGGCGGTCGCAGTGATGATGCGTTTATTGGCCTGATGCGGGATGAAGGCGTCGATCTCGCTGCCCTGAATGTTGTTGCGTTTGAGAATCTCTTCGCAGAGCAGCGCCATCTTACGCACCGCAAACTTGAAGACTGCGGCTCCATCCTGATGAACGAAGTGCATCTTCTTGTCGACGGTTTCGTGACTGGATGGATTCAGGCTTCCGCCGCCTGGCATGTACAGCGCTTCACCACCCGATCCGTCGACTTCGTGCAGAAAGTCGATCAGACCGACTGAGTCATCTTCGGCGGGTTCGAGCAGGACTGCTCCCGCTCCATCGCCAAAGATGACGCAGGTGGCGCGATCAGTGTAGTCGATGATCGACGACATCACGTCGGCTCCGATCACTAGCACTTTCTTGTGGGCTCCGGAAGCGACGAACTGCGCTCCCGCTTGCAGGGCATAAACAAACGCCGAACAAGCGCCCGAGAGATCGAAACCCCAGACATTCTTGGCGCCGAGCTTGTGCTGGACAAGACAAGCGGTGGAGGGGAAAAACATATCGGGGGTGACCGTCCCGACGATGATCGCGTCGAGGTCGGAGGGCGAGATGCCGCGCTGAGCAAGCGCTTTCTTCGCCGCCTCGACCGCGAGGTCGCTGGTGGCAATGCCTTTGTCGACCAGATGGCGTTCGCGGATGCCGACACGCTCCATGATCCATTGGTCGTTGGTGTCGACAAGTTTTTCGAGATCGGCGTTGGTAAGAAGACGAGGCGGAACGTAGGTGCCGAGAGCGCTGATCTTAACGCGCTGAAGCTGAGTCAATGAGGTCTCCTGGGAACATAGTGAGATAGGAAGTGCGTTGCATGGTGAATCAATTATTTTGAACGATGCGGAAGGGAACGGCAAGGGTCTCAGGTGTTAGGTGTCAGCTCTCGGCTCTCAGGAAAACCGTGACGGCGAAAGAAAATCGACTTTGCTTTTCCTGACACCTGACACCTGCGACCTGCTATTTCATCCGCGCTGCCAGGTCACCGAACAGCGGCAACTCGAAACGTTCGCCTTCCCATGCTTTGAAGGTCAGAACCATCCACAGGAAAAACATCGCCAGCAAGGCCAGAATTCCGAATAAAAGAAAAGCCATGGCGGCGGCGACATTCGAAAGGAACAGAGCGGCGATGGTCAAAATGAGAAAAACTCCCCACAGCAAAATGCTTTGCCAGGCGTGAAAGCGGACGAAACGGTTGCTGCCATAGGCTGGCAGATACAAGATCACCGCGGCCGGGACGAAGGTGAAATAAGCAATGGCGGCGACCGCACGTTCCGCGGGAGGAAGCGGTGTCATCGACCATCCGCAACCGGGACAGAACGCCGCGCTCGCCGGCATCACGGTTCCGCAATGCGGACACTTCACCGTGGCTTGCGCCGGATTCGCTGGACTAGACAAGTCGGCGACCATTCCTCTTCTTTCGGCATTCTTCGCAAACACCATAAATCTGGAATGTGTGGCGGGTGGTTACGTAATGGTGCTTGCGTCCGATCTCCTGCTCGATTTCTCCTACTTTCTCGGAGAAAAATTCGACCGAAGCGCCGCACTCGGTGCAGACCATGTGGTGATGGCTGCGGCGGTTGTACTGGTGCTCATAACGCGCAATGCCGTCGTGAAAGGCGACTTCGCTAGCCAATCCGCAACCGGCGAGGAGCTTGAGTGTGCGGTAGACAGTGGTAAAGCCAATGCGGGGATCGGTTTTCTTGACCAAGCGGTGCAGTTCGTCAGTGGAGAGATGTTCGCGCGTTTCGAGGAAGGTTCGCAGAATCGCGTTGCGTTGTTCGGTTTGTTTCAGGCCGACGCGTTTGAGATGCTGGCGAAAAATTCCTTCGGCTTCGCGGATGCTTTCCGGCGAGATAGTCGGCTGATCGTCGATTCGTTTCTGCAGCATGTTGGGCGGCGCGGACACTTGCGATGATACTGCGCGCCGAGGATTCCAGACATGATACTTGGCGAGTTCGGGTTGCGCCAACCGACTTGCCGCTTCCGAACGTCGGAACAAAACGCGCAAGGATGGGGCACCCTCGGTTTACTTGGGTCCACGACGAAAACAAGAGAGACCGCAAAACCTTAAGGAGATTGCCTCCTTTAGCGTTGCGGCGCGCTCTCGCAAGCCAACAAGCACGCGTCGTCATAACGAAGAAAACTCCTGCGGTGGCATCGCCCGAAACAACGGTGTAGGGGTCTTTCGACTCCACAGAGTCATCGGCTTCGCCGCCGACTCTGTTCCGCTCAAGATGACAGTTCCTATTATCCTGAAGGGATACAGATCGCGCCGTCGGGTGCGCTGGTTGTCACAGACTTCACGCGCCCCTACAATCTTTCAGTAATGTCTGCTGCTTCCCTGCCTGAGATTTCTAGCCGCGACGTTGGGCGGCGCAGTCGCCGTCGCCATCCTGCGCTCCGCATCTTGTACTACTTCGTCTGTCTGCTGCTGGTGGCGCTTATCGCCGGCGTGTGGTGGCTGTACTGGATTGCTCGCTCGGCTTTGCCGCAACTGGATGGGTCCGTCTCGGTGGCGGGAATTTCTTCTAAAGTGCGGGTGGTGCGCGATGGGCAGGGCGTGCCTACGATTGAGGCTTCCACGCTGGAAGATTTGTTTTTTGCCCAGGGGTATGTGACTGCGCAAGACCGGCTGTGGCAGATGGACATCATGCGGCGCGCCGCTGCTGGAGAACTTTCGGAAGTGATTGGCGAAGCTACCGTGAAAATGGACCGCGAGCAGCGGATTCTGGGGCTGCGGCCGGCGGCTGAGGCGGCGGAAAAGAAAATCCCGGCGAGCGAACGGGGTTATTTTGACGCTTATGCTCGCGGAGTGAATGCGTTTATTGATTCGCATCGCGACCGGCTATCGGTGGAGTTTCGCTCGCTGAAATACTCGCCTCGGCCTTGGACGGCGACGGATTCGCTGCTGGTGGGCGCGCACATGGTGCAGTACCTTAACCACTACAGCTACGGGCGCGCACTGGAGCGCGAGAAAATTCTGGCCAAGCTGGGGCCGGAGCTGACAGCGGATTTGTATGTGAACTCTTCGTGGCGAGATCGTCCGCCGACCGAGGTGCGGCGGATTCAGGATGAACCCGCGGCGAAACACGGCGATGACGAGGACGATGACGACGAAGAGGTCGATCCGGAGGGCGGGAATTCGCGGATGATTTCGGCGCTGGGTGTGTCGTCCCCTCTGGCGGCGAAGAAGCAGGTCCTTCGCTTCGCTCACGATGACAATAATTTCAATCGGGAGGAAGAGGATTCGTTCCGGGCAGGGTCTAACAACTGGGTGGTTTCGGGGCAGCATACGGTTTCGGGAAAGCCGCTGCTGTCGAACGATATGCACCTTGACCACCAGATGCCGAACTTGTGGTTTGCGGCGCACTTGAAAAGCGGAAACTTCGATGTGGCGGGGGTGACGCTGCCGGGCGTTCCGTTCGTGATTGTCGGACATAACCAGCGGATTGGCTGGGGATTTACGAACGTCGGTCCGACAGTCGAGGACGACTTCATCGAAGAGTTCAACACTCAGGGACAATACAAGACTCCGGCGGGATGGGTGGATGCGCAGCATCGACAGGAGACGATTCACGTCAAGGGTAAGCCGGACGTGACGCTTGATGTGGTGACGACGCGCCACGGCCCTGTCATTACCGAACTCATTCCTGGAGAGACGCGCAAGATTGCTCTGCGCTGGACTTTGCAGGATGGTATGGGGCTGATGTTCTTTGACGCGGACTCGGCGCAGAATTGGGATGAGTTTCGGAAGGCCTTCTCGACTTTTGGCGCGCCCGGACAAAACGTGATGTACGCGGACGTGGATGGCCACATCGGTTATCAGGCTACGGGACGCGTGCCGATCCGCGCGGCGGGCGATGGCAGCTTGCCGGTGAGCGGGAGCGATGATGCGCATGAATGGATTGGCTGGGTTCCGTTCGACACGATGCCGCATGTTTACGATCCTCCGGAGGGGATTCTGGCTACTGCTAATGGGCGAATTACTCCCGACGGCTACAAGTATTCGATCAGCACGGAATGGGAAGCGCCTTGGCGGACGGACCGCATCTATCGCGTGCTCGAGTCGGGGAAAAAATTTGCGCCCGCAGACATGCTGGCGCTGCAGATGGATGTGTCGTCGACGTATGACCGGTTCTGCGCCGACAAGTTTGTGTATGCGGTCGATCACGCCGCGAATGCGTCGGAGCGAGCGAAGCGGGCAGCGGAAATTCTGCGCGATTGGGATGGGCGGATGTCGGCGAATTCGGCGGCTCCGACGATTGAGACCAAGGCGCGTCAGGAACTGGCGCGGATGCTGCTGGAGCCAAAGCTGGGGGCAGCGGCGGATGCGGCGGCTGCGAGCGCGGCTTCGGGCACGCTGAGTTGGAAGAGCTATCGGTGGATGATGTCGCCGGTCTGGCTGGAGAATGTGCTCACCAAGCAACCGGCGCGCTGGCTGCCGGCGGGATACTCCGATTACGGAAGCTTGCTGACGGCGGCGGTGGAGAACGCGGTCAAGCAGACGGGCACGCTTTCAGGAGATGCCGCGAAAATTGGGTCGGGAGCTCCGGCGGATCTGAGTCAATGGACGTGGGGGAAGTATTATCCGGTGGAGATCGATCATCTCGTGCTCAGCCAGCTTCCGGTGATTGGGCGCTTCACGGGGCCGGGACTGCATCCGCTGAGCGGGAACAACTATACGGTGAAGGCGGTGGGGCACGGGTTTGGGCCCTCTGAGAGGCTGACCTGGAACTTTGCGAATTTTGACGAAAGCACGCTGAACCTGGTGACGGGAGAGAGCGGGATCTTTCTCAGTCCGTATTATCTAGACCAATGGAAAGCTTGGTACGGGGGCTCGACGTTCGCGTTTCCCTTTTCGCAGGTTGCGGTCGAACGGCAGCGGACGCATGAGATGACGCTGGTGCCGCGGTGAGACGGTCGTTGGTTGCTGGTCGTTGGTCGTTTCCCACTTCGTGGTGAACATGGAATTCAGGGACTGCGCTCCTTAAGAATCGGTAGTGGTGCGCTTTGATTGCCGTCCCGCAGGGGCTAAAGCCGCACTCGAAATTATGTACTTATCGCAGCGGTGAACCGCTGCGCCACCCAAAGGCTTTAATCGATCGGCAGATGCCAGATGCGGGCGCCCGTCGGTTGATTCATCCTGCTACGATCGCTAGCTTTCTGATGCGAGGGAGCCTTCCTGCGGTAGCGCTGAAGCGATACCCTGATACGAACCGAGGCATTCCATCTTGCCCTTATTAAGGGTTTCCCTTATTATGGGTGCATGAATATCACGCTTTCGCTGGATGATGATCTGGTCAGGGAAGTCCGCAAGATTGCGGTTGAGCGCGATACTACGCTGACCGGACTGGTGCGCGCGCATCTGCAAGAACTGGCTGCTGAACATGCGAAATCCGGACGCAAGCGCCGGGAGTTGGAGGCGCTTCGAGAGAGCTTCGAAAAGTATCAGTTCAACTTGGGAAAGCGCACCTGGAAACGAGAAGACCTGCATGAGCGGCGCTGACTTTCTCGACACCAACGTGTTCGTGTACGCGTATCAGTTCAATGATCGCGGGAAACAGCGAGTCGCGCGCGAACTGGTGGCGGCTGCGGTCGCGGGGCAGTTTGTGATTTCAGTGCAGGTCCTGTCGGAATTCGCATCCACGTTGCTTCATAAAGCTTCGCCATTGGCCACTCCCGACGCTGTGGCGGCCATCCTGGACAGGCTTTCGCCGATCAAGCTGGTTGTCTCCGATGGCGAACTGGTTCGGCGTGCGGTCGAGGCCCGCGCGACCTACGGCATCCACTTCTATGATGGAATGATCGTCGCGGCGGCGGAACGGGCTGGGTGTGGGCGAATTTTGTCGGAAGATTTCAGTGCGGGGCAGGAGTATTTTGGCGTCACGGTGTCGAACCCGTTTCGGTAGGCGGAAGAAAGTACGGCAAATCTGGGAATCTCCCTAAGTTGTTGACAAATAAATACTTTACGTATAAGTCCTTATTTATCAAAGACCTGGCGAAAATTATCTCTAAGTCTTTGATTCCAAAAGACCGCTCGGAGGGGGGATCAACTACCTGCGCCAGTGACCGCCGCTCGCGCAACTCTCCTGCTACAATCGCTAGCTCTATGATTCAAGGGAACTTCCTGTCCCACG
The DNA here is from genome assembly GCA_049592035.1 of Terriglobales bacterium. Lineage (GTDB taxonomy): Bacteria > Acidobacteriota > Terriglobia > Terriglobales > Acidobacteriaceae > Acidiflorens. Next base: position 17,214 of record JBAWFQ010000114.1, read on the forward strand.
GAAACGTACTTCTGGTGTGATGTTGAGGATGGGCCGTAAATCGTCTTTGCCGCGCCTAAAGGGGGCTCTGATTTTAAAGAACTGGCGGTACCGCTAAAGCGATACCCTGATACGAAAACGCATTCGTGCTCGCAGCAACGCCGAGCTTCGCTCGGCTGGGCAGGTGAGGGCACCTGCCCCTACGTGAGCTTGAAAGGGTGACGACGCCACTCGATAGAGCATTCCAAGCGTTTTACGGAGTTTGTTTTGGATGATGCCCAGGTTGTCGGATTGCTGGTCCGTCGCTGCATTTCGGGCGATGCCGCGGCTTGGGAGGAAATTGTCGAGCGTTATCACCGGCGGATTTATAACGTCTGCTACCGGTTTGCCGGGGATTCCGACAACGCGCAGGACCTCACCCAGGAGGTCTTTATCAAGATGTATCGGACACTGAACACTTATGACTCTGGTAAGGGCGCGTTTATGACCTGGGTCACTACTATTACTCGCAATCTTCTGGTCGATCATTTTCGGAAGTCAAAGGGCGATCGGATTACGGATTCCTTGGATTCGGCGCCTTCGGAGCGGGAAGACGCGCAGCCTTTGAGCGAGCAGATCGCGGATCGGGGATTGCCTCCGGATGCGGCAGTGCAGTCGCGAGAGACGCGCGAAATGGTGCATTTGGCGTTGCAGAAACTGTCTCCGGAGCTGCGGGAGGCGGTGATTTTGAGGGATCTACAGGACATGGACTATCGGGAAATTGCCACGGTTTTGAGGGTTCCGGAGGGAACCGTCAAATCTCGAATTAACCGGGGACGAGCGGAACTTGCGCGGCTCCTACAACGTACATATAGGCAGGTGATGTGATGCCAGAGGAAACAAAACACGAACAGCCCACCGGACCCCGGATGGAGTGCGCGGAGTTCGAAGCGCTGCTTAGCGAGGCGATGGATGACGATGGCTACTCCGGATTGAGTCCGGCTCGCAAGGAAAGCTTTGACGCTCACCGGCGCATCTGCGGGGTTTGCGGTCCGCTGTTCGCGGACGCTCAGGCAGGGCAGGCTTGGCTGCGATCGCTTGAGGCGGTCGAGCCTCCGGCTCATATGGTGCAGAACATTCTGGTGGCTACCAGTGGCGTCGTTAGCCGGCGAGCGCTGGCGGCTACGGCGGGTGGGCGGACGACTCCGGTGGGCGAGCGGGTGCGGGAGTGGTGGGATTCGTTTATTACTCCGGTGACGGCGTTTGTGCGGCAGCCGCGGTTTGTGATGTCGTTTGGGATGATCTTCTTCTCATTCTCGCTGGGGCTAAGCGCGATGGGAGTGAAGGCGACAGACGTGGCGAAGGTCGATTTGCGGCCGTCGGCTTTGCGGCACGCGTACAATGGCGCGCAAATCAAAGTGGTGAAGTACTACGACAATATTCGCTTCGTGTATGAGATCGAATCGAAGCTGCGCGAGTTGAAGCGGGCTAACACTCCCGCAGAACCGGGACCGCAGCCACAGAAAGAGAATCGCAAGAACAATACCAGTGGACAACCAGAGCAACGACAGGATCGTAACTATTCACGTGAGAACAGCCAGACGGTGCTGGCTGAAATGACGAGGGGATCGAATGAAGCCTGCAGCTACGAGCTACGAGCTGCGAGCTACGAGCAAAGTCAGGCTCGCTCGCGGCTCGAAGCTCGAAGGTCTAAGCCGCAGCCGCCTGTTGTGATGGTGACCACGAACAGGAGGTTTGTATGAACTGCGCCAATCATGCTGATGTATCGGCAGTGGCCTATTGCCGCACTTGCGGAAAGGCACTGTGCGCGAACTGTACACGTCCTGTGCGGGGCGTGATCTATTGCGAGGAGTGCCTGGGAGCGAAGATGGAAGGAGTTCCGTCGGGGTCGGTTTCTGGCGGCTTCTCTTCGATGGGCACCCCGGCAACGATGGGCACTCCGGCGCCTATGGGCCTGCCGCCAGCGTTTGGGCAGATTCCGCCACCACCTCCGCCGCACATCAGCGGCAGCGGACCCAACCCGGCGGTGGCAGGAATTCTGGCCGGATTTTTTCCCGTCGGCGTGGGCGCCGTGTATACCGGGCAATACGCCAAGGGACTGGCTCACCTCTGTATTTTTGGTTTGCTGTTTGCCGGGATTAACGCCAGCGACAGCCCGCACGGCGAAGCGCTCGGCGTTATCTGCGGATTAGGAATGGCGTTCTTTTACGTCTACCAGATTATCGATTCAGTACGGTCGGCTCGCGCCATTCAAGCGGGGCTGCCGGCGCCGGACCCTTACGGGTTGGCCTCAACTTTCAGCGGCGGGGTAAAAATCGAGACCAGCAAGATTCCGATGGGTGCGATCGTCCTGATTCTGCTGGGCGTGCTCTTCTTGCTGCACACGCTGGGGTTGAGCGAATACGGACTGGACCGGTTCTGGCCTTTGATTTTGATTTTCATGGGCGGCTGGATGTTCGCGCGCGCCTGGGGCTGGCTGGGACCGCCGCGGAATGCAGATCGGGCGAGGGAGAAAATGGCGCGTCACGGCTTTTCGCCGACTATGCAGAACCTGGCGGCGGCCTCGGCCTGCCAATGCGCACGCTGCCGCACGCGGCGCATCACGGGTCCAGTGATCGTTTTCACCATTGGAGTCTTGTTTCTGCTGCAGAACCTGGATGTGGCGAACCTGCACTTTGGGCGCACCTGGCCGGTAATTCTGCTGGTGGTTGGCGCTCTGAAATTGATGCAGGGAAGCGCATCGGTGGAGGGACACATATCGCCGCTGCCGGGCGCGAATCCGGCGGGAGGACCGATTCCTCCTGTACCGCCGGTTCCCCCGGTTCCGCCAACCAGCGAGGTGAATCATGGCTAGCCCAATGATGCCGCCGCAGATGCCGCCACCGCGCCTTCCGCGACGTTCGATTGCCGGTCCGGTGGTGCTGATCCTACTGGGAATCCTGTTCCTGCTGGGGACGATGGGGCTCATGGATATTCACCACCTGGGATCGCTGTTTGCGCGCTTCTGGCCGGCGCTGCTGATCTTGTGGGGGGTGCTGAAGCTGATCGAATACGAACAGGCCAAGCGCTACGGCCAGCCGACCCGGGGCATTGGCGTGGGCGGCGTTTTCCTGATGCTGTTTTTGATCGTCGCGGGATTGATTGCCACGCAGGCGTCGCGCGTCGACTGGAAGAATCTCGGAGATCACATTCAGATTGGCGATGATGAGGGACTCGACGAAATCTTTGGCGGATCGACCTTCGACTACAGCGGCGAAATCCATACGGACTTGCCGGCCAGCGGTGGCAGCCTGCACGTGAATGACGATCGCGGGACGATTACGGTGAATGTGTCGGACGACAAGAAGCTAAAGGTCTCCTGGCGCAAGAAGGTTCGCGCTGAGAATCCGCATGACGCCGACCAGTACAACGGCAAGACCGATCCGCGCTTCACGCAAGCGGACAAAGTGGTGACGCTGGACGCTAATACTGGCGGGGCGGGAGACAAGAGCGTGACCACCGACATGGATGTGTATGTGCCATCGAACATGTCGCTGGTGATCGTCTCGCGGCGGGGCGACATCACCATCGCGGGGATGACGGGCGCGGTTGACATCAACCACCAGCGCGGCGAAGTGAACATCAGCGACCAGACTGGAAACGTGGCGTTGAATCTGGATAACAGTTCGGTGCAGCTGAGACATGTGAAGGGCGACGTCACCATTCAGGGAAAGGCCAACGAAGTCGCAGTGGAAGATGTGGATGGCACGCTGCACCTGAATGGCGATTTTCAGGAAAGCGTGCGTCTGGTGCGAATCAGCAAGACGGTCAGTTTTCATTCCTCGCGCACGGAAATCGAGTTCTCGCGGCTCGATGGCCGGCTGGATCTCGATTCGGGCGATCTGCGGGCCGATTCGCTGACGGGTCCGATGCGGCTGACGACGCACTCGAAAGATATTTCACTGGAAGGCTTGTCGGGCGATCTGCGGCTGGAAGACGAAAACGGGTCGGTGTCGGTGGGGCTGTACAAGCCGGGAAATATCCAGATCGAAAACCGCAAGGGCGACGTATCGGTTACGATTCCGCCGAATACCGCGGTGCAAGTTGAGGCACGCGCACATCAAGGAG
>JBAWFQ010000115.1:0-5476 GCA_049592035.1 Terriglobales bacterium
CGCAAAACTCAAACACCTTCCGGTTCTTGTCGGGACTCGGCCACGCGCAACTCTGACAGTCGAACCCGGTTACCTGGTTGATTTTCAAAAAAGCTTCGGACGATCGAATCGGACCCATTTCACCAATGCCGTAGAGCACGGTGTTCCAGATGGCAGGAACGCCGGCAGCTTCGTCAGAAGCAACTCCGACCCTGAGCTCGCCCAAATCGGTTGGGTTTTGCGCTTGCAGGGAAGTGCGGTCGTTCGGATCCAATTCCAGCGCGAGATCCGCGCCCCAGCCGGTCACCTTGCCCGGGCGCAGATCCTGCTTGGCGCGATAGTGCCCGTCTCTGCATCCCTCGTCGCCTTGGATTACTTCCCAGTTGTCTGCCGTTATCATGATCTCGTCCCCTTTCTACCTGCGGTGCACGTGCGATGTTAAGATGCACGCACATATTTGAGACAAGGCGCGGGTGCTCGCGCTCAGCTGCTGCGCGGAGATTACCGCCCTTTCGGACCCTCGCGCCCATCGAAACTGAGCACCTGCTTCGTTCTCACCTGTCTGGCAGCTACCCGGCTATATGCGTCGACGGCTTTATCAAACGGAACGATCTCGATCGGCGGCGGTTTTAAAGCCCCGGTTTCAAAACCCCGGCGGAGTTCGTCTTCGATTTCCGCTATCTGCGGCGCAGTCAATCCATAACTGTCTACTCCAAAGAGTCTGGAGGAATTGTGATAGAACTCGACGAGGTTGAAGCGTGAGTTTCCGGTGAGCATGCATGACTCCAGTTTCCGTTAGCTGATAGGGTGTGCCAAGGGCGGGAGGCTCGGCAGCATGGCACAGGAAACGGCGCTTTATCGGGACGATGTAGAGCAGGTGCGACGGCGATGGGCCGAATGGAGAAGCACGCACGCGGTACGATCGCGACTGCCGGAAGAGCTGTGGGCGGCAGCGGTAGAGTTGGTCCAGCGCGATGGGATCGATGCCACGGCGCGGGCATTGGATGTAGATAAACCGAGCTTGCGGAAATGGTCTGGGCGTCTCAATCCAACCCCATTGCAACCAGCCCGGCGAAAGTCCCAGGCGAAGCAAAGAGCGAATGCGTTGCCGGCCTTCGTGGAGTTGCTCGCATCCGGCTCCGGCACGGCGACGAGTTGCCTGGTGGAAGTGGAATCGCCGCGAGGGGCGAAGCTGCGGCTGGAGTTGAAAGGCATTCAGGCCAGCGAATTGGCGGAGCTGATTCGCGCCTTTGCGGCCGCCTAGGCATGCTGCAGATTACGCCGCAGATGCGGATTCTGGTGGCGGTGGAAGCTGTCGACTTCCGCAAGGGCATCGACTCGCTGGCCGAGTTGTGCCGCGCCAAACTGAATGCCGATCCGTTCTCGGGTTGCCTGTTTGTGTTCCGCAGCCGCCGGGCGACCTCGATCAAGGTATTGGTCTATGACGGGCAGGGATTCTGGCTGGCGACCAAGCGTCTGTCGAAAGGACGCTTTTGCTGGTGGCCACAGGTGGCAGAACAAGGAGTCCAGGAACCTACCAAGGCGCTGCGCGTGCATCAAGCGCAGGTGCTGTTCGCGGCGGGCAACCCCGACGTGGATGCCGCTCCGGTGTGGCGTAAAGTGTAAGCCGGTCATTTTCTACTTGCGTTCTGAAACGCTTTCTGGCACACTACCGATGAGATGGCCACCCATCGCTACCGGAGCCGGGACATCAGCAGCGAAGAGATCCTCTTCATCCGGAAACTGATTCAAGATCATCCCGAGCTAAGCCGCTGGAAACTGTCGCGGCAACTCTGCGAAGCCTGGCAGTGGAAGCAAGCCAACGGCGCGTTGCGCGACATGGTGTGCCGGGGACTATTATTGATGCTTGATCGCACCGGAGAGATCCAGTTGCCGCCGGTGCGGCGCACCGTGCGGAATCGATTAGCAGAGCGGCAACGCCCCGAGCCTGTGATCCCCGACAAGCGTGCGGTTTGCGGACCTCTGGGCAGGATCACCCCACTGGAGTTTGTGCAAGTGCGCCGCTCGCCGGAAGAGCCGTTGTTCAACAGCCTGATGGAGCAGTATCACTACCTCGGCTATGAACAGCCGGTGGGCGAACACTTGAAGTATCTGGTGAAAGCACGCGGGCAGGCCATCGCGTGCCTGGCCTGGCAAAGCTCACCGCGGCATCTCAAGCTGCGCGATCGTTTCTTGGGCTGGAGCGACCAAGCACGCGAGCGCAACGTGCACTTGCTGGCATACAACACGCGCTTTCTGATTCTGCCGTGGGTGAGAGTGAACCATCTGGCTTCGCACCTTCTGGGCCGCATGGCAAAGCTTGTTCCGAACGACTGGCAACGGCTCTACGCGCATCCTATTTATTGGTTGGAAACCTTCGTGGACACCTCGCGTTTTCGTGGGACGTGTTATCGCGCGGCCAACTGGCAGATAATCGGCACGACGGCGGGGCGCGGACATCGCGCGCCGACCGTCGAGCAGACACGGCCGGCGAAACAGATGCTAGGATTGCCCCTTCATCGCAAGTTCCGGGAGATTCTTCAAGGATGAAACGGGCGCGGGTGGATGTAAATCTGGAAGAGCTGGACCAGATCATCGAGCGCGGCACGCAGGTGCCGCTGAGCGAGTTGGAAAGCGAAAAGCTCAAGAGCGCGCTGCATGCGCTGGCCGGGATGCTTGCCAAGCCACGCACGACAGAAAAGACCAAGACCGTTTTGCAACAGCCAGAAACGTCGACGCCAGAAAATGATTCGGAGCCGCCATCTGACAAAACGCCAGGCCACGGGCGCAACGGAGCTTCGTCCTACACTGGCGCGCAGAAAGTTGCCGTGCCGCATCCGGAGCTACACGCCGGCGACGCCTGTCCGGGCTGTGAAAAAGGCAAAGTTTACGCACAGAAAGAACCTCGGACTCTGGTGAGAATCGTGGGACAAGCGCCGCTGGCCGCAACCGTGTATGAACTCGACCGGCTGCGCTGCAACCTGTGCGGCGAAGTGTTCACGGCCGAAGAGCCGGAAGGCGTGGGACCTGAAAAGTACGACGAGACCACGGCGGCCATGATCGCACTGCTGAAGTACGGCAGCGGAATGCCGTTTTATCGTTTGGAAAAACTGGAACATTTACTGGGGATCCCGTTGCCGGCTTCCACGCAGTGGGAGATCGTGGAAGAAGCGGCGGAGCTGATCAAAGCCGCGCGTGACGAACTCATCCGGCAAGCGGCGCAAGGCGAAGTGCTGCACAACGACGACACCAGCATGCGCGTGCTGCGTCTGGCGCGCGAGCCGTCCGATGATCGCACCGGTGTGTTTACGTCCGGCATCGTGTCCACCCAGCAAGGGCAAAAGATCGCGCTGTACTTTACCGGGCGTCAGCATGCTGGGGAAAATCTGCGCGATGTGTTGCGGCATCGCGCGAGCGAGCTTGGCGCGCCCATTCAGATGTGTGATGCGTTGTCGCGCAACACGCCGAAACTAAGCGATGGCGCCGAGATCCTGCTGGCCAACTGCCTGGCGCATGGGCGTCGCCAGTTCGTCGAAGTGGCCGCGAACTTTCCGGAACAGTGCCGCTATGTTCTGGAGACGCTGGGCGACGTATATAGATATGATGCGGAGGCGCGCGCGGGAAAGCTTTCGCCAGCGGAGCGTCTACGGTTTCATCAGCAGCATGTGGACCGGTGATGCAGCAACTGCACCAGTGGCTGACAGCGCAGTTTGCACTGAAGCAAGTGGAACCAAACTCAGGCCTGGGCAAAGCCATCACGTATCTGCTGCGCCACTGGAAAGGGCTGACGGCGTTTCTGCGCGAAGCCGGCGCGCCTCTCGATAACAACGTTTGCGAACGTGCGCTGAAACGTGCGGTGCTGCATCGCAAGAATGCGCTGTTCTATCGCACGCTGCACGGCGCCGAAGCCGGAGACTTGTTCATGAGTCTGATCCACACCTGTGAACTGGCCGACGCCAATCCATTCCACTACCTTGCTGAGTTGCAGAAACATCCCGCGGAACTGACATCCAACCCATCGGCTTGGATGCCGTGGAATTACGCTGCCACACTGGCGGGGGTTGGTTTATCATAAATCCTGGATGGCCGGAAAGGATAGTATACGGCCATGCGGGAGAGACACTCGGAAATGGCCGCCAAACAGGCCTCTGAGAAGGCACCCTCGCCCAGGGTTTTTGGCCAGCGACGGAAACATTCGAAAATGTTTCGCGTTGGCCTCTACGCCCGCGTTTCCACTTTCGACCAACACACCATCCCCTTGCAGATCCGCGCCCTGCGCGAGTACGCCGCCCGGCGGGGCTGGACCATTGCTCTGCAAGTGAAGGAGGTCGGTTCCGGCGCTACGCAACGACAACTGCGGGAAAAGTTGCTGGACGCTGCTCGCCGCCGCGAGATCGATGTCGTGCTGGTGTGGCGATTGGATCGGTGGGGGCGGTCGGTGGCGGATCTGCTCGCTACACTCCAGGAACTGGAGCATCTCGGAGTGGGTTTCGTCTCGCTGACGGAAGCGCTGGATCTGACGACGCCTTCCGGGCGAGCCATGGCCGCATTACTGGCGGTCTTCGCCGAGTTCGAACGTGAGATTCTGCGCGAGCGGGTGCGCGCCGGATTAGCTCACGCACGGCAGAGCGGTCGGCGGTTGGGCCGACCGATGACGGCAGGACTGCATGCCTCCGAGATCCGGAAACTGCACCGCGCCGGTGTCCCCAAAGCCGAAATCGCCCGGCGGTTGAACATCGGACGGACATCTGTGCGCCGCATTCTGGCCTGACCTATAGCCGGCAGAAATACCTCTGTCCTGAGCGGTGCACACTGGTTTGAGGGGCTTCTGCCTTGCCAACACCCGATCCGAAGCTCGATCAACTGCTGCGAACCGCCATCGAGCAAACCAGACTGCTTCGGCTCCGTTACCGCAACAGAGAACGAATCGTGGAACCGCACGACTACGGAGAGCACAACGGCGTCATCAAGCTGTTGACCTGGCAGATCGCCGGTTCCAGCGCCAGCTCGCTCCCCAACTGGCGATGGATGGAGACAGCCCTCATCTCCGACGCTCAGCTACTCGATCAGACCTTCCCAGGAGGACGTCCGTCGCCATCCGGCAAGCATCACAAATGGGACAAGCTGTTCCTCAGAGTCAAGCCCGCCAGTAAGAACCCGAAATAACCCGCCTTGGGCCCAGTTTCCGCCTCCACTACGCAGCGTTGCCGAAAACTCACGCTAATGTGCGCGATGTGGGCTTTTGAGTGGCGTTTTGAGCCGGTGAGTGTTTTCGCTCTCTTTCGAGAGCGTAGTTTTCAGAAAGACACCATCCCTAAGCCTGGCGGCTTAGCGGGTCCGGTTCCCGGCCCGTTACCGAACGGAGATCGAACGCAACTCGGCCCGATCCGAGGTCATCCGGCATCGGTTCGAGACGGGTCCGGCCACCGTCCGGGGCCGGTTCGAGGGCGTTCAGCGGTAGGCTTCGGAGCGATGCAGGACGGCGTGAATGTAGAGG
>JBAWFQ010000116.1:0-14112 GCA_049592035.1 Terriglobales bacterium
GCATGAACGGCCGCAATCGCAGCCTGCAGTGTGTAAGAGCCGAAGCGGCGGGACTTCTGCCCGTACTTCAGGGCTTTCTCCAGCAAGGCCACTCCCTCCGCGATCTGCTCCCGGTTCCAGAGCGAGCGGTCTTGGTTTTCCAGCAAAATCAGCTCTCCGGTCGGAGAGGTTCTCGCGGCGCGACGGGATTCCTGCAGCAACATCAGGGAAAGCAGGCCCATTATTTCGGCACCCATGATTTCCCGACCCACGCCTTCCGGCTCTGGCCGAAGTTCCATCAGCAACCGGCCCAGTCGAATCGCCTCGCCAGTTAGCTCGGCCCGCGTAACCTCCGCGCCCGCCGCAGCCGAATAACCCTCGTTAAAGACGAGATAGATAACCTGAAGCACCGCGCCCAGCCGCTCCGGCAATTCCTGCGGCGTCGGCACCTCGTAGGGAATCGGAGTCTCTCGAATCTTTGCCTTGGCGCGCACAATGCGCTGCGCCAGCGTGCGCGGAGTGGTGAGGAAGGCCTTTGCGATCTCCTCGGTGGTCAGCCCGCACACCTCACGCAAGGTGAGCGCAACGCGCGCTTCCGGCGCTAGAGATGGATGACAGCAGGTAAAAATCAGGCGCAGCCGGTCGTCTTCGAGGCGATCATCCTCAAGGCTGTCCTCTGCGTTGGAATTGGAATTGGACCTTTCCGCCGAACTAGATTGCGCTTCGAAATAGCGCGCGAGCTCGTCTTGAGACGCATCAAATCTTGCCCGTCGACGCAGAGTATCAATGGCTTTGAATCGGGCCGTCGAAATCAGCCATGGTCGCGGGTTGCCGGGTACTCCACTCGTCGGCCACAGGCTCAGCGCAGCCGCAAAGGCTTCGTGCATCGCCTCCTCGGCAAGATCAAAATCACCGAGCAAGCGGATCAGAGTTGCCAGGATTCGTCCCGACTCCACGCGATAAAGGGAGTCGAGCAATTCGCGTATCTGGTCGCGTACCTGCTCGGGGGAAGGCTCGGACATGACACGCTCGGACATGGCCATGACCTTAGCAAACCAGCGACCCCGAATCAATTTGGCAAATGGCGGATCGATGATCGTTGCCGGCAGATCGAGGCAAAGTGCCCCGGTCGTGACTCTGAAATCTGGACAACAGAACGCTTCCTCGGTTGACTCAAAATCACCCAACCGTGCGATCGTGAAGCGAGGAATCGCTCGGGCGAAAATCGCATCCCCGGCTTCACAAATCTGCCGAAACGGTCGCCCTCTTCCCTACTTCTTCCGCCCGGCCGGCATCGGATTCGCGGCAAAGAATTGCCAGCGCGCGGTGTCGTATTGCGTCTGCCAGGAATGCGCCACGTCCGGTTCCCAAATAAATTGCACTGTGACATTGTCCGTGCAGCCTGTGGCAATATTCCCCGTCAGCCCCGGCATGCCCGGAGTGGGCGCATCGTTCGCATTGTTGGGCTCATCGTTCAGGCACAGCGGCTGCGTGGTTTGAAACACAGTGCAGGCGTTGGCAGTCGGTCCCGTCCAGTAGTTGAAAGTGTCATCGACCGTGTCCAGGTAGAAAGTCACGCCAGAGTACGACGTCTTGCCGTAGTTGCAGGGGGGTAGTTCTGTATCCTTCGTCCCGTGCCATTCCTGGACGGAAATCGGCGCGACCGCATTGCCCGGCGCGTCCACCGGCGGCGGAGCCGTCTGCTGACCCTCCATTTGCCCCGAACCGGGAGCAATCGCCGCCACTAAATTCGACAGTTCGACGCCGACGCGCTCCGCCATTTGCGCCCCCGAGGAGAACCCGGCAACGTACACCATATTCGGATTCACATTGTACTGAGCGGTCAGATTCTGGATGAGCGCTCCCAAAAAGCCAGAATCGTCAGGACAGGCTGTCGCCGGCGGTACCGTGCATGTCCCAATCTCGGACGAACCAAAAGCCGCGCTCATGAAATACGCATTCCAGTTCCACTGGCTCGAGTTCGGATTGAAGGTGGATGCCGGTTTCACCAGGATAAAACCGTACTGGTCGGCAACCGGCTGCCAGCCCCAATTCAGCGTAATAATCGGCTCTGGGTCATCGCCCGTGGTTTTCTGCGTTCCATGCAGCATCAGCACCATGGGCGGATTCGCGGGCAGAACCGCGGGCAGATAAACCTCGTAATAACGCGTGATGCCATCCCACGTCATCGAGGAATCGATGAAGGTTCCGCTATTCACAGCTTGGTCGACCGCGTTCGAGGTGCTGCCGGTAAAAGAACTGCTGCCGTTATAGACCGCTGTAATCGTATCCGTGCCGACGGGTAATGTGGCGGTCGTGTAGCTGGCTACACTACCGGAAAGCGATACGCCCCCCAGCTTCTTGCTCCCGTTGTAAAAGAAAACGTTGCCGGTAGGCGTGCCGCTGTACTCTGGTGTTACGGTGGCCGTAAAGGTCACAGGCTGCTCAGATCCCGACGGATTCTGTGACGACACCAATGTGGTCGTGGTCGTGGCGTCGTCTACCCCCTGGCTCACCGGGCTCGACGTGCTGCCGCCGTAGGTCCCGTCGCTGGTATACTCGGCCTTGATCGCGTCCGTACCCGTCCCGAGCGTCGAGGTCGTAAAACTGGCCGTGCCACCACTCAACGTCCCTGTTCCCAGTACGACCTTTCCTCTCATGAACGCAACCGTTTCTCCATCCGGCGGCGCAGGACTGACCACTGCGGTAAACGTCACCGCCTGCCCATAGGTGGAGGGATTCAGCGAAGTTGTGATTGTAGTCGTGGTTTTGGTCAGCGCCGCGCACAGGCTGCAAGCTGTTCCCAACAATAAGACCATCAGGATTCGAGCGAGTTTTATCATTCTGGCCTCACTGTTGGCAAAATTAGACCGGTCGCTTTCTCAGAGACCTGTCGCAAATTCGTCACATCCCTTGGGGCAACTATCCACCTAATTGGGTTCCACACAGGTCTTGGTCGGTAGGGGATACCGACAACGTTCGCACAGAATACCACGCCCAATAGGCTTGTCAATGCTACCAAACTCCCACGAAAATAGCCGTGTAAACTACTGATAACAGGCACGTACTCGCGGCCATTCCTGGGGATAGCCAAGCTTGCAATACCCACCCAGAGATACGCGATTTACAATCGTCTTGCATCTCAACTGTAGACTCGCCGTCCCTCAGTCGCGCCATGAAACTTTCCGTCGTAATGCCGGTTTACAACGAACGCGCCACCCTCCGCGAGGTAGTCCTTAAGGTCCTCGCCGTTCCCATGGAGATCGAGTTGATCTGCGTCGACGATGGCTCGCAGGATGGCTCGCGAGAGATTCTGGCCCGCCTGCAATCCGAGTATCCGCCGATCCGCGTGGTGCTTCAGCCGCATAACATGGGCAAGGGAGCGGCCCTCCGCCGCGGCATTCAAGAAGCCACGGGCGACTATGTCATCATTCAGGACGCCGATCTCGAATACGATCCCGCCGAGTATCCGTCGATGCTCGCGCCTTTGATCCAGGGCAAGGCCGACGTGGTTTTTGGCTCGCGCTTTCTCGGCAGCGCGCCGCATCGCGTCTTATACTTCTGGCACTCGGTCGGCAATCGCGCCCTCACTCTGCTCTCCAATTGCCTCACCAACATCAATCTTTCCGACATGGAAACCTGCTACAAGGTTTTCCGCCGCGAAGTGATTCAATCGATTCCGATCGAAGAAAATCGTTTCGGATTCGAGCCCGAAATCACGGTGAAAGTCGCCCGCCGCAACCTCCGCATTTACGAAGTCGGAATCAGTTACTGGGGACGCACCTACGAGGAGGGCAAGAAAATCGGATGGAAAGATGGCGTGCGCGCCCTGTATTGCCTGCTGAAGTACTCTCTCAAAGAACCCACCATCAAAGAGCGCAAAACTACGGACAAAGAACCAAGAACTAAAGCATCAGAAACCACCGTCTCAACGATCGCCACGAGCCCAGCAGCTGAAGTCCCAGCTCCAGAACAAGATCGCTCCCCCGCTGCCCGTTGAATCTCGCCTGGAGCTTCTACGCTTCGGCGAGTTCTAGAGGCTGCGGAAACAACCCGATCCAGCGCTTGGTTTTGGTTCGATCCTGCGCTTGGTTTTGGTTCGATCCTGCGCTTGGTTTTGGGTGGCGCAGCGGTTTACCGCTGCGATCAATGCCTTGTTCTCAGTGTCGGCTTTAGCCGCTGAGGTAACACTTTCTACTTGGGAACTAGTTTTTCCGCGGCCTCTTCTACTGGTGGCCGCCGCCCATGCCGCCGCCTTTTTGCTTGAGGCGTCCTTTGTAAGGATTGGCCTGCGCGCCTCGTCCTCCACCCTTAATACCGCCTCCGCCCGTGCCATTGAAGTTCATCGGCGGATTCGCTTTGTCTTTTACCGGCTTCAGCGCGGGAGCCTTCTTTGTTGCCGCCGAATGAGCCGCGCCCTTGCCAGATTGACGCTCCACATTTTGCAAAGCCTTGGCATCGGCGCTGGCATTGGTGTTCCCAGCCGATTGCGCCTTCATTAGCGGCGCGCTCTGTTTTGCCGGCTTCTCGTGCGTCGCCCGCACCTTAAACTGGTTGTTCTGCTGAGCCCAGCCGCTCACGCTAATCCCCGCCAATACGACCGCAACCGCCAGCGAAAACCTCATCTTTTTTTGACCCTCTGTCCGCAATCCCATACTCCCTGAATTATCTGTCGTTAGACCCAGCTATGTTAGATGCACGCACGTGGCCATCCAGCGGAGATACCCCTACTATGCTAAACCCGCAGCCGCCAGAAAGCACTCGCAAGAACAGAAACAAACGCAAGCGGTTAGTCACAACCACGATTTTCGTGTAGCACGGCGGAGAGATGCTACAGGCCGGATATATGCAATATCTTGCACATGGCGGCCGCGAGTTTCATATCAGGGTAGGTTTTTATATCCGGATAAGTTTCATCTCAGGACCAGTTCCGTATCAGGGCATCGCTTTAGCGATGCCTCATGCTCTTGAAATTGAGATGCCCCTTTAGGGGTTGTCATCGAGAATTATCACGCCCGCGCTGGCTTTCGCGTTGTCAGCTATCGTGCCCAAAAAGCTGGCCGCCCGGGGTTGAGTCCGGGCGGCCCGTTCTAGACTTGATCTCTACAGATTTACTCCGGCGAGTACTGGGCCTCCAGTACGGCATCGTCGGGACTCGCGTTGGTATTTAACGCAGTGGCTCCGTACTCAAATCCTCTTTCGAACGCTTGCAGGTTGAGTTCGCGGAAGTTCTTGGGAACAGAATCCGCAACCGCCTTGCGGACCGCGTCGGGTTCGAGCAGGCGAGTCACGGCGGTGAAGAATCCCACCATTACGGAATTCAGCACCATGCGCTTGCCCAGTTCTTCGGCGATGCGGGTCGCCGGAATGCTATAGACCTGGACTGATTTACTGACGTCCGAAACGCGCACTAAATCCTGCTCGACAATCAGGATGCCGCCCTCTTTCACCTCTTTGCCAAAGCGCACATAGGCTTCGTGCGACATGATCACCGTGATGTCCGGGTGCGTGACATACGGATACAAAATGGGCGAGTCGGAAAGCACCAGTTGCGCGCTGCAAGCGCCGCCGCGAGCCTCCGGGCCGAAGTTCTGCGTCATGGTGGCGAAAGCGCCTTGATAAATCGAGGCCGCTTTGCCAAGCACAATGGCCGAGAGGATGACTCCCTGGCCGCCAAAACCTGCAATTCGAATTTCCGTTAGCTGCATACCGGCTCCTCTTGTACGGAGGGTTGATCCACATACTTGTCACCCAACGACTCCTGATATTGGGCGCGCATCATGGTTTGGTAATCGGGGCGTTCACGGTCCACAAATTTGCCCACGATGATTTCTCCCGTCATGGTCATGCCGACTTCATTCGTCGGACAGCCGTGCCGGACTTTGCTCTTCTCTTTGTAATATTTCATGGCATCGAGGCCATCGCCCATCTTGTTGCGGCGCTGGTAAAGCGTTGGACAGGGCGAGATCACCTCAATAAACGAGAATCCCTTCTTATTGAACGCCTCGGCGATGGAACGCGAGAGTTGCCTGACGTGGTAAGTGGTCCAGCGCGCCACATAAACCGCCCCTGCCGCTTCGACCAGGTGTGGCAAGTTAAACGACGGCTCGAACACGCCGTAAGGATTCGTCGACGTCGTCGAGTGATCGGGAGTAGTGGGAGCGGTCTGGCCGCCGGTCATGGCGTAAATCAGATTGTTGACGCAGATGACTTTCAGGTCGATGTTGCGCCGTGCGGCGTGAATCAGATGATTGCCGCCGATGGCCGAAAGATCTCCGTCTCCGGAGTAAACCACCACGTTCAGCTTGGGGTTGGCCAGCTTCAATCCGGTGGCGAACGGAATCGCGCGGCCGTGGGTGGTATGAAAAGAATCGAGCTTCACATATCCGGCCACGCGGCCCGTGCAGCCGATGCCGGAAACCAGGGCCAGCGATCCCAAATCGATTTTCGACTCGATGAGCGCTCGCGCGAACGAGTTCACGGTGGTGCCAATGCCGCATCCCGGGCACCAGATGTGAGGCACGCGATCGCTGCGCAGGAATTGTTCGACGGGGTTGACGAGATCGTCGTTACAGGAATCGCCGCAGGCGCCGCTGCTGCAGGAATCGTCGCTACTAGAATCGGTGTTCAGGAGATCGTTATTCAAGCTGTCGGTCATCGACTCGCCTCCACAATTACCTTGAGAATGTCTTCGGGGTTGTGCACTCCGCCGCCGGCGTGCGACACGGCGAAGGTCTTGGCTTGCCCGCCAGCGGCGCGTTCGACTTCTCGCACCATCTGGCCCAGGTTGAGTTCGGGGACTACGAAGGCTTTCACCTTCTTGGCGATTTCCCTGATTTTCTTTTCGGGGAACGGCCAGGCAGTGATCAAACGCAACTTGCCGACGCGCAAGCCCTTTTCACGAGCCGCTTCGATAGCACGTTGGGCCACGCGAGAAGTAATTCCGTAGGAAACAACCACGACATCGGCGCCCTCAATTTGTTCTTCTTCAGTCATGGTGATGCGGTCGACGGCGCTGAGAATCTTATTTTGCAGGCGGCGAATCATCCTGTCCTGAACCGGCAGCGTCATGTTGGGATAGCCACGCTCGTCGTGCGTCAGACCGGTAACGTGGAAGTTGTAACCATCGCCCGCATGCGCCATTTCCGGAACCATGTCGCCGTTCGTGCCGTAGGGCAAATAGTCTGCAAACGACTTGTGCGTATGCTTTCGCGGTGTGACTTCGATCTCGTCGGCCGGAGGTATCACAACCTTCTCGGTCATGTGCCCGACGCATTCGTCCATCATGAACATCACCGGCACGCGGTATTCCTCGGCCAGGTTGAAAGCTTTGATGGTGAGGTCGAAACATTCCTGTGGAGAATTCGGGCACAGCGCAATCACTTCGTAATCGCCATGCGATCCCCACTTTGCCTGCATCATGTCAGCCTGTGCCGGAAGCGTGGGCAAACCGGTGGACGGCCCTCCGCGCTGCACATCGACGAACACGCACGGCGTCTCGGTCATGGCCGCGTAGCCGATATGCTCCATCATCAGAGAGAAGCCCGGCCCGGAGGTAACGGTCATCGCCTTGGCCCCCGCCCAAACCCCGCCTTGCAGGGTAATGGAAGCCGCCAGCTCGTCCTCCATCTGAATGAACGCTCCGCCCACTTTCGGCACGCGTGCGGCAAACCGCTCCACCACTTCGGTGGA
Source organism: Terriglobales bacterium (assembly GCA_049592035.1). Lineage (GTDB taxonomy): Bacteria > Acidobacteriota > Terriglobia > Terriglobales > Acidobacteriaceae > Acidiflorens. Next base: position 7,672 of record JBAWFQ010000116.1, read on the forward strand.
AGGAGTAATCGGATATCCGGCGGCAAATCGGCAACCCGCCGCCAGAGCGCCTTCGCAGCAGGCGTGGTCGCCGTCCAAGAAGTGCGTGCCGGTCAGCACACCTTTAGGGTCAGCTTTCATTTTTCACCTTCCTTCGCGGATACGGCCTTAGTCGGAACCGCCTTCTTGGGGGAATCGACTTTGGCCGCACAGATGGCAAAGTCGGGGCAGTACATCCCGCACAAATCGCACCCACTGCACTTTTCCGGATGCACTACATGCGGTGGATGGTAGCCCTTGGAATTAAAAGCGGAGGAAAGCGCCAGCACGTGGGAGGGGCAGAACTCCACACAGAAGCCGCAGGCTTTGCAGCGCTCAACGACGATTGAAACACGTCCCTTTGGCATGAAATCTCCACGCTCACGATAGAACTTCACTCAAAAACTGATCCCGATTATGCCGTTGAAGCGATACCTGCCGATGTGACAGACATCACCGCTCTACGTGAGGATACGCACACCGCCAAACCTGGCCCCCGTCGCCATCCGACGGGGATAGCACTTCGGTGACAAACCGAACAATTGATTGTGCCGTTCATCACAGCATTCGGGAACACGCCGTCTCACAATGAAAGGTTGGTGGACGACTTTCAGCTGTTCAAGAAAAAGGGGGCTGCCATGTTTGAAGCCGAAGTTGCGATGGAAAAACCTTCATCGGTCTTACCGTTGCTGCTCATGATGTGTTTGGTAGTGGCGATTGTGGGTTTAGCAGGCTATGTCATCCTTCAAGTTCGGGGAACTCCTCTAAGCGCGCAGAAGGCGAGCGTAATCGTGACTGCCGCGCTTCAACAACGTGCTCCCGCCGTCATTCACTTTCGCGTCGGCGCCGTGACACCGGGCGACAGCGGTAAACTCGATGAGCCCAATTATCGATTACTGGAAAAAGCCGGGATCGTTAAATTGGGCAAACCGGCAAAGGGCAAGGTGGAAGTTTCGCTAACCCCTCAGGGAGAGCAACTGCTGGCCAGCGTTGCGGGCTGCAAAAAAGAGAAAGAAGCCGATGGCACCGACTCCTATGAAGTTCCCCTGGCGCAACGGCAACTCGTGGCCATTGGCAACATCACGACGAGCGGAGACAACGCCACCGTCGACTACACCTGGAAATGGTTGCCCAATCAATTCGGCGATATCTTCGATGCGGGTGGCACGCTGGTGAAAAGCTTCAATCTGTGGGAGCGTCAAACCCTGATCAATAAATATAATGCCGACTTCTATCATGCAGACCCGACAAAGGCCACGCTTGCTCTGGTGCACACGGGCCAGGATTGGAAAATTCCCACGCGATAACTGCGGCAAAGTGTAAAGTGGCAGTGTCGTCGGGTTCTTGGTTGACGGCGCGCCAGGTCTGAACCAAGCGCGCTTGTTGAAAGGAGAGAATACGATGTCCGCGAGAAAACTGATTTTGTTGTTTACTGTTCTGATCGTATGCGCCTGCACCGTCGCCGCTCAGAGTCAAATGCAGGGCGGCCAAACGGCGGCCCCAGAGAAAACCATCAAGCATGTTCCCATGAAGAGCACGTCGCCCGCGTCCGGCAAGGAGATGTACACGGCCTATTGTGCCGTTTGCCATGGCATCGACGGCAAAGGCGGAGGTCCCGCCGCCAGCGCTCTGAAAGTGCCTCCCACCGACCTTGCCCTGCTGGCGAAGAACAACGGAGGAAAATATCCGGCCCTGAAAGTCGAGGCTTCCATCCGCAGCGAATCCGCGACGCCGGCGCACGGCTCCAAGGACATGCCGGTGTGGGGAGCATTATTCTGGAACATGAGCGGCGGCCACGAGGGTGAGGTGCAGCAACGCGTGTCGAACCTTACCCGTTACATCGAAACCTTGCAGGCAAAGTAGCCCTGTCGGCCAGGCCGATTTGTTTTTTGCCGATGGATGTCCCATCCTTGCGCTTTTTTCGCGCAAGAGCCTGCCCTGAGCGAAGCCGAAGGGGTGGAATTGCACGGTAGCGTCCGCCAAGGTTTTTGCATTTGCACTTGATTTTGCATTTGCACTTGATTTTGCTTTCGATTTTGCCTTTGGGTGGCGCAGCGCTTCAGCGCTGCGATAACTGATTCACTCTCAATGGCGGCTTGAGCCGCTGAGGTGACACTGCGCAGGGAAAGGCACGTTTGCCTGCAACCGCCTTACTCCTGCCGTTAAGCCGCTGAAAATGCCTCGCGCCTTTACCACCTGAGGTGGGCGTTTTCCACCTCCGGCCCTTGACCCAACCCACGTGAGGAAGATCACATTGCCATGTGTCTTGCAGCACAGCGAAGTGTTCCGCTCCGGTGGAAACTGGCGCTAGAGGTCGGGCTCAGCTCCCTCGTGCATGGCGCAAGAAGCCATCCACCAAGCGAGGTGGGGGCCGTCCAGGAGGCTGGTTCATGCTCTCGCCATACGGAATGGAGATAGTGGAAAGCTGCATTACGTGCAAGCTGCGCACTGATCGTATCTTCTGCGATCTGCCCGATACCGCGCTGCGGGCATTTGAAAACATCAAGTACGCAACCGCCTATCCCGAGGGCGCCGTGCTCTTTGTCGAAGGACAAATGCCCCGCGGCATCTTCGTGCTCTGCAAAGGCAGCGTCAAGCTCTCGATCAACTCCCCAAGCGGCAGAACCGTCATTGTAAAACTTGCCGAACCCGGCGAAGTGCTCGGACTGAGCGCCACCATTTCCGGCAAACCATACGAAGTGACCGCGGAGACGCTCGATCCGTGCCAGGTCAATTTCGTCAAGCGCGAAGATTTTCTCCACTTCCTCAAAGATGATGTCGAGGCCTGCTTCAAAGTAGCCGAGCAGCTCAGCGAGAAATATCACAATGCCTGCAAGGAAGCGGGCGCGCTCGGACTCTCCCACTCCGCCGCCGAGAAACTGGCGAAGTTGCTTCTCGAATGGGGCGCCAAGAGTGGAGATGGCGTCAAAGGCGATCCCCGTTTGAAGCTGCGACTAACTCACGAGGAAATCGCGCAGATGATTGGAACCTCGCGAGAGACGGTCACCCGTCTGTTTGCGGAACTGAAGAAGCGTCAGATCTTGCAATCAAAAGGCTCGACCATGGTGATCCGTAACACGGCCGCGCTACGCGAGATCGCCAACCACAACTAAGAGCCGCTCAGGTTAGGTGGCGGGCGCGCCACTTTTCGCGCTTTTCGAGAAGTGGCCCGCCGGACAGCCGACACCCTCGGGCTTCGCTCTACGCAGCCGGAGGCCGGATCTTCATCCTAAGCACGTCCCACTCGTTAACTAGCACCGGACCCGCCTCACCCAGAAAGTAAGCGCGGAAGCTGCTCCAGCGCCAGAGTTCCGGTGACGCGTTATTTCCGGCCAACGCTCCAAGACAAACCCGCGTTATACTCCCGACGTGAACGTGGCCCACCCGCCGAGTCCATCGCGAAAGAGCCGCGAAATGAGTAGAGACAATCGCTTGACTTGGAAACTTGACTTGGATATTTGACTTGGATATTTGACTTGGAAAGAGGAGTGATCCATGCCGGGTTTGAAAGCGCCGTCTGCTCCATCCATTGACGGAGATAAGCGCCGTATCGACGCACTCACCGCGGAATTCTTCCGGCTTTTCTCACCGACGCCTGGAGCAACCGTCAGCCTCCAGCGAATCCACGATCTGTTCATCCCGCAGGGCATCATCGTGAGAACCTGCGGACCTACCACCGAGGTGTTTTCCATCTCGGAATTCATTACGCCGCGCGAACAATGGCTCAACGACGGCACCCTGGTGGATCTCTGCGAGCGTGAGGAATGGGAAACTACCCAAATCTTCGGAAATGTCGCCCACCGCTTCCTCGTGTACCGCAAAACGGGAGCGCTGCACGGCGAACGCTTCAACACCCGCGGCATGCAGACCATTCAATTCGTGCGAAAGGATGGAGAGTGGAAAATGTCTGCCATCGCCTGGGACGACGAGCGCGACGGACTGGTGATTCCAGAGAATCACGATTAGTAGCTATCCGACTGTCTGGAATCGGTCGACGGGACGCACCCCGGTTTTTATGTCCAATATCGGAATCCGGGGATAAGGTCGGAGGGCGGACTATTGGCGTTCGTGAAACCTACGGATCATCAGGCCCTTGCGGCTGCGGCGACCTTGAAGCGGACTCGTTCTTTGCGCTGAAGATACTCGACAATTTCGAACAGGTTGCGTGCCTGCGGGTTGCCCGAGGGGCTCAGCATCCGCATCAGGCTCTTGGCGGAGTGGTGGGTGGCTTCGGCAAGATCGGCAAAACCGATGGTGGCGTTAATGTAATCGCGCAGTACAGCCTTGCCGGTTTCGATGTCCCCCGAAACGAAGCATTCGACACTCTCGCGCAGCAGTTCCTTGCGGAACGCGGCGTCGCGCTTCACCCGGGCTTGAATCGTTTCTTTGAAATCGCGGGTTAAGGGCATAGGTAATTCACTCGTGCAACTTTCTCTTCTTGTAGTCCTGCCATCGGGCCCTGGCATCCTCGATGTCCTTCTGCTGCCGTTTCTTGGCTCCGCCAGCCAGCAGAATGACCAGGCGCTCTCCGTCTTTGCCCAGATAAATCCGTAAGCCCGGCCCGAAATCGACTCGGTATTCGTAAACCCCACCACCAACGCCCTTCACGTTGGAGAAGTTGCCCTGCGCCAGTCTCGTTATCGCCACGGCGACCTTGGCTGCGGCTGGCGCGCTCAGGCAGTCAAACCACGCGCCATAGGGACTACGGCCTTTCCAATCGAGGTATTCGAGAATCTCGACTGCTTGTGATGGTAACATATATGGTACCTTTGTCAAGGATAAACAGCTTGGGGAGAGACGCAGGCGCAAGCGGCGCCCTTAGGGTTTGGATTCTAATCGTGCCCGCCGCGTAAGCTCCATTGTTTCGCGGACGTGCCTGAGCACCCTCCCAACCCTGTCATCCTGAGCGGAGCGCTGTGAGCGAAGCGTAGCAGCGCGCAGTCGAAGGACCCCTGCATTCTTCTCGACCCAAGAAATCCTCGACCGACTCCAGACAGTCGGATCTTAATTTTGTTGCTTAGCCTGCGAAACTTGGGAACGTCCCGTCTGTCCCCACATTCCACCACATTCCAGAAAGAGTGTTTCTTGGTAACATGCTGTCTGTTCAGTCGGAGGATAACAGCATGGCAATAGAGCCGAAAAGGAACTGGATGCGCGGCTGGATGCTTGCTCTACTACTGATTATAGGAGGCCTCGTTTTAATTTGGCAGTTCCCAGATAATCGCATTATTTCAACGGCTGCGGATGCCATCCTGATTGCTGGCGTCCTTGCCCTTACTGTGGATTACTTCCTTAAACGCGACCTTCTTACCGAAGCATCGCGAGGGCTCTTTGTTCACATGCTCGGATTTGAGCATCACCCACGGGTAAAAGACAAACTGAAGGAAATAGTATTTGAGACAAAGCTACTGCGAGAGGAAATCCGGGAGACCTTGTTAGTTGAACCCTGCGATAGCGGATTCTGGGTCACGGCGACCTACGAGACTGATATTGTCAATCCGACAAATAATCCAGTGTCCATTGATCCTGGAATTGAGTGGGACGTAGCGCACAAACCGCATTTGGTACAGATGTCGTTCACATCATCGGACGGAAAAGTCAAATTAAGTAGTAAGGATATGACGTTGCATGAAAAAGAACCGGGGCTGCTAACCGCAAAACTCCGTCGTATCGAGTTCCGGCCAGTTTCTACGGGAGTTACCTATCGAGGCAGTGGATCATTTAAAATATTGTGCAGGCATGGATATTACATGGTCATCATCGGGAGGGTTCCCACACTAAAAACATGTATTCGCGTCGAAGTGCCAGATGGGTACGAAGTATCAGCAGCGGCCCCAGATGTCCGAAACGGAAATTATTTTGAATATGACAGCATCAAAATGCCGGGCGACCACATCACCGTTAGATGGCGCAAGAAAGACGGGGAATGGCTCTAGGATGAACCACAACCCATATGGCGGGCCGTGCCGCATCGTCGCGGAATGCCCAGTGAGCTTCGGGCGGGTAGACTTTCTGATGCTTAAACTACGCGGATTTTTCGACGAATCCGACACACAGGAACCCGGCGACAAGCGAGTATTTCTCTTAGGGGGTTGGGTTACTTCCGTCGAATTGTGGGATCGCTTTTCCGACGACTGGAATAGGGTGCTCCATCAGCCGCCAGTAATTTCCTACTTTAAGCATAACGAAGCTAAGGGGCTCAGCGGACAATTTGAGGGATGGCCCAAGACCGCCGCAGACGCAAAGATTTTGGCACTCGCTCGCGTCATTGACAGGCACATCGACCCAAGCAAGGAAAGCTATGGATTCTTCACCGGAATGAAGCCTGAAATGCTTCGATTCATCTTTCGGGACTCTCCTGCGTCAGCGAAACAAATGCACAGTGTTCTCAAATTCACAACGCCGTACCATTTTTGCTTTTCC
>JBAWFQ010000117.1:0-4908 GCA_049592035.1 Terriglobales bacterium
GCCGACCGGTGGCAACATCTGCAAGGTCGAGGCGCCGTAATAACTCACGGTAAACGTAGACGCGCTGAGATTTGGATTATTCGGGTAGTCCTCAAACTGAAGATTGTTGGCGGCATGGAAGTTGTAGTTGGAATTACTGTCTATGGACAGGAGACCTTGGGCGGAGGGGTTTTGTTGGTAAGACTTGCCCACGTCGGACGCAAGGAAGTAGCTTTCGTATGCACTGCCCGGTGCGGCTCCCGGAACGCCAATCGCCGCATACCCCTGCGGCTGCCAACTCGCGGGATAGCTGGAATAGTTGGTTCCTCCAATGGCCGTCGTATCCAGGGCGGCGTCCGCGTTGTTGTACTGCGTGGTGCCGACCAGCACGATCTCGGTCCCTTTCGTCAAGCCGGCGAGATCGCTCTTGAGCGCAGTTGCGTCTGCGGGACACATGTAGCCATCTTCCTGGGTCGGAGTCTGGCGATTCAGCACCACGACCTGATAGCGCGAGGTGCATGGTGTGTCGGTGGCCGCGGGAAAGGTAGCGTCGCGGTAAGGGAATTGAACGCCGTCCCCATTGAGGTTGTCTTGCAGATTGGCGGGAGTGCCCGTTGTCAGAGAAACCCACGGCTGAGCACCACCTGCGTTGAGGGAGATCCCGACGGCGGCGGGCGTGTAATAGGTGGCACCCGAGGTCACGCCGGGGGTGTAACTGAACGTCACGCGCGCCAGTTCAATATTGCGGCGCGAGTTACGGGCAAGTGCGATGAGCTGATTCTGGCCGGTCAGCAGGTGGTTGGCTTTCGTGAGTTCGGCAGTCCATTTACAAGCATTTTTCTCGCATTCTCCCCACTGGAAGTGCGAGGTGACATTTTTCCCATTTAGCTTGACCCTCAGCGAATCGGGAAGAATGCCAGCGCCGACGCGGAGGACGGCCTTCACCGTCGTCATGTCACTAACCCCCTCGCCAAGATAAGGCGTTACAATTCGAAATACGTCGGAATCATCGTGATCCTTGGTTGTGGTGTAAGCAGAGGACAAGCTGCCTGAGGCGTCGGGGCTTTGCGAAGTAGAGTTATCGGCGGCGGAGGCGGCCATCGAAGCCGCTCCGAGGAATAATGCGAGAGCGATCTTGTGTAATTTCATTTCCGTGGACCTTTCTTCAAATGTTTTAGGCCGCATCGACCAGCCTTGCGTCAGCTGGTAATGCATCGCCGTGACCAATCTCTTCTTTCGTAAGATCAAGCGCTTACGAGCCTTCTTCGTTCCGATACGTTCGCGGATTTCCGAGATTTCGTGACTGACTGCTTCCCAGCGCGACTGCGGATGCCGTCGTTAAGGATGCGCGTCCCTTTCTTGGAGAAAAGTCGGGAACGAGTCGCGACCGTGTTCAGAGCGAGCACGCGTGACGAGGGAGCTGGGACTCGGAGAGATCTGCCAGGCTTGAAGATGCTGATGAGAATGGCGGCGAGAGAACCGCTACGTGGCTTCGCCAAGTGAGCTTGCTGGTGTCCGCCGGCAAATGTTGTCGATAACGATCGACAGTGCCTACGGGGCGCCCAGGCTCATCTCGGTCGCCAACATCAGGGCCATCAAAACAACGACGAAGAACGTCCCGCGACAGGGTCGGAGAAGTTGGCGAATCAGGCTCAACATAGAATCGTGCTCACTTCGCGGTTTGCATGACGGCGCTCGTTGCCTGCGGTTCTCCCGCTTTTGCAGAGATCGCTGTTTGTGCAATCTTCGGATCTTCTGCCTTCGCGAGATCACCTAAACGAATGACCGCGGCTGCCGCCGCAAATCTCACTTCAGGCTTGGAATCGGAAAGCCGAGGCTCGATGTCCGGCAAGAGAATGGGATCTCCCCGCTTCGCGATTCCTTCCAATGCAGCTACCCGCAACACCCAGTTACGGTTCTGACTTGTGGCCAGCAACACTTTGTTAGTGCGGCGGTCTGGGTCTGTCGCGAGAGCAGAGATCAAGGCAGCCTTCGCTGCCGCGCCGCTTTTTCGATCTTTCATGATCGTCTGCAAGGCTGCCCAGGGGATGCCGGCGAATGGAGCGTAGCTGATTCCCTCGCTGAATCCCATCTGCGCCAATTGCTTCGGGTCGTGGAGCACTTTCATCTCTTGGGCGATCATGCCGGAATCGTTCTTGCGCTCGCCAGTGAAGATCTCATAGTAAGCGTCGTAGCAAGCCGGATCATTTAGCAAACGCAAGGCGTGCGCAGCGGCCATCACGACGGACAAGTTTTTATCGTTAAGCGCCTGCTTCAAGCTCGCGTCCGCTCCGGACGCGCGCATCTGGCCCAGCGATGTAGCAGCCGCCGCTCGGACTGAACTGTTCTTGTCGGTCAACGCCTTCTCGGCTAGTTCAGTGGCATGAGGATCGTCGGGGATGAGGCCCAAGACTCGGACTGCGGCTAGCCTCTGTCGGGGGCTTTTCTGTCCCAGTCCGCCTTCCAAGAGAGGCCATCCCCCGTTTGCGGCAGTCTGCGCGCAAGCGGGAAGAGCAAAGACATTAATCAGGGCGTTAATAAGGAACATGAGAATCGAGCGGCGGAGCGCTCGATTGGTCAGCATCTTCTCTGAAATACGGTGCAGCATTTTGATCCCCTCGGTACATCCGTCATCACTCAGGCTTCTGTTATCGCAAGCTGCCAGCCAAAGCCAATTGGCTGAAAGCGGGCAAGTTAGGCAATTTGGAGCTGACTAATTGCTCGGAAATTCACGAGACTTCGTGAGGTGCCGCACTGAACAGGATGGATCGTCATTCTCCGAAGGGGACGATGTATACGGGGAGACCACAGCGAAGGCTTACTTGACCTCTATATGTGCTGATTTTTCGATGCTAGAATTCGTACCATTTAGGGGGCAAAGACCGTGCAGGCCGAACCGTTACTCTCCCTTGCTGCGACCGTCGCTGGCGAGCATGCCACTCATGAAGTTCTGAAATCTACTGTCGATGGCCTGGCTGTGCAGCCAGGCGTGGCTCTGGCACGCATCTGGCTACTTTCGCCCGGTGACTTGTGCGACACATGTTTTCGCAAGGCCGATTGCGCTGATCAAACTCGATGTCTTCATTTGGTCGCCAGTGCCGGCTCACCCAAGAGTTCTTCTGGAGAAGACTGGTCTTATTTGCAGGGGCAATTCCGCAGGATTCCACTCGGACATCGCAAGGTTGGAGAAATCGGAGCGACCGGGAAATCGATCCTGATTCCCGATTCTGCAGTCGAGAGTGAGTGGATTCGCCGGAAGGAGTGGGCGGAACGTGAGGGCATCCGGAGTTTTGCGGGCTATCCCCTCGTCAGCCGTGGGGAAGTTCTTGGAGTCTTAGCCTTATTCAGCCGTGAAGCGCTGTGCGAACAAGATTTTGCGTGGCTGCGAATCTTTGCCGACCAGGTTGCGGTGGCGATTACGAATGCCCGTGCTTTTGAGAAAATTCATCAGTCCGAAGAAGAACTGCGCAGACGCGAGCGCCAGCTCCAACAGGTCGTCGACATGGTCCCCCAACACATGATTCTTCTGGAGACGGATTTCAGCCGCTTCTATGGGAATCAGACAGCACGCCAGTATTTCGGGGACGTGGAGTTCACTTCTCTGACTGATTTCGTTAAGAAAACCACTCATTCTGAGGACCTGGAAGGATTCCTATCGTGGCTGTTGGGTTCGATGAAGGGCGGGCAACCCAGCGAGATCGAAGTGCGCATCCGAAAGCACGATGGTCTATATCGTTGGTTTCTTCACCAGTTGACACCGCTAAGGGACGGTGGCGTAGTTACCCGCTGGTGCTTAACGCGAACGGATATTGAAGATCGGAAGCAAGACCAAGAACGCGCGGAACGCGAGAATTTGGCCCTGCGTGAAGAGATTGACCAGGCCTCGATGTTCGAATCGATCGTTGGAACTTCGTCAGCACTGCGACACGTCCTCGCTCGAGCAGCCAAAGTTGCGGGAACGGACTCCACTGTCTTGATCACTGGGGAAACAGGGACCGGAAAGGAGCTTGTCGCGCGCGCCATTCACAAACGCTCTCCGCGATCTGACAGAGTTTTCGTGAGCGTGAACTGCGCGGCTATCCCGCGTGATCTGATCGCCTCTGAATTATTTGGGCATGAAAAAGGCGCATTCACAGGCGCTCTGCAGAAACGCCTCGGACGCTTTGAGTTGGCCGAGGGAGGAACGATTTTTCTGGACGAGATCGGAGAGCTTCCGGCTGAGACGCAAATCGCTCTGCTACGTGTGTTGCAGGAACGGGAGTTTCAGCGAGTTGGCAGCAATCTGTCGATTCGCGCTAATGTGCGTGTCATTGCTGCTACCCATCGCGACCTGCCCGCGGCGATTGCCGCCGGTACATTTCGTAACGATTTGTACTACCGCATCAATGTGTTTCCGCTGGAGCTGCCCCCTTTGCGGGAACGACGCGAAGATATCCGTCTGCTGGTTGAGTATTTTATCGATCGCTATGCCACAAGGACGGGGAAACATTTTCGACACATCGAAAAGAACAGCATGGACGGATTGCAGTCCTATTCCTGGCCCGGCAACATTCGCGAGTTGCAAAACGTCATTGAGCGTTCGGTGATTCTCTGTGACTCGGAGAATCTCTCGGTCGATGAGAGTTGGCTTTCCGCCCAGCCTCGCCCCGCTCGGCAGTTGACGCATGAGCTAGTCGCGCAGGAGAAGGAGTCCATCGAATCCGCACTTGCAGAATGCAGGGGCCGCGTTGCCGGGCCCACGGGTGCGGCCGCCAAACTTGGCATGCCTCCTTCCACGCTCGATTCCAAGATCCGGAGTCTGAAAATCGATAAGCGTCGCTTTCACACCGCTTGATTCTTTATGACGAACAGACACAGTGTGTCTTGCTCACAGGCTGCGAAGGTCACGGTTTCTAAAGTGCGTGCATGTCGTCTTATGCAGCGTGAGAG